>DAOOSC010000017.1:0-20742 GCA_035389585.1 Candidatus Magasanikiibacteriota bacterium
GGTCTCAATTGCAGCTTCTGGGACTTCGACGAGAGTCGGTATGGCAATGTCGGCGTCTTCGCTCGGGGGGTGGAGATTCTCGGACACTAGGATACTTGGTACTTTTCGTTTCGTGTGTTTGACCACTCGGACACTTGGGTTCTTGGTCTTTCGGCCACTGCGTAGAGCAATCTGTGCAGTGGCCTTTTTTGTCCAAAAATGTTTTTTAGTTTAACATAATTTTCTCTTGACTTTTTACGAGTGGAAATATATAATCAACTCATTAAAAATAAATTTTTTATGAGTTATTCATTGGAGTATTTGATTGAACTATCAAAGCGAACGGGGGATCGGCTAATCGTTCATGATTCGGTCATGGGCGAGGCATTTGTCATCATGCCACTCGAGTCGTATGAGAGTTTCTTGAATGAAAGACGGGGATTTTTGGATGATGATGAATTTGAGCCGGAGAGCGATGCGGATGTCCTGAATCGAATTAATTCAGAGATTGATGCTTGGCGCGAACGCCAAAACGAAGAGGCTTTGGCCGAATGGGAAGACGCAGAAGATGAAGATAGTGAAGATGGTGGTGATCGGGAAGAGTTAGACGATGAGATCGATGCTGATGAAGAACCGATGTATCATGAAATTATAGAAGAAAAGCCTGATCAACACCATAGGGGTGTGGTGCCGATTTTACCGTCGGAAGAGCCAAAAAAAGAAGATATCGCAGAAGTATTTGGGGCAGGGTTAGAGGGTGGAAATTTTGGGAAACCAGTCGATTTCAGTGAAAATCCGATTGCAGAGGAAGCACCATGGGAGAAATTTAAAAAAATGGGGGCACCGCTCGACCCGGAGGAGCTCCTATCTATACCTGAGACGACTGACTTTTCAGATATGGATTTTAGGGGTGATTTGGTTGATTCAGATCCATTGTTTTTGGATGAACCAATGGGATAGTTAATTATACGCAGATTATCCCCAGTTTCGCTCTTGACGGGATAGAAATCATGCGCTATAATGTGCCTACGTGCAAAATATGCACAATTTTATTTGTTTTTAGTAAAAAATTAACTGTTTTGCCGCTGGTTAACAAAACTTAGTCCGGCCACCCGGTCTAGTGCGGCTTCACAATCTCGTATGGCAGAGTTTTTACGAACTAAGCCACATGTCAATGTTGGTACTATCGGTCACGTCGACCATGGTAAAACTACTTTGACTGCAGCTATCTTGCAGGTATTAACTGCACACGGAATGACCGCTCAGAAAAAGGGCGTTGATGATTTGGATAAAGCTCCAGAATCAAAGGCTCGCGGTATCACCATCTCTACAGCACATGTAGAATATGAGACTGAAAAGCGTCACTATGCACACGTCGACTGTCCAGGCCATGCTGACTATGTGAAGAACATGATCACAGGTGCCGCCCAGATGGACGGTGCTATTTTGGTCGTGTCAGCGGCTGACGGTCCTATGCCTCAGACTCGTGAGCACATCTTGCTCGCTCGTCAGGTAGGCGTGCCTTACATTGTTGTTTTCTTGAACAAGTGCGATATGGTCAGCGATACAATGTTGCTCGACCTCGTCGAAGAAGAAGTGCGCGATCTCTTGAAGAAATATAAATTCCCTGGTGATACTACACCAATCGTTCGCGGTTCAGCTATCAAAGCTCTCCAGAATCCAACAGACGAAGCTGCTTCAAAACCAGTTTTGGATTTGATGAAAATTCTCGATGAGTACATCCCAGAGCCACAACGTGAAATTGATAAACCTCTCCTCATGCCGATCGAAGATGTCTTCTCAATTGAAGGTCGTGGCACTGTGGTGACTGGTCGTATCGAGCGCGGTATGTTGAAAATTGGTGACGAAGTCTCAATCGTGGGTATGCGTCCAGAACCAATGAAGACGACTGTGACAGGTATCGAAATGTTCAATAAATCTTTGCCACAAGGTCAAGCTGGTGATAACGCCGGTATTTTGCTCCGTGGTACAAAGAAAGAAGAAGTAGAACGTGGTATGGTGCTCGCGAAACCGGGCTCTATCACTCCACATACTGAGTTCGAAGCGGAAGTCTATGCTTTGACAAAAGAAGAAGGTGGACGTCATAAACCATTCTTCAATGGTTATAAACCACAATTCTATATTCGTACAACTGATGTGACGGGCGATATCACACTCACAGCAGGTGAGATGGTCATGCCTGGCGATACAGCGAATTTGAAGATCAAACTCATTACTCCAGTAGCTCTCGAAGACAAGATGCGTTTCGCTATCCGCGAGGGTGGTCGCACTGTCGGTGCTGGCGTGGTGACAAAAATTATTGTGTAATAGTATATGTGAGGGGGTCCCGTTTGGGGCCCTCTCGCATTGCTTAATTGTACTTTATTGAATTATGGTAATACAAAAGACGGTGAAAGAAGCTGGTTCGAAAATTCGCGTGAAAATCAAAGCCTTTGATCACAAAATTGTCGATCAGGCGACACGCACAATCATCGAGACAGCCGAAAGAAATGGTTCGAAGGTAGTCGGCCCAGTTCCATTGCCGACAGAGATCAAGAAATTCAGTGTCAATCGGTCAACGTTTGTTCATAAGACTGCGTCAGAGCAATACGAGATGCGCACTCACAAGAGATTGATTTATATTGTGGACGTGACGCCAAAAGCGGTAGATGCTCTTATGAATTTGAACTTGCCGAGTGGCGTGGATATCGAGATCAAAATGGACTAGTTTAAAAATCATTAGTTAGTTAACCAATCTCCGATTGAGTCGGAGAAAATATATCTAGACCAAACAAAGTACGGTGATTTAAACCAAATAAGATTCCCCAAGAAGAAAAACATTTGGTTCGAAATCAAACGTGCGTGAGGTGAATTTGCAGAAATTTAATATTGCCATTTAATCCATTCAGGACTAAAAGGCCAGAAGTATTAGACACCAAAGCAATTCTGAGGTGGTTTGGATATATTGTTGGGGGAAGATTAGCTTTTGATGTTTGGTATTTCTGGTTTTTTATTTTTGTAAATAGTTGTCAAAACAAAATTGAAAATAATTATTAAGGACACTCCGAAATATGAAATTTATTCTTGGAAAAAAAATTGACATGACTCAGGTCTTCCGTGAAGATGGTACCGTCGTACCAGTGACACGTGTTCAGGCTGGTCCATGTGTAGTGACGCAGATCAAAACTGCCGACAAAGATGGTGTTGAATCTGTTCAGGTTGGTTTTGGTAAACAGAAAAATTTCCGCTTGAACAAAGCCGAGCAGGGTCATCTGAAAGATATTCACACCGATGAAGATAAGACGATGACAGTGAGATTTTTGCGTGATTTCAAAACTAACAGTGAGAATGTTTTAAAAAGAGGGGATGTGTTCACGGTCGGGATATTTTCTCCAGGAGAGAAAGTCTCGGTGGTCGGTTTCGCCAAAGGCCGTGGCTTCCAAGGCGTGGTGAAACGACATGGTTTCCGTGGCGGTCCAGCCTCACACGGTCACAAAGACAACTTGCGCATGCCTGGTTCGATCGGCGCCGGCGGTGTCCAAAGAACTTTCAAAGGTATTCGCATGGGTGGTCACATGGGTGACAATCGTGTCACTGTCCATAATTTGGAAATCGTCGAAGTACACCCAGAAACAAATGAAATTTATATAAAAGGTGCGGTGCCGGGAGCGCGTAATGGCGTCCTCTCTATCCACACTGCCGAGGGAAAAATCATGGTCGAATCCCAACAGACGGCAGGAGAGAATACAGTAGCCTAAACACGGTTTAAAAATTGAAACTATATGGCAAAAACAATTTTATACAAAGAAAGCGGTGAGCAAAATGGTGAAATTCAACTGAATGATGCCGTCTTCGGCGTGAAACCGAAAAAGTCGGTTATTCATCAGGTGTATCTCGCTCTCATGGCCAATGCGCGTGAACCATGGGCACACACCAAGAATCGCGGTGAAGTCCGTGGTGGTGGTCGTAAGCCTTGGAAACAAAAAGGTACGGGTCGCGCTCGTCATGGTTCCACCCGCTCTCCGATCTGGGTCGGCGGCGGTATTACATTCGGACCACGATCTGATCGAAATTACAAACAAAAAATAAACAAGAAAATGAACCGTTTGGCGGTGAAAATGCTTTTTTCTGACAAAGTTTTTGATGAGAAATTCGTTGTTCTCGAAGATTTGAAATTGACCGGTAAAACTCGTGAGTTGTCTGATTTGCGTGCCAAATTGCCAGGTACCGGTAGAAACACTTTGGTGCTCTTGCCGAAATTAGAAGAAACAACAAAACGGGCGGTCGGTAATTTGAGTAAATTGGATTTCATGCGCGCTGTAGATGCGAGTGTCGTCGACCTCATGCATCATCAGTATGTGATCACTACCAAAAAAGGCATTGAAATTCTGGAAAATCGTTTAGCGAAATAATTATATGGGAATACTAGATAAATTTAAACGGACAAAATCAGAAGGAAAAAAGGAATTGAAAAAAATGGCTGACCGAGTTGAAAAATCAAGTGTCAAAGAATTAGTCAAGACGGAAGATAAGGTGGTGGCAGAAAAAAAATCAACGAAGAAATCAGTTGGTTTGCATGTGCGAGCCCACCGAATTCTTCTCCACCCGCTCATCTCGGAGAAAGCGGCGATTGCAGAAAGTCACGGTGCTTATACTTTCATCGTGGCCAATAGAGCTAACAAAGAAGATGTAAAGAAAGCTGTAAAAGAAATTTACGGTGCCAAGGCGGAGAAAGTGCGAATTTTGAATGTGAACGGTCAGGTACGTCGTTTTGGTCGCGCGACTGGGCGCACGGCTGATTTCAAAAAAGCGATTGTCTATTTGAAAAAAGGCGAGACGATCGGTGTACACGAAGGTGTTTAATCTGCTAGAAAAATAATATGGCTATCAAAATATACAAACCAACTACTCCGGGGCGCCGCAAATCAAGTGTGCAGGATTTTTCTGATATCACGAAAACGACACCTGAAAAATCTCTGGTGGAGAGACTGAAATCACACAGCGGTCGCAACAATACCGGTAAAATTACCGTTCGTCATCAGGGTGGTGGCGTGAAACAGCTCTATCGCGTGGTCGATTTCAAGCGTGTGAAATTCGATGTGTCGGCCGAAGTAATCGCGATCGAGTATGATCCGAATCGTAACAGCCGAATCGCTCTGCTGAATTATACTGATGGTGAAAAAGCCTACATAATTCAACCGGTCGGACTCAGGGTCGGTGATAAGGTAATGTCTTCCATGAAAGCGATTGAGCCTAATACTGGGAACGCCATGCCACTTGAATTTATTCCGGTTGGTCTTTTTGTGCATAATATTGAATTGACCCCGGGCAAAGGTGGACAGTTGGCGCGTGGCGCCGGAAATGGCACTCAATTTATTGGTATTGAAGGTGATTACGCTCAACTCCGTCTACCATCGAGTGAAATGCGCATGGTGCCGAAGACCTGTATGGCGACGATTGGTATGGTCGGTAATTCTGATTATCAGCTCGTACGTTGGGGTAAGGCAGGGCGCAAGCGCATGCTCGGTATCAGACCACGCGTGAAAGGTAAGAACATGAATCCGGTCGATCACCCACACGGCGGTGGTGAAGGTCATTCGCCGATTGGTTTGAAGGGCGGTCCGAAAACACCATGGGGCAAGAAAGCTCTCGGTGTGAAGACGAGGAAACCGGGCAAGTGGAGTGATAAATTCATTATTCAGCGCCGCAAAAAGAATGTAGGCAACAAATAATTTATTATATGTCTAGAAGTTTAAAAAAAGGACCATACATTGATGAACGTCTCATGAAGAAGGTAGAACAAGCCAAGGCGACAAAGAGCAAGACGGCGATCAAAACTTGGTCACGCAAATGTACAATCGTACCACAGATGGTGGGTGTGAGTTTCGCTGTTCATAATGGTCGAGATTTCATCAACGTATTCGTGGAAGAAAATATGGTTGGCCATAAACTCGGTGAATTCTCGATGACACGCAAGTTCATCAAGCATGGCGGTAAAATGTCCAAAGAAGCCGCTACTACTCCGGGTGCCGCTCCAGCCGCCGCCGGTGCTCCGAAGGCGGAAGCTAAAAAATAAAGCATATGAATTTTGAAACGACAGCTAAATTGAGATTTTTGAAGATGGGGCCACGCAAGGTGCGACCAGTGACGGATTTGATCCGCGGTCTCAGTGTGATTTCAGCCGAAGCCCAACTCGTGAACATGAATAAGGCGGCGGTTTTGCCGATCATCAAATTGTTGCGCTCAGCAGTCGCGAATGCTCTGCATAATCATGGTGCGAAGCGTGAATCGCTCGTCATCAAGCATGTTTTCGTAGACGGCGGTCCGATGCAGAAACGATGGTCGCCGCGCGCGATGGGTCGGGCGACACCGATTCGCAAACGTACTTCACATGTCACTCTGATTCTCGCGGGGGAGGGTACGGGTAAAATGAAAGAAAGTAAAAAAGATTCGGTGACGGTCGAAACCGATGCGACAAAAAAAGCTCCGGCGAAGAAAACTCCGCGTGCCAAAAAAACCAGTAAATAATATCTCATATGGGTCATAAAGTACAACCAAGAATTCATCGCACTCAGGTAATCTATACTTGGGATTCCCGCTGGTATAGCAAAAATAGCTATGCTATGTTTGCTCGTCAAGATTTGAAAATTCGGGAGTATTTGGAAAAGAAGTTCAAAGATGCCGGCGTGTCGGCAGTCGCTGTCGAGCGCAATGTGAAAAACATGACGGTGACAATTTTTGTGGCGAAGCCGGGTATGATCATCGGCAAAGGTGGACAAGGTTTGGATGAAGTGCGTAAATATATTGAGCGTCAGATTTTGCAACAGAAACTAAAAGTGAAATTGAATGTGCGTGAAGTACATTCTCCGGCGCTCTCGGCCGCTCTCGTCGCACAGTCGATCGTGGCGGATATTGAGAAACGTATGCCTTTCCGTCGTTCGATGAAGTCGGCGATGGAACGAGTCATGAAAGCAGGCGCCAAAGGTATCAAAATTGTTCTCTCGGGTCGTTTGAATGGAGCAGAAATTGCTCGTACCGAGAAAATGCATGTTGGTACTGTGCCGCTCATCACTTTGCGTTCGGATGTGGATTTCTGCGCAATTCCGGCACAGACTTTGCAGGGTAAAATTGGCGTGAAGGTCTGGATTTGCCATGGGGAAGTATTTGGCCGTAAAGATATTTTGGCGGAAAGCGCCGAAGCAGAACGCCGTGAAGCGAAAAATGCGAATAATAATCGGACAGAGCGCGCACCACGTTCGTTTGACAGAGCCAAGAAATAATTTAGAAATATATGTTGTTACCAAAGAAAGTTAAACATCGTAAATGGCATGCGCCGCGTCGTAATAATTTGGGAGTAGCGACTCGCGCTCTCTCATTGGCTTATGGCAGTTTCGGACTGAAGGCGGTCGAACCGGGTTGGGTGAACTCCCGTGAGCTCGAAGCCGGACGCCGTGTGCTCACTCGTTATGTGAAGAAGGGTGGAAAGATCTGGATTCGAGTTTTTCCGGATCGTCCTGTGACGAAGAAGGGTAATGAAGTGCCGATGGGTGGCGGCAAAGGTTCGCCAGATCATTATGTTTGTACCATCAAACCAGGGGCGATTTTGTTCGAGATGGAAGGTGTCCCAGAATCCGCCGCAAAAGAGGCTCTGCTCTCGGCCGCTTACAAAATCTGTGTCAAAACAGTGTATATAAAGAAAGCTTAATATTTTAATTACTATGGAATATACTGATATAAAAAATTTAAGCGAAAAAGATTTACGCCAACTTCTCGCTGATAATCAAAATGAATTGCGTGAATTACGTTTCAAGGCCGGAGAACGTCAGCTCAAGAATTTCAATGTGATCAAGGAAACAAGACGCGCGATTGCCAAAATTATCACGGCGCAGAAGAATCGAGCGACGGTTAAATAAATAAGATTTAAACTATATGGCAAAAAAAACAATTAAAAAAACCGTCGTTGCCAAACCGGAACACATCACTCGTCGTTTTAGTGGTGAGGTGGTGAAGATCTCCGGAAGCAAGACAGTCAGTGTGCAGATGGTGATGACCAAAATGCACCCAAAATACAATAAACAATACCACACTACTCAGAAATACGCGGTCCATGACGAAAATTCGGTCGCAAAAGTAGGTGATGTGGTGACTTTTGAAGAATGTCGTCCGATCAGCACGTCGAAGCGTTGGCGGATTATCGCAGTCAATAAAAAGGCTTAATTGAAGGATATATGATACAGCACAGATCAATGCTCAAAGTGGCGGATAATAGTGGTGCCAAAAAGCTCCAATGTATTCGCGTTTTGGGTGGTTATAAAAAACGTTTCGCACAGATTGGTGATGTGATTACTTGCGCCGTGAAAGAAGCGGCTCCACGCGCCGCCATCAAAAAAGGTGATGTTGTTCACGCGGTAATTGTTCGTCAACACAAAGAATTGCGCCGCAAAGAGGGCATTTATATTCGTTTCGACGAGAATGCGGCCGTGATTATTGATCAGAAGACCAAAGAACCGAAAGGCACACGTATTTTCGGACCGATTGCGCGTGAATTGCGCGGTCGCGGTTACCAAAAGATCATTTCTTTGGCACCGGAAGTTTTGTAGACATATTAAATAATAATTATATGAAAATCAAAACAGGTGACAAAGTAAAAATTCTCGCCGGTAAAGATCGGGGCAAAGAAGGCAAGGTGGTACAAGTAATGTTCAATGCCACAAAAGGACTTTATTATGTGGTGGTGGAAGGTGCGAACTTATTGAAAAAACACATGCGTCCGAGCAAAAAGGGTGCGCAAGGCCAAGTGATCGAATTGCCGGCGCCAGTGCCAGCATCCCGAGTGATGCTCATCGATCCGAAGTCTGGTAAGCCGACACGTGTCGGGTTCAAGGTCGAAGGCAAAGAAAAAAAACGCATTGCTCATGTGAGCGGCGAAATGATTGACTAATAAAATAATATGGATTCAAGATTATACAAGAAAATTCACGCCGAAGTATTGCCTGCTCTGAAGCAGGAATTCGGTTTGAAAAATATTATGCAGGTGCCACGAGTTTTGAAAGTTGTGGTCAATGTTGGTTATGGTCGCCACGCGAAAGAGAATGCTTTTATTGAAAATGTGGAAAAAACTTTGACGATGATTACCGGTCAGAAGCCGATCCACAACAAGGCCGCCAAATCGATTTCTAATTTCAAAACAAGACAAGGAATGCCAATCGGTTGTTCTGTCACTTTGCACGGCAAGAGGATGTACGATTTTTTGGACAAACTCGTGTCAGTCACTTTCCCGCGTATGAAAGATTTCCGTGGTATTCCGCCAAAAGCTTTTGATAATCAGGGTAATTATACAATCGGTTTCAAGGAAAATATCGCTTTTCCGGAGATCAAAGCGGATGCGATCGACAAGATTCATGGTTTGCAGGTGATTATTGTGACAAGTGCCAAGAATCGCGAACAGGGTCTCGCTCTCCTCACCAAAATCGGTTTTCCTTTTAGCAATAAGTAATAAGCATTATGGCTACAGAAGCTCAAATATCACGTACTAGACAAACTCCAAAATTTAGCACACGCATTGTGCGCCGTTGTTGGCGCTGTGGTCGCAAGCGTGGCTATATGGGAAAATTTGAAATGTGCCGTATATGTTTCCGGGAGTATGCAAACGCGGGCAAATTGCCAGGCGTGCGTAAATCCAGCTGGTAATTTTATATTGCTAATCAATTATTTATGATGACAGATCCTATTGCAGACATGCTCACGAATCTTCGCAATGCGGCCAAGGCACGCAAACCAAGCGTGACAGTGGCTAATTCGAAGGTGAAGAAAGCAATTGCTGACATATTTCTGCGCTTGGGTTTTCTCGAGGCCGTGGAAGTCGCCAGCGACGCAGTGAACAAATTAAATCTGAAAATAAAATATTACGGTAAAGAACCGGCCATCACCGCGGTCGATCGGGTGAGTAAACCAGGTCACAGGGTATATCGTAAGCATGATGAAATGCCTCGCGTAATCAATGATTACGGCTTCGCGATCGTGTCGACTTCGGCGGGAATTATGACTAATAAAGAAGCTGAAGAAAATGGTTTGGGCGGTGAAATTATCTGTTCGATCTATTAATTTTAACCGTGAACATATGTCTCGTGTTGGAAAACAAATTATCAAAATCCCGGCCGGCGTCACGGTAGAATTGAAAGATAATAAATTCTCAGTGAAGGGTCCGAAGGGGAGTTTGGAGCGGGTCATTGATCCGCGCATCAAACTGAATATCACCGCAACGGAAATTACGGTGGATGTGGCACACAAAGATGAGAAAAGAGAGCGCTCACTCTGGGGCACCTATGCCGCTCATGTGAAAAACATGGTGGAAGGTGTCGTCAAGGTTTATCAGAAGAAACTCGAAATCAACGGCGTCGGTTATAAAGCCGCGATGCAAGGTAAAGACGTCAAACTCGATGTCGGGTACACTCATCCGGTAGTTTATAAAATGCCAGAGAGTGTGACAGCGGTGGTAGAAAAAAATGTATTGACTCTGGAGAGTCCGAACAAGGAATTGCTCGGTCAGGTCGCTTCGGAAATCCGCGCGGTACGCAAACCAGAACCATACAAAGGCAAAGGTATTAAATATTTGGAAGAGGTCATCCGTCGTAAGGCTGGTAAGACCGCCGCCAAGACGGCCGCTTAAGGCGCATTAATTGCAAATGTCTTATGAAAAAAATCACATCAAAAAATTTGCGTCGCATTGTGCGCCACAATCGGGTGCGTACGGTGTTGGCTGGTACTGCCGAGAGACCGCGTTTATCGGTGTTTCGCAGTTTGAAGTCGACTTATGTACAACTCGTGGATGATAATTCTGGGCGGACTTTGGTCGCGGCTTCGTCAAATGAAGTGGACACCAAAGCGAAGCAACCAGAAGGAATGAACGCAAAAGTAGCGGTCGCATATCAGGTCGGTGAAAAAATTGCCGAAAAAGCGAAAACAAAAAATATTACAAAAGTTGTTTTTGATCGTGCTGGATATAAATATCACGGTCGTGTAAAAGCAGTCGCAGACGGAGCTCGCGCCGGCGGCTTGCAATTTTAGTATCAATATTATGAATCCATCAACACAAGACAATAATCGAGGAAAAATGCGACCGAAACGCGAGAAGCCGGAGTTCGATCAGCAGGTGGTCGATTTGGCGCGTGTCACTCGTGTGACAAAGGGCGGTAAACAGATGTCGTTTCGAGCGACGGTCGTCATTGGTGATCGCAATGGTCGCGTCGGTTTTGGCGTGGACAAAGGCAAAGATGTCCAAATGGCTGTAGAAAAAGCAGTAAATCAAGCGAAGAAGAGTATCCTTCGCGTGCCGATCATCAACGAAACTCTCCCTCATATCGTGCTTGCCAAATACAAAGCGGCTCGAGTCATGCTCAAACCGGCACCAAAAGGTTCGGGTGTAATCGCGGGCAGTTCAATTCGCACCGTGCTCGAAATGGCCGGAGTGCCGAATGCTTCTTCCAAGATGCTTGGTAAAACACCAAATAAAATTAGTAATATCAAAGCGGTGTTTGAGGCATTGAAATCATTTAAATCGGCAGAATTTCGCTATAAACAGAAAAAGAATTTTCCCGCTCGTCCGAATAATCCGATGGCAAAAGCCAAATAAGTAATTTTAATCATTTCAGCAATATGGCTATTACTCCAGCAACAATCAGTGCCGCCCGCGGCGCGCGTCGCCACTCCAAATCTGTCGGTCGGGGCAATTCGTCCGGTAAAGGTAAGACAGCTGGACGCGGTGGCAAAGGTCAAACAGCTCGTTCCGGTGGCGGTCGTCGTACCGGCATTCGCGGTTTGAAATCTCATATCCAAAAGGTTCCGAAACTGCGTGGTTTCGGCAGTCAGTATAATCAAATGGCGGTGGTGGATCTCTCTACGATTGAGAAAATTGCCAAAGACAATGATGTCATTACACCGACATATTTTTTGAAACGCAAATTGGTCAGTAGTGTGAAAGCCGGCGTAAAAATCGTCGCCAATGGTGCGATCAGCAAGAAAATCACAGTTGACGGATGTTTTGTTAGTAAGGTCGCGCGTGAATTGATTGAAAAAGCGGGCGGCAAGGTAATTTAATTCCGGGTAGCGATTAAATTAGTATTCGATTTCGCCGGTGCTCATGCGACCGTGGAATCGGGTTAACAATATGCTTATGTGGGAAAAATTGAGGCAGATTTTCAAAATTAGAGATCTGCGCAATAAAATTATTTTTGTTGTGGCGATGCTCGTCGTATTTCGCCTCGCGGCCCATATTCCTGTTCCGGGTGTGAATGCGGAAAACTTGAAGAATTTTTTGGCAGGGAATCAAATTCTCGGCTTGTTGAACATCTTTTCTGGCGGTACGATGGAAAATTTTTCCATAATCATGCTTGGTGTTTCTCCCTATATCACCGCTTCGATTATTTTCCAATTACTCGGTATGATCGTCCCACGGCTCGAAGAGATGAGTAAAGAAGGTGAGTCTGGTCAACAGAAGATCAATATGTACACTAGGCTTGCGACGGTACCGCTCGCTCTCCTCCAGTCGTATGGTATGATCAAGTTACTTTCTGGCGCGCAGTATAATATCGTGGCAGATTTGTCGGTGATGAAACTTTTCACAATGATGATCACGATTACCGCGGGTACTTTGTTTCTCATGTGGATTGGCGAATTGATCACGGAGAAAAATATCGGCAACGGAGTCTCTCTGCTTATTTTCGCCGGCATCGTGGCTAGTCTGCCGAAGGCGATTCAGAATTTCGTAGTGAACTATAATGCGGCCGATCTCTATACTTATATTTTGTTTTTAGTGATTGCGGTCATCACCATCGTTGGTGTGGTAATTATTTCGGAAGGACAGAGGAATATTCCGGTGAATTATGCGAAACAGATTCGCGGTAATTCTTCGTACGGTGGAAATTCCACATCACTGCCTCTACGCGTGAATATGGCTGGCGTGATTCCGATTATCTTCGCGGTCTCTCTCATCTTGTTCCCGTCGATGATTTCCCAATTCTTCGCTAATGGTTCAGGAATGTCGGCGACAATTGCGCGACATGTGATTTCGCTTTTCTCGAATCAATTATTTTACGGGGTACTCTACTTTTTGCTTGTTTTTGGTTTCACCTATTTTTACACGGCTGTGATTTTCCAACCGCAGAAAATTGCGGAGAATTTACAGCGTCAGGGTGGGTTTGTGCCGGGTATTCGTCCGGGGAAGCAGACGGAGGAGTATTTGCAAAAGACTATGTTCCGACTTGTGTTTGCGGGCGCTTTGTTTCTCGGTGTGATTGCGATTTTGCCATTGATCCTGAAGGCGTTCACCGGTACGCAATCGCTCGTGATCGGCGGCACTTCACTACTCATCATCGTGAGTGTGGCAATCGAGACGACGAAGCAAATAGATTCGCAAATGAAGGTGCATGAATACGATCGGGCCTAATTAAATTTTTAGACGAAATACGCCTGTCCGGGCGTATTTTGTTTTGGGAATAATCACAAAATTGCCCAATTTTAGCCATTATTTAGGCCTACCATTGACAAAATCGGTCAAATGTGGTATTGTGGGGTGTTCAATGACGAATGTCAAAGGGCAAATTACAAAATGGTTTTGGAATTAAAATCTATTATGCGTATCGCGATGATCGGACAAAAAGGCATTCCTGCCGCTTATGGTGGCGTGGAACGACATGTAGAGGACTTAGCGGTCTCTCTCGTTTCACGTGGTCATGATGTCACAGTCTATGGCCGGTCTTGGTATGCTCGACGCATTGCGCCGTTTTATCGCGGTATACGAGTAGTGAATCTTTTGAGTATTCACACGAAACATTTGGACACGATTACGCATGTATTTTTGGCGACGTGGCATGCGATATTTTCTCGGGTTGATGTGATTCACTATCACGGTGTCGGTCCGGCGCTTTTGTCATGGATTCCGAGAATTGTAGCACCACGAATTCGCGTCGTCGGCACGTTCCATTCGATTGATCGCTACCATCAGAAATGGGGCTGGTTCGCGCGTGTGATTCTTCGTATTGGTGAATGGGCCGTTTGTCGTTTTCCGCATGTGACGATTGCTGTATCAGCTGAATTGAAAAATTATTGTCTGAATGAATTTGGTCGGGAAGCGATCTACGTGCCGAACGGTGTCGAAATGCAAAGCTATGAAAATAGTGATGAGATGTTGCGTGAATTTGGTATTGAAAAAGAAAAATATATAATCATGGTGTCTCGTCTCATCCCACATAAGGGCGCTCATGTTTTGGCTGAAGCTTTTGATAATCTCCAAAAAAAGGGGATGGCGACAGATTTGAAATTGGTGATCGTGGGTGGCGCTGTCCATACGGAAGAATATGTAGCATCGTTGCGCGCCGCGACGGCACATAATACAAATATCGTTTTCACGGGATTTTTACCGAGCGATAAATCACGTGCGTTGCTCGCGAATTGTGCGGTATGTGTGCACCCTTCGGTGAATGAAGGTTTGCCTATTTCTGTGCTTGAAGCGATGGCAGTGGCGCGTCCAGTATTGCTTTCGTCCATTCCGGCTCATTTGGAAATGATTTCGGATAGTAGGATATTTTTTCGTGAGAATAATGTAGCGGATTTGGAGAATAAAGTAGCTGATTTTATTGGCTGGAGCGCAGATGAGCGAACGAAGTTGGGGGTAAACAATCAGGCAATTATTGCTGAAAAATATTCTTTAGCGCATGTCACCGAAGAGATTGAAATGATATACAGTCAATTGTTGGTTGGTAGGGGAGACATCAGGGTGGAAACAGCTTAAAAAGTGCCTCACATTTCGGGGCACTTTTTAAAACCAATTATTTCTTCATCCATTTCTTTCTCAGGGCTTCTTCTAGATCGATATTGAGTAGTTGCGCGTTAACAAAAACCATCCCGATTACGTCAGCTAATTCTTTGGCCACTTCCGCTTTAGCAATTTCCGCCGAAATAAATTTTTCCGGTCGGCTCTTTTTTCTATTTATCAAGACCGCTTGCGAAAATTCTCCCAATTCTTCAAATAATTTTAATAGCGCAAAATCTTCATCAATCTTCACATTAAATTCTTTGCCATAATTTATTGCGTTGTTGACGCAAGCTTCTTGAATGGTTTTGAACTCCATAATAAATTAATTAATGTTTTATTAAAAGCTGGAGCGTTCTTTATCTCACACTCGTACCGCGTATTTGCGCCTCACTATCGGTATCTAGTTTCGAATTTATGTTCGATATAGTTTTCGTAATTATTTGGTTCGTGGTTGGTTCGAAAGCGCTAAATTTGATTTCTTTCAGTAAATCGAAATATGCGCCTTTTTGTTTGGCGGTCGGTGTATAAGCAATTTCGAAATTGAGACCGACGGTCGTGTGGGGAGAAAGACGCGTCATTGTCCAGCTGAGGTTTCTCGTCATTTGATCGAAACTTATTTCTGCACCGAGGCTGACACTATTGCGACCCGTCCACACGGCACCGCTCGGTAATTGGGCGGAAAAATTTAGATTACGTAATTCAGAATAGGAATTGGAGTATCGAATTAGTATCCAGTACTTTGTTTCTTTGCCGACACTGGGTGGAATTGGACCGCGACCGATTTGATCTCCTTCTGGGGTGAAATATCGCGCTTCGGCTGCGAGTGTCGGCCGGGGAGCGATTGTGAGAGAAGGGGATTCGGCCGATGTCTCATAGGCAGTATTGGCCAAGTCGTCGAGTGTGGCGGAGAATAGTAGTTTCACTGAAAATTTTTCTACATCATTTGGTAAATTGGCGCGGAGCGGAAGTATGATCACGAAAGGAATGGGTTCATCGCGCGACAATGAAATATATTTGGCGTCGAAGTGCTCGTTCACAGTGAGTATGCTATTTGTCAATTCTGCGTGGTTCAACGAAATAATTTTTTTGGTATCAATTATATCTTTTGGTAAAACGAGCGATAGGCGTGCGTGCTCGGCAGATACACTGCCTGCATTTCGTATTCGGCCGTTCAATTTAATTATTTCGCCGCCGGAAACAAAACGCGGCATGTTTTCAATTTCGGAAACAATGGAAATTTCTGGTCGAACGAGAGGAAGACTCTTTGTTATCGACGATTGGTCAATATATTTTTCATCGACGAGGAAGCGAGAATAAAATTCAATGTCGACCGAGTCTGCCACAATATTTTTTGGAATAAAAAGTTTTCCGTTCATTTTTAATTGATTGAAATTTTGAGGGAGGTCACACATGAGATTTTTTGCGCACGGAAATATCTTGCCGTCCGCTTCGAGCTCAAGTTTCGTGATATCGAAGGATCGACTACCGCCGAGAAAAGTTTGCATGGCAGGAATAATGTCGTTTTGCTGGAACTTTGGTTCGAGAGTAATGTCGATCGAAAAGTTGGCATTCGTGCCAGCGATTAATTGTTTCGGAAAATCGGCACCTGTTTTCAGGTGGATCATTGAGTCGGCGGTGTGAATTAAGTACTGAGTGTTTTTTTGTTCAGCCTTGTTGGATTCATCGCGGTGATATGATAGTGAAGTGATGATCGGGGAGTGATCACCCGGAGTGGAGAAGTATTGTCCAGAAAATTCCATCTGTCCGTTCGCACCAGCTGGTAGATCGGGCAGAGAGACAGAGTGTGTGGAGGTCGAAAAATTCGGTAGAGAAATATTTTTCAAATAAAATCCGTGTGGCAATAATATTGAAAGTTCGGGAGCGATAATTTTTTCCGGACTATTGTTTCGGTAATCAATCCGGAAAGAAATGTTTTGTCCGGAGAGAATCCGCGTATTCAACGTGGGAGTAATTGTCAATTCGAGTGAACGTGTCAGTGTCGGATCATAAGTCAGCCAGTAGAGTGTGGAAATAATTAGGCCGAGTGCCAAACAAATTAATCCGAGATCAAAAATAAATAATTTCCGCGCGTGGGTGAAGCGTAGGTGATAATGTTGTCTATATTGCGTTTCGAAAAAATGAATCGGTGAGATGAGAAAAGCAATAAACCATTTGTGTGGAGTGTGAAAAAAGGTTTCGCGTTGAAAATGTTTTTCGAAAAAAATCATACATTTTTTATGGAGGGAGAATAAAGTGGGTTTTTAATTTTCCATTTCTCAATGTATTGACCAATGCCTCGTTTGTTTGATTTATTATGCACGGTGGTCTTCTTCTGTGACCAGAGGATGAGCGACTCGAAGTTTAGTTTGTAACGATTGGCGACTACGATATAGCTCACTTCTTCGGCTTGGATGGCACGACGGACAGTCTGAGGGTTGACGCCGAAGAGCTTGGCGGCCTCGGAAATTGAGACCCTGATGGTGTCTGGTGTTGTCGGGTTCGGGGTGTGGGCCGCTGGGGTGATTGCGATGGGTGGGGTAGGTTTTTTACGGGAGGGTTTCTTCATAGGAGGGGTGTTTGAAGATTGAAAGACCCGTCCTTCGCTCCTTCAGAGCTACGGAGGGTGCATTGTGTAGGTTTGTTTAATCAAAGTATATCATGACCGTCAAAAGTTGGCTAATTCGAGCGGTTGGTAGGGTGGCGGGTAGCCGGAGGGGGCTGTGTATAGGTTTTCAGCTTATTTTAGCCAAAAAATCAAATAAACCTTGATTTTTGCCCGATTTTGTGGTATATTCTAGCCTATGTCCGTCTTGGTTGGATACTGATTTTATTCCTTAAATTGGGTAGGAACGGTGGGGTAGGTGTAACAAATTTCACCCCTGTTCGTCTTATTATATGCGTAACCTAATCAGCGAAAAAATTCTGTTGTATAAGGTAAAGACGGCGAAAGATAAGGACGCATTTGCTGTCCTTTATGACCTATATGCTCCGAAGATTTTTCGCTTTGTATACTTCAAAATTAACAATCGGGAAGAAGCGGAGGATTTGACCAGTGAGGTGTTTTTGAAGGTTTGGCATTACCTCATGTCCGAGTCCAATGCCGAGGTGCGGAGCTTCAGTGCTCTGGTCTATCGGATGGCGCGAAATGCGGTAGTGGATAAATATCGTGAACGCTCTCGTCACCAGGAAGTGTCGATCGAGCAGGGTGTGCCTGAGACTGATTTAGTGAGCGATGTCGATCAGATTCGTGAGATTGACAATAAAACAGACGCTCTACACTTGGTCAGACATTTGAATAAATTGAAACAAGAATATCGAGATGTAATCACTTTGCGGTTCATGGACGAATTAACTTTTTCTGAAATGGCGATGATCATGGGTAAAAGCCAATTGACGGTCAGAGTGACACTACATCGTGCTATCAAAAAATTATCAGAAATTACTAATAAGCCGGAGAAAAAATAGTCAACTATGACGAGGGAACTCAAAAAACAATTGAGGGCAATCGCCGAGGACGTGAGCGTGAAAGCTCGTCCAGAATGGCTAAAAACGGCACGTGAGCAATTACTCACGCAGATTTCTAATACTGTACCTGATCGGTCGGAGGTATCTCCTCGTGCGGCCGTTTTTGAGTTATCCAATTTGTTTTTACCACGTAATTTCATCACTGTGATGCGTCCAGTGATGGCGGTAGTTCTCGCGATTGGTGTGACGGCGAGTGGCTGGATCGCGAGTGTGAGCGCGACCGAGAATTGTCTCCCAGGCGAGATGTGCTATGGAGTGAAGATGGCGACCGAGAAGACGCGTGAATTCGTAGTGGCAGT
This sequence comes from Candidatus Magasanikiibacteriota bacterium, assembly GCA_035389585.1. Taxonomy (GTDB): domain Bacteria; phylum Patescibacteriota; class Patescibacteriia; order Magasanikbacterales; family UBA922; genus DAOOSC01. Next base: position 18,616 of record DAOOSC010000017.1, read on the forward strand.
GACATCAGACAAGAGCGGTGAGGCTCATATGCATTTGGAATTTGCCGCCAAACGAGCAGTAGAGGCAGGGAAAGTTTTGGACAAAAAGGCACCTGATGCGGCCGTACAGGCGGCGGTTGCTATTGATCATTTGAACAAATCACTCAAATCTGCTGGGGACAGTTTGAAGCAGGCGATGGATTCCAACCCTCAGGATGCAGTCAATATTACCAAGGATGTGAATATAAAATCCAAAGAGATTGTGGATACTTTGAAAGAAGTGAATGAGAAAACTGTGGCTGACACTGACTTGAAAAAAGAAGTCTTGGAGAGTAGCAAGCTTGCCAAAGCGACGAGTATCAACACTCTCGCCATGGTGGTCCAGAAACAAGCCGACGGTGAGGTAAAGGTAGACGCAGAAGATGTGAAGACTTTGGTGCAAGACAAAATTAAAGAAATGATTTCTGATGCTGAAGCGGTGAAAACGCAGGCTAGTATGGCGGTGGGGACTCTGCCGGAATCGGCTTCGACGACGGTGACGCTCACACCGATTATGGCGGAATTAGCGAATAGTATGGCGACGAATTCACCGATTGTGATTGTGACGTCCACTTCGGGTGCTCCAGCTATTACCGCAGACAAGACGGTGATTGTAGTGACATCTACGCAGACGGTGGTTTTGCCTCCGACAGTAGTGAAGACGTTTGTGGATCAGGCGATGGTGAAGGTTGATGAAAGCGCGGCGGTAGCGAAGACTGGAGCAGAGAAAGCGGTGGATTTCGCGAACAATAATCAACTGGTCGAAGCGGTGGCCGCGATTCGTGAGGTGACAAATGTGACGACAAATGCTGAGACGGTGATGTCAAATGTGAATCAAGTGGTGAAGGAAGTGATTCCTGCTCAGGTGGTTGTACCAGTAGTTGCTAGTACCTCATCTATCACAGTCGCGACATCTACAAATAGCACAACTGCGAAAATCGCACCGAAGACATCACAGTAATGTATCGCTTCGGGGTGTTGAGTTTTTTCAACTTTCCGAAGCCATACAGTACGCTGTGTTTAATTGACACAGTAGGGGCCCCGCGGAGTTAACTCCCGGGTTAGCGCTTGGCCAAAGGTCGATACCACGAGGTATGCCAACAAAAGCGCACTTGTAACGCAAACCTGTTTGACGGACCCGGAATTAATCGGCGCGTCGTCTAGACAGGTACTTAATTAAACTATGACAATGAACAAACTTGGTAAAAAGATTTTTACCGTTTCAGTCGTAGCTTTGACAATCGTTTGGAGTGTTGGCGTTTCCGCTTTCCTCCCAACAGGCGTAAAAGCTGTTGATTGCCCAGAACTCGAAGCAGGTGACCTTTTCAAAGCAAAAGGAAACCCAGCGGTGTTCTTGCTCAACGACGACTTGCAGAAAATGGATTTCTTCAGCGCTGAAGTGTACTATTCATGGTACTCTGACAGTCTCGCTAAAGAAGGTGGTGTAGAGGTCGACGGCGAATGTCTCGATCACTACAACTACGGTGGCACAGTATCATTCCGCCCAGGTTCCAGACTCGTGAAGGGTCCTTCCGCAGCGGTTTATACAATGCTCCCAGATGGTTCCTACAAGAAAATTGCTAACGAAGCAGCTGCTATCAAGCTTTTCGGCTCGAAGTGGTACACTCTCGTTCGCGATGTGACTGAAGGTTCCTATTTCTCACACTTCACAAAAGCAAGTGGAGAACTCGATGGTACTGAGCTCGTAGACGGAATGCTCGTGAAGACTTCTGCTACAGGTAAAGTATACTCGATCACAGACGGCATGGCTTACGAAGTTGATGGGACTCTCCCGAAAGCTCTCGTGAACGATGTTCGCACTGTGACTACAGCCCTCTTAGATTCTGTCGAAATGGCAGATGAGACCATGACTCCAGCTGAAATCACCGCAGATCCAGCAATGGGTTTGACGAATGAGTCAACTGGAACTGGTACAACTGTCCCAACTGCCGCTGGTAGTGTGACAGTGTCTTTGGCGGCTTCCACACCAGCTGCAGCAAATTTGGCTGATGGTACTTCTTTTAACCCACTTCTCAAATTTACTTTGAGTGCTGGTAAAGATGGCGCCACAGTCAAGGGTGTCACTTTGAAGAAGGGTGGCTTCACTGC
>DAOOSC010000018.1:0-20590 GCA_035389585.1 Candidatus Magasanikiibacteriota bacterium
TACTTCGCTTCTGTAGAAGGTATGGTTGGTTTTGGAAATGGTAATAGTTCGCGCGAAGCTATAGGTAATTTAGTCACGACTAGTCCGGAAATCTTTAGTGTAGCAATTTGAAAATAAAACCTTCACAACTTCACCAACATTCTCGAGCGGTTCTATAAAATACAAAAGACTTCCGAAGGGGAGTTTTTTGTATCAATAAAAAAACAGCCCATCAGGGCTGTGGTTCGGTGCGGAGTGTATTATACATTTATACGTTTCAAGTGGTCCGATTATCATTCCAATGAACAATCCAAAGCTGGTCTTTGTTTTCTGGTGGGCTCAGAATTTCGGCGCCGAGAGATTTGTACCAGTTGATTAGTCTCTGGTCTGAAACTACTCCCCAGACCGATCCGTGTTTGTGTCGTATGGCTCGAAGGGCTCGTTCCATTATCACTCTGCCGTTTCCTGTACCACGTTTCACATCTCGCACCTGCAAACAACTGATGAAGGACGCACCTTCGTCGGCAAGTCGTTCGGCGGTTTCGAGGTTGTGGGGGTCTGTCAGAGTTTCGGGTGATTTCGGGAAATAAATAATTCCTCCGAGGTAGGTGTGAGCATCGTCTGAATCTGTGAGTTGATAGGGTACAATCGGGGCACCATTCTGTTTGGTTTTGCGCATGAGCTCATCGTGGAAATATTCGCCGTCTGTGGCGTATTTTAATTCGTTCAATCCACGGAGCCATGGAATAGTGTCTCCGAACTCACGCATGATTTCAAAGAACTGTATCGGGAATCTTCGACCTCGGGGTTTTACTGGTTCCAATTTCATGGGGTTTCCTCCGTCTGGGTTTTGATATAGAAGATATATCAAAAAATGAGTTGATTGTCAACGTTGTGTAACATCGAATAGTGTGTTATTGTAACATTTACCCATCTTCGTGTATTATCCTTTTGTAAGGCAATAATCAAACGACTTATGCTTCTAGACGAAGAATTAGCTCTCGTCGCTCGTGCCAAGAATGGTGATCGGGTGGCTTTGGGTATGCTCTGGGACGATATTACGCCGAAATTGTATGGGTATCTCGTGAATACGGTGCGTAATCGGCAGACGGCGGAGGATATTTTGCAGGATACGTGGCTGAAAGCAATTACGGCGCTCGAGAAATTTGAGGCGCGCGGGGTCAGGTTCAGTGCTTGGTTGTTTGCAATTGCGCGCAATGAGTGTCGGCAGTATTGGCGTAAATCAGGGCGAGAAGAATTGGTGGGTGAGGAAGGGTTTGAGAATGTTCCGAAGGTGGCGATTGTGCGGGAAAATATTTTAGAAAAAATATATATTGATGAAATTTTACAAAAACTTTCCGAAGATTATCAGGAAGTTTTGCGTTTGCGATATATTGCGGGTTTTTCTTTCAAAGAAATTGCTAAAATTTTGGGAATCTCGACCGTGGTCGCGCGGGTGCGGGTGCATCGGGCAATTGGTCGGTTGCGGGCGAATTTAGAATAAATTATGCATATGAAAAAATATAATAATAAAAAAATTGCGGATGTTCTCATGGGGTGGGGAAAAGAGAATCGTGGTGTGTCAGAGAATAACAATATTGTGAAAGAAAAAGTTTTGGATAGTTTGCATTCGGTCGCCAGTCCGAAAGTTCGACCGTCTCGTTTTCTGTTTCTAAAAATTGCGCTCGCCGGGTGTGCTGGTGTGGCGGTGGTTGTTATATTTATTAATTCTCGCCCAATCATGACGGGTGAATCGACAATGTCTAGTCCAGCGATGGATTATGCGGAAGATGGTGCGATAAATTTTGGTCTCGATAATGTCGGGGCGAGTACGGGTCTCGCGGCACAGCGTGAGGGTGGAATGTTGAATAAGGTGGTGAATAGTATTGGGATTGGGAGGTATTCGGTAGGTGAAGCGGATATTACGGACACACGCGAATTTCTGAAAACAAATTATCGTGCAGAAATGCGGACACGTGGTGTCGAAAAAATGAGTCGGCAAATTCAGACGATGGTGCGTGGTTATGAAGGTCGAGTAGATAGAATGGATACAAATAATAAGTATGCTAACATTTCCTTTGTCATTCCGAAATCATCGCTTGAGACATTTCAGAATGAGCTCCGCGGAATGGTGGGGGTGAGGTTTTTCAATGAGAGCATGTCGTCAAATAATTTACTTCCCCAAAAACAGAATATTGAAAAAAATACGGAGAATAATTTGACGGGATTAAGTGATTTGCAAACACAAAAGAAAAATTTAACTGAAAATCATGATCGGGTGGTGGCGGAATGGCAGAAAGAGATTGTGGGTGTTTTGAGAAATATTAGTGAGTTGCGTCAAGAAGTGACGACGAGTACGGCGCGACAAAAAATAATTGCAGAGCAGATTAGTGGTCTCACAGCGCGGAAAGATTATTTGGTCCAAAGAACTAATAAAGAAAAGGTGGAGTTTCAAAACCAACTCAGTTTGATTGATAGTGGAATTTCGATTACAAACCAAACTTTGGATAATTTGGAAAATCAGGATCAGAAATTATTGGCGGATGTGGAGACGGTCCAGTGTTCAGTGTCGGTGCGATGGATTAGTGTTTGGGAGATTGTGAATTTGTATGTGCCAGTGGTCAGGGTTTTGGTAATTGTGTTTGGGCTTGTTATTGTGGGGTATTTCGTGTTTGGGAGGAGGCAGAGGGAGTTTGATTTGCCTTAAAAGGCTGACATAGAAAATCTCACCAGTTTGGTGAGATTTTTGTAATATGTTTATGAAGTCGCTTCACTTAATTTCATCCACTCAGTTTCTTTTTCTTCAATCAATTCCACAATTTCCCCAAGCCGAGCATACCCACCCTGTCCAAATTTAGCAGGATTTTTGGCTTGTTTTTTTAGGAGAATTTCTTTTTCTTTTTCTAGTTCGGCGATTTCTTCTTCGATTTTTTTCATTTCGCGTCTTTGTTTTCGGGAATCGTTTTTTTGAGCGGGGGTGGTTTCTGTGGTCGCTTCGGTTGAGATTTCTTTTTCAGATCCGTCTTCGGTTTGAATAATGTTTTGCAAGTGGTAAATGTAGTCTTCGTAATTACCGTGATAGCGATTCACTTTTCCGTCTTTCACTTCGACGATCATGGTCGCGATGGAATTCACGAAAGTGCGATTGTGGCTGATGAAAATTACGGTGCCGACAAAATTTTTGAGAGCGCGACCGAGGGCTTCGACGGTCTCGAAATCGAGGTGGTTGGTCGGTTCGTCGAGGAGGAGGACATTGCTTTTGGTCAGTAGTAATCCGGCGAGGCAGAGTCGGGCGCGTTCACCACCGCTCAACATGGAAATATTTTTTTCCAATTCATTTTTGTCGAACAAAAAATTTCCCGCCATGCGTTTCACTTCTTCGTCGAGAATATCGTGACTGGCTGAACGGCGCATATATCGCCAAACTTGTTCATTGTCATTCAGTTCAGCGGGTACATGTTGAGCGTAGTAGGCGATTTTGGTGTCTTGGGTCCAGCGATATAGTCCGCCGAGAGGGGCGAGCACGGATGCGAAAGTTTTGAGCAGTGTGGTTTTGCCTTGACCATTGTCGCCGATGATGGCGACTTTTTCTTTGCGATCGAAATCGAGGTAAATATTAGTCGCGACGGTTTTGTCAGGATAGCCGATGGATAGATCAGCCGCGCGGAAAATTTGCCCTTTGCGATTTTCCACCCCGGGAATGGTGATATGTACTGTTGCGAGTGGGTCATTGATATCGATTTTTTCGAGGCGGTCAATTGCTTTCAGACGGCTTTGAGCCTGTTTCGCTTTCGAGGCTTTGTAACGGAAGCGATCGACGAAATCTTGCAAGTGTTTTTGTTCACGGTCGATTTTCTTATTGTAATTTTGGATTGTTTCGAGTCGCGCTTTTTTGTATTCCAAATATTCATCAATCGGTCGGGGATAGAAAATGGTGTCGCCTTGTTCGATTTCCAAAGTTTGCTCGCAAGTGCGTTTCAGAAATTCGCGATCATGAGAGACGATGATGAAAGCGCCGTTGTAGTTTTGGAGAAATTTCTCGAGGAGGATTTGGGTGTGGACATCGAGGTAGTTGGTCGGTTCATCGAGGAGAAATAAATTCGGATCTTTCAGTAACATCGAGGCGAGACGCAGACGCATGCGAAATCCGCCCGAAAGAGATGAAATTGGTTGGGATAGGTGGTCAGGGGTAATTTCAAATTTACCCGCGATTTTGGCGCATTGCCAGCTTGGTTGCCCGGTTTGGGTTTCGAGGTAATTTTGGGCTGTTTGTGCGAGGTTGATTTTCTCATGTTGTTCGATGTTTCCGAGGCGGGTGATGTCGTGCTTGATGATTTTTCCGCTGTCAGGCATTTCTTGTCCGATAATCATCCGAAGTAGGGTGGATTTTCCAGCGCCATTGCGACCGATTAGGCCGATTTTTTGTCTTTCATCGACCGCAAAAGTGACATCTTTGAAAATTATACGCTGGTGGTAGGCTTTGGATAATTTTTCGATATTCAGTAGTGTCGCCATAGTGAGTACAGAATAGCAAAAAATTGGGGGATTGTAAATAAAAAGAGGTGTAGGGTGGAAGTATGGGCAGGATTGTGTTAAAATGGTTAAGTTAGCATTATTGTTTTTTTGTATGATATTAGATAGTTTATTTGCATCGAACACAATCGTGAATTTGGATAAAAGTGTCAATTCATTTTTTTTACAAATTCGTGATGAGGGGGTGATTAAGTTGCTTTCGGTGATTACGGAGATTGGAGAGGTGAAAATTGTTTTAGGGCTTGCTCTCTTGTTGTCTGTTTTTTTCTGGTGGAAGCAAAAAAAATGGTCACTCATCGGTATGTGGTCGGCATTGGTCGGAAGCATGGTTGTGACCTATTTGGCCAAAATTTATTTTGACCGGCCGCGTCCGCTCAATGCGGCAATTCTCGAAACTTCTGGATCATTTCCGAGTGGTCATGCGACGGTGGCAATCGCTTTTTATGGGTATCTGGCGTACCTGCTTTTCAAAAATACAAAAAATATTTTATATCGCTTCTTAATTGTATTTTCTGCAATTATTGTTGCGTTAGTGATCGGGTTCAGTCGTCTGTATCTCGGTGTCCACTATTTGAGTGATGTTGGGGTAGGGTATTTGGTGGGTTTTGCCGGTCTCGCCGTATCTATTTTTATTGTGGGGCGTAGTTCGAAAATAAAGTTGTGGTTTATCCACAGGTTTTTTGACCGAGAATAATTGGTGTGGGATAATATTTGAGTTAATTTAGTAATAATAAATTATGAGGAGGAGCATAATTTTGACGTTGGCCGGGATAACTTTGGTGGTTGTCGCCGGATTTTTTTTATACATGAATTGGTTCAATGCGCGACAGGCGCGAGTGTTGACCGGGGCAGCGAGTGCGGATTGGCCGTATCGTGATTTCACGGTCGCGGAATTAGAGAAGAATGCGCCACAGTATTTGAATGTAGATGTGGCGACGACGCAAACACCGGAGCAGACACATGCGAAATTCATGGAGGCTTTGAAAAAAGAAGATTTTCGCGGGGCGGCGGAATGCTGTTTCGCGCGGGGGAAGTGGGATGAGATGGAACAGAATTTCAAAATGGTGAAGGAAAAAGGGATGCTTAGTTTGATGGTGGGGGATTTGGGGGTGATTAAACCAAATTTGGTTTTGGATACGATGGCTTCATATAATTATACGGGAACAAAAGAAGATGGAAGTAAGGCGGCAGGTTTTATCGAATTTGAAAAAGATTCGCACGGTGTTTGGTTAATAAAATCTTTATAAAATAACCAAACATTTATGAGGAGGGTAATTTTTGGTATTATTTTTTGTATTATATTTTCTAGCTTGGTTTCGCTGTGGACGGATCAAGCTTTTTGTTTTGATACAAATGTGGCACATCCAGGTATCGCGAACGAGGCGGTGAATATTTACAATAAAAATTTCGATCCAGATATTTCTGGGGCGAATAAAGAAAAAATAGTGAGCGGAGCGCGGGACGAAGATACTCCATGGCGTTGGATGAATCATTTCTATGATCCAATAAACAATGTCGGTCTCGGTGGCAAGTATTTGAGTGCGAAAGACTGGTCGGAGGATTCGAATAGGCAGAGAGATTTTGCTCTCGGAGATAGAAGTTGGCAGAGAGCCGTCGATGATTGGAAAAAGGGTCATAAAGATTTGGCACTGACTGAGCTCGGACACACACTTCATCTCGTCGCCGATATGGCGGTGCCCGCACATACTCGGCTCGATATTCATCCGACAGGGGATAGTCTCGAACAATTTGTGAAGAGTAATTGGAATTCTCTCGAGACAATAGTGAAAAAAGATGTATCAGTAAAAAATATTTCAAAATTGTCGGAGGGTTTTGATGGTTTGGCAAAATTTTCTAATGCGAATTTTTATAGCGATGATACTTTAGATTCAAATAGGTATAACGAAATATTTATTTCTAAATCAAGTATTATCCAACAAGGAAAAAGCGGGGATGTTTTGTTGAAAGAAAATAGAATAAATAATGATTTGAACAAATTGTATTTAGAGAAAGAAACATTCTCGTGGTCTGGAACTGGTTCGAAAAAAATAATAAATGATCCGGTAATCCTCACCTCCTACTCATCCCACCTAATCCCCGAATCCATTTCATACTCCGCCGGAGTAATCAAACTATTTTTCAATGAGGTCGGAAAAACTGATCCGAAAGTAAAACCACTCGCAACCTCTCGCCAAAGTTTGACAGGTGTTTTGAATGGCGCGTCGGGGCAGATCGTGCAGGGTGCAGAAAATATTTATGATCAGGTGAAAAAAGCGACAAAAATTGTGCTTGGTGAAAAAATTTCGAATGAAGAAACGATGCGAAATCCAAATACTTACCAAATTCCAATTACAAATTCGCCGCCTCCGCCAAATCCATCTCCAGTGCTTCAGACAAATTCATTACCAGTTTCAAACGGTGGTTCTTCGTCATTGGGTGGAAATTCAACCCCACCAACTTTACTGCCACTTTCAACAACTTCAACCTCGCCGATTGTGACCCCTACATCAACACCAGATCCAACCCCCACGTCCACACCGACCGCCACTCCAGAAATAGTCACCCCGACATCGACTGATTCGACCCCAACTTCCACTCCTGAAACTTCCACCACTACGCCAGACATCGCACCGACAAGCACTCCTTTGACTCCGACATCGACCCCTGCGGTCGATACCACACCACCGCTCCCACCAACCCCAGATCCGATTTTTCTTCCGATATATTTCACGACGAGTAGTGAGGTAAATGTTTTCGGTACCGCGACGACAGACACCGTGCGTCTCAGTATCGACATTCCGATCGATATTATTTATACCACCTCCACCAATCAGTGGAATTTCACATATGAGTTCGCGACATCCTCCGAAAAAAAATCATTGCAAATTTTCGTCTACGATGAAGTCGGTAATACTTCTACTCCTGCCAGTGTGACACTCGTGCGCGATCTCACTACACCCACTATACCGACGCTCATTGCCGATGATATTTCCTCACCTACTTCGACGCGCATTCGAGTATCTGTCACATCGACCGATGAATTTGCACGCGAAATATTTTTCGATATTGATTATGCGACTTCGAGTACAAAACCGGTTTGGCAAAATTGGATTTCTGGTTCAGTGAGCACGACTTATGATTTCACGGCGACCCCTGGTTCGACTTATGTATTTCGCGCTCGCGCATCAGATCAGTTCGCGAATACTAGTGCTTGGTCAGCGCTCGTCTCGACTACTCTCGATTGGGATAAACGCGTGGTGATAAATGAAATTGCGTGGATGGGCACGTCGGCACAGCCAAACAATATTAATGATGAGTGGGTTGAGCTTTACAATAACACAAACGAAGCGATTAATTTGAGTGGTTGGGGATTATATTTGAATGGAGTGAAATTGGATTGGAATTTGCGTAATACTCAAATTCTCGCGCATGACTATTTTCTAATTGAGCGTACTGATGATGACGCGATTATTGAACTACCGGCCGATGCTTTCATTACTATTCCTTCCGGTATTGTGAACACTGGTGCCAAATTGGAACTGAAAGATTCTTCGAGTACGATCGTTGATACGGTAAATTGCCAGACGGGCGGTTGGTATGCGGGTGCGACGGCTGATTCTAAATATCGAACCATGAATCGAATCAATTCTCTGGTAAAAGGTAGTCTGAAATCAAATTGGCGGACATCGGATTTCGGAGCGGCGATCGGACGGACTTATGGTGGAGGTTACATTTATGGTACACCACGCGCCCCCAATATCGGGTACGGTCTCATCCCAAATGATTTCTGGCTCGTCTATACTCATCTCGCGACCAGTTCGGAATTTACTTTGCGCAAAGATTTGTCACCGTATGTTTTGTATTCGGACGCGGTGATTGCGGTCGGGAAAAAACTAATCATTGAACCTGGGGTGGAGATATATGGGCAGACGAAAAACGCGAGTTTGATCGTGAAAGGTACGGTGGAATTCAATGGTACAGAAAATGATCACATATTGGTATCGTCTCGGTATGATCGAGCGCCTGGTGCGTGGCGTTGGTCTGGGGTGTCGGCGACCGCGACGCCAGCGGCGGGTGATTGGTCACGGATCGCGATTGATCCAGGTGGTAAAGTGAAAATGACTTATACAGATCTACGTTATGGTGGAGCTCTCTTCGTCCTGCAGAGTGGTTGGGTATATGGCTGGAAAAATTTATCACAACCGATTCGAAATATTGGCGGGGAATTGACAATGCAAAACTCTTCGGTGAGTGACAGTTTCGTGCCAGCGAGTAATGTGGATGAGAGGGAATTTTCGGCTTTCGTGTGGACGGAGAATAAAACGACATATTCGGCATCGACGACTATCGATCAATCACAATTTGCGCGGGGGTATATTGCGACGAAGAATTATTATAACGGCGGGTATTCGTCTGGGGTGACGACACGAATTTCGAATTCGGTTTTCGATTCCTTCACGCATTCGGACGGTCCTCTGCAGTCTCTGCGTTCGGATTTAGTCATGTCGAATAATCAGTTTTTGAATAATGCATTTTCGGGCGCGTATTTCGACATGTTCACGGTGACGACGGATACGATTTGGCATGCGGGTGACTATCATATCAATGGAATTGTGTCTGTGCCCGCAGGGAAAAAATTAACGATTGAAGCAGGGGCGAATTTGCAAATGAAAGCATATGCAGGGTTTAATGTGTCGGGTATTTTGAATGTTTGGGGTGAATCAGATAATCGGGTGAGTATTGATTGTCTGAATGGTTCATGTTATTGGAGCATAATTGATCTAGCGAGTGGTGGCACGGGTAATCTGTGTCATGCTGATTTGGTACATGGCAATTTCACCGGTTCCTCGGGGGACAAAAGCGGAGTGGTGAAGGCGGTCGGTGCGCAAGTTGAATTGAAAGATATTAACATTCTGAATGCATATCGGCCATACAATGCGATTTATCTGAAAGACGCGAATGCGGTGGTGAAAAATTCACGAATTGTTTGGAATACCGATTACACGACGGACGCGAAGACGATTTCTGGAATTGCGATTGATGCGGGAAATTTACTTCTGGAAAATACGGAATTTGATCGAATGGATTATGGTCTCATGATGGTAAATTCACCCTCGGTCACGCTCACAAATCAGCCTGATTCACTTTTCCAAAATATGAAAATGGGGAAATGGTTTCCACCAGCGTTTGTTTTCACCTTGCCGGTTTTGGGTGCGCCGATGAGTGATTCGAGTGAAGAATCAGGCCTCGACACCCCTACGAGCACTATGGAGATGATCGGTGAAGAAGCGATGGCGACGAGCACGGATTCTGGGTCCGACACTACTTCCACCCCCGAACTTGCACCAACCATAGAAATAGAATAAAATAGAAGTGTAATTTATTAACCTCACTATATGCGTTTAATTTTGCGTTGGCTTTTTAATGCGGCGACTTTGGTCGTGTTGGCTTATTATTTACCTGGTATAGCGGTCTCTGGCTGGTACGCGGCGATTATCGCGGCACTCGTACTCGGTCTCGTGAACGCTCTCATCCGTCCGATTTTGATTTTGCTCACTTTACCTGTGAATATTTTGACGCTCGGCCTCTTCACGCTCGTCATCAATGCGCTCATGTTTTGGTTTGTGGGTACGGTTGTGAAAGGTTTTGTGGTCGCTGGTTTTTGGCCAGCATTCTGGGGTGCCCTCATTATGTCGCTCGTCAGTTGGGTTTTGAGCGGATTATTTCGTAAGTAGATTTGGTCTGTGAAGAATTATTCATCGAAACGTGCCCAAAATGGCAAAACTTCTTATCGAACCCCGAGCCGGTGGATCAAAAACCAACCGGAGATTTTCAAGAAGCGGCCGAACACAAAACTGATGAAAAATAATTATTTTTTGTCTAAAAATAAATCGGTATGAAAGTAATAAAATGGCTCGTATTGACTCTTGTTGTTTCTTGGGTTTTGGCTATTTTGTCTATTGTTTTTATAAGGGATTCGGAGATGCTTATGGCTTTTCGGGTTGTGCCAGCACTAGTTATTTTTAGCATCATCGTGTTTATTTTTGCGGTCGTTCATTTTTTTAAGCTTTTGATCGATAGGTTGAGAAATAAAAATATGGTCGAATTAGATGCAGACGATTCGCCCAAAAATAGTAATTTAATATTTTTATTTGTTTGTATTGTGGTTTTTTTGTTGATTGTGGGCTATGTTGCTGATCAATATATAAATCATTTTTCTTTTTAAATTATGTACAAAATAATCTCAGTCGGCGGGTCGATTGTTATTCCGAAAACGGGTTTTGATATTGAGTTTTTGAAGAAATTTCGGGAAATGATTTTGCGACGAGTGAAAAAGGGTGATAAATTCGTGCTCGTGGTCGGGGGTGGAGCGACTTGTCGGGCGTATCAAGGGGCGGCTCGTGCGGTGGTCGATCCGACCGGTTTGGAATTGGATTGGCTCGGGATCAGCGCGACCAGGTTCAATGCCGAATTTGTGAAATTGCTTTTTCGTGGTGTGGTGTATGACAAAGTCTTGGTCAATGCTTCGCGAAAAATAAAAACTAATGCGTCTGTAATTATCGCTTCGGGCTGGAAGCCGGGCTGTTCGACGGATACAGACACTGTGATTCTCGCGCGTACTTATGGTGCGAAAGAGGTCGTGAATGCTTCGAATATCGACTATATTTATACATCCGATCCGAAAAAAGACGTGAATGCAAAACCGTTCAAACAAATGACTTGGGCGGAACTTCGAAAAATTGTCGGAAACAAATGGGTAGCGGGGACGAATACACCTTTTGACCCCACAGCGGCGAAAAAGGCGCAAAAAATGGGGTTGAAAGCATATTTCGTGAAAGGAACTGATTTGGTGGAATTTGAAAAAATATTATCAGGACAAACACACCGAGGGACGGTGGTGATTTAGTCCTCGTTTGGTTAGTTAATTTTCAGGTTTGACGGAGGGGATTTTTTGCTGTAATATACAATTATTATGCGGAATTCTGATTATCAAATATATACCAATTCACAAAGCTCTTGGGATGCAATGTATCAGGCAATTTTGGATTCTCAGAAGAGTATTTTTTGGGAATTATATATTTTTCTCGATGATATAGAGGGGAAGAGATTTTTTGATCTACTTGAACAAAAATCTCGAGCCGGTCTCGATGTGAAATTGGTAGTGGACGCTTTCGGTAGCTTTTGGCTATCACATCGACGTGTGGAATCTTTGCGCGCGGCCGGTGTTGATATTCTATTTTTCTTTGAACGAAAGAAAAAATACCGTGGTTGGTGGAAACAATTAATTTCGCGGACACATCGCAAGATTTTGATTGTTGATGAAGAGATTGGGTTCATCGGTGGGGTGAACGTGGATCATCGGATGAAAGATTGGCTCGATATTCAGGTGCGGGTCGAAGGAAAAATTGTGCATTCACTCCTGCGTTCATTCGCGAAATCATATATTATTTGTGGAGGTGATAAGAAACGGGTGAAAAAGTTTTTGAAGTTTAAGTTTCGTTTGCGAAATGACGAATCAGATTTGATTTTGGACGAGCCTCACAATGAGCGTTCGGTTGTTCGGAAAAAATATATGACGGCACTGCTCCGGGCACGGGAACGGGTAATTTTGTTTTCTCCATACTATTTTCCCGATCAGAAATTTCTCTATGCTCTCTGGCGCGCGAAAAAACGCGGCGTCCGTATTGATTTGTTACTACCACTTCGTACCGATGTGCGTCTCGTCACGTATGCGGCGTATGCGTGGTTCAAATTACTCCAAAAAATTGGTGTAAATATCCATCTGACACCGAATATGATGCATGGCAAAGGTGTGATCGTGGATGATGATTGGGCGATGATTGGTTCGAGCAATCTCGATCAGGTGAGTTTTTATGATAATTACGAAGCGAATTTGGAAATAAAAAAATCCTCAGTGGTGAAAAATTTGAAAAATATCGTTGGAGAGTGGGTGGAGAATGCGAAACATTTGACCCATGATGATTTAGAAAAGATGGGATTTTTGGAGGTTTTAAAAACAAAGATTGCGTTTGGTTTGTATAAGTTGTGGAGTAGGAAATAAGTCGAGATAGTATGATTGTGGAAAGAAATAGTGTCCCATTGGCCGATCGCATGCGCCCGCGTAATTTCGCGGAATTTTTCGGACAGGAGGAGATTGTGGGGAAGGGGAAGTTGTTGCGGAAATTGATTGAAAACGATGAGTTATCTTCGCTTGTTTTTTGGGGCCCGCCAGGGGTAGGGAAGACGACATTGGCGCAGATTGTGGCGGAGCAAACACGGTCGCATTTCGAGGTGCTCTCTGGGGTGGATAGTGGGAAGGATGATTTGCGGCGGGTGGTACGGGCGGCAGAAGAGAGAGTGGTGACGACTGGACAGCAGACGATTTTGTTTATTGATGAAATTCATCGTTGGAGTAAGGCTCAGCAGGACGCTCTTTTGCCGTACGTGGAAAAGGGAAAAATAATTTTGATTGGGGCAACGACGGAGAATCCTTCTTTTGAAATTATTGGCGCTTTGTTGTCACGGTCGCGGGTGTTTGTGTTGAAGAAATTGGAGGAAGGGGATATTGTGAAAATTATTAGACAGGCTTTGGAGGATGAGGAGAGGGGGTTTGGAAAAATTAGGGTTGAGATTGATGATGATATTGTGGAGATGCTTGCGGGGTTGAGTGGGGGTGATGCAAGGGTGGCGTTGAATGGGCTCGATTTGGCGGTGAAGGGGTGTTGCCGCGTAAAATCCCTTCGGGATCGCGCGGTTGACGGCGTGGAGAAAATCGTTGTGGGTAAAATGGATGTTAAGGAGGCTTTGCAGAGGACGCATTTGGTGTTTGATAAAAAGGGTGAGGAGTTTTATAATTTGATTTCGGCTTTACATAAGTCGATGCGTGGGAGTGATGCGAATGCGGCTTTGTATTGGCTTGCGCGCATGCTCGAGGGCGGCTGTGATCCGTTGTATGTGGCGCGGCGGATTTTACGTTTCGCATCTGAAGATATTGGTATGGCGAATAGTGAGGCGATGATCCAGGCGAATACGGCGTATGATGCGTGTCACAAAATTGGTATGCCAGAATGTACTGTGCACCTCGCTCAGGCGGTGGTGTATTGTGCGAAATCGAAAAAATCAAATTTGCTGTATACCGCGTATGGTAAGGCGGCTCGGGACGCTCGCGAAACTTCACATCTCGGTGTGCCGATTCATTTGCGTAATGCTGAGACGAAGTTGATGAAGGATATTGGGTATGGGAAGGATTACAAGTATAATCCAGATTTCACGGGAAATGTTGAGCAAGATTATTTGCCAAGAGAATTAAAAAGTCGGGATTATTTTAAAAATTAGCGAATAAAAATCATATGAGTGAAATGCAGGAAGTAGGTCTTAGGGAAATGCTTTTGTCGAATGAAGCTTTCTTGCGTCTGGTAAGAGGGTTTGAAATATATCAGAAAGTTTATAATGATACAGACGATGAAGAAGAAAAGATTGTAATAAAAGAGCGAATGCGTAGTCAATATGGTCAAAAATCTTCGCTTGTTGAAGATCCAGAACATAGGCAACGTTTTGAAAGGGCTGTAAATGCCAGGGATGTTGTTTTCAAATTGTGCGAAGATGGGGTTTTTAAAAAGGAAGACTTAGTAGATATGTTACTGAATTTTGGTTCTGCGGAAAATTTTTTGAAAAATATTAACCACAGAGAAGGCGATGTGGAAGCGGGCACTGGACATATTCTTGTTAATTCAATTATTGCTTATGGTTTAGAGAAAAACGATGAAGTTTCTTTGCATATCAAACCAGCAAATGTTTCTAATTTTGAGCAATTAATTGGTTTGGTATTGGAAGGTTTTAATTTGATTGCTAATGAAATGAAAGGTGGAAAATTGAATAACATTAAAAATGTTCAAATGGAATCATGGTTACTTGGCTCTGCGTTTGGTGACAAAATAAAAAAGATACTAGGGAATGATGTGATAACCACAAAAGCCGATAATTCAGAATCAATGGAAGAGGTACAATCTTTAGCTTTAAAATATAATAGTCGTTCTTTGGAAAAATTTTTAAGAACGGGTGAAAAACCAGAAGTTCGTCAGTTAATTATGACTAAAGAGGAATTTATAAATAAATTTGCAACAAAATAATTATAGTATGTTAAGACAACTCGCCGCTCGAATTACTGGAATATTACCTTTCGTCACCGCAGAAACGCGTTTATCTGAAGTGTTTAGTTATTTTATTTATGATGTCATAAAAATTCTTTTTCTGTTAGCGATAATTATATTTATCGTCTCGGTCTTAAGGACTTTTTTACCAAAAGAAAAAATTAAAGCCATTTTGGCCAAGCGTCATCCGTTCTGGGGTCATTTGTTTGCCGGACTATTTGGGATTGTCACACCGTTTTGTTCATGTAGTGCTGTGCCAATGTTTTTGGGGTTTATCGAAGCCGGAATACCACTGGGAGTGACCTTTACATTTTTAATCGCCTCACCGATGATAAACGAAGTAGCCTTGGCATTATTGTTTAGTTTGTTTGGTTTAAGAGTGGCTATTATTTATATTTTTAGTGGACTATTGATTGCTATGCTCGCTGGATGGGTTATTGGTAAATTTAGGACAGATGGATTTTTACTCGAATTAGATGAACAAAATGGGTGTGGTTGTAAAAAAGAGAATACCGAGATAAAATGGTCAAAGCGTTTAAATTATGGATTAAATTACACCAAAAAAATCGTGAAAAAGGTGTTGCCTTATGTGGTGATTGGAGTTGGGTTGGGCGCATTTATTCATGGTTACGTGCCGGCTGATTGGCTTGCAAAGTACGCCGGAGCAGACAAATGGTATGCTGTGCCCCTGGCTACTTTGATTGGTATTCCACTATATTCAAATGCAGCTGGAGTGATCCCACTTATTTCGGCCCTAACAGAAAAAGGAGTGGCAATAGGGACGGCTTTGTCGTTGATGATGGCGGTTACCGCACTATCTTTACCGGAATTTATGATTTTGAAACGAGTGATGAAAACAAGGTTAATTATAATTTTTGCCACGGTGGTTGGTTTGGGGATTATTTTTACGGGGTATTTGTTTAATTGGATTATTTAGCGTATGAAAAAAATTTTACTTCATACTTGTTGTGCGCCGTGTAGTATTGCGGTGATTGATGAACTGAAAAAACAATATGATTTGACGGTGTTTTTTTATAATCCGAATATTTTTCCAGAAGAAGAATATCTGAAACGCAAGGCTGAGGTGGTGCGAGTGTGTGCCGAGTGGAAAGTGCCGATGATTGATATGGATTATGAATGGGAAAAGTGGGGTGAAAATGTGGTAGGTCTCGAAGGTGAGCCAGAAGGTGGTAAGAGGTGTATTGAGTGTTTCAAGATGCGTTTACGTCGAACGGCGGAATATGCGCGAGATAACGGATTCGAGATGTTTTGTACGACTTTAACTAGTGGGCGAAATAAAAAGGCTGAGGTGATTAATCCGATTGGTTTGGAATTAGGCAAAGAGTTTGGGGTGGAATTTTTTGTGGAGGATTGGAAGACGGGCGGAAGTACCGCCTCCGCCCTGTCGGGGCTACGGCGGTCGAGGCAAGAACGGGCGAGCCAATTGATTAAAGAAAAAGGGATTTATAGGCAAAATTATTGTGGGTGTGTTTACTCCGCGAAGAAATCGAAAGACCCAGCCTTCGCTTCTCGGGAGCTATGACGGGCAAGTTGAAAGAGTGTAACTATGTTAGTTGGTAAAATAAAAAAAGAAATACGCAAAAAAGCTAAGCCGGAAAAGCTGGCTATTTTGTCGAATTTTTTTAAAACTGGAAAAGGGCAATATGCGGAGGGGGATAAAATGCTTTGTGTTTCGGTGCCGGATCAGAGAGAGATTGCGAAAAAGTATTTTGTGGACACGAAATTGGCAGATGTGGAAGAATTGTTGAAAAGTAAATATCACGAAGATCGTTTGACTGGTTTGATTATTCTCACATTCAAAATGCGCAAGGCGGATGAAAAAGAACAGAAGAAAATTGTGAAATTTTATTTGGCGCATTTGGATCGGGTGAATAATTGGGATTTAGTGGATTTGTCGGCCGGAAAAATTCTCGGGCGGTATTTACTCGATAGGCCAAGAGGGGTTTTGTATAAACTCGCGAAAAGTGGTCATTTGTGGAGTGAACGGGTGGCGATCGTCGCAACTTTTGAGTTTATTCGCATGGGTCAATTCGAGGACACTGTGAAGTTGGCAGCGATGTATCTCGGACATTCGCACGATTTGATTCATAAGGCGACGGGTTGGATGCTTCGGGAGGTTGGAAAAAGGGATGAGGGGGTGTTGCGGGGGTTTTTGGCTAGATATCACACTAGGATGCCGCGGGTGATGTATCGGTATGCGACGGAGAGAATAATAATTTAATTGGGCAGGTTAAAAAATTCGGCTTGCGCCGAATTTTTTGTTGTCAGGTTTTTATTGTCCTGCTATCACCATCGTGTTCAATCACAATCTTTTTAGTCTTATAATCTTTTAATAATCCACTCACTTTTTCCGGCCACTCGATGATACAAATTGTTTCGGGATCACCGAGATAGTCTGTCGCGCCGATCTCGATGAGTTGGGCTTCGTTTTTCAAGCGGTAGGTGTCGATATGGACGAGTCTTCTTATTTTTGATTTAGTAATTTTTATATTGTAAATATTCATCAGAGTGAAGGTGGGGGAGGCGACATTTTTTTTGATTCCTAGACCTTGGGCAATGCCTTTTGTGAGGGTGGATTTGCCAGCACCCATTTCTCCGTATAATAATACGACATCACCGCCGTGGAGTTTTGAGGACAGATCTTTGCCTAAATTTACCATTTCTGTTGTGGTTTTTGTGTGCACTATTGACTTTTTCTGTGATTTCATATATTGTGGATATACAACTTGGTGGAGGTTATTATGACTGAGAAGTTCTTGTTTGTCCCTGTTGCTGGTATGATCCTCGTCGTCGGGGTCGCGTTCGCGGTGTATTATGGTGTGGTATGCGCACCAGGCCTGCTCGCCGGCAAGTATTCGTTTCTTTAGTGCCGTTCTGTTCCTTTACCCTCACGTGTGCCTTCTGCATGCGTGGGGGTCCTTTTATTTTAGTTCAGGGTATAGTGGAAATTTCTTTGTCATTTCGACTACACGGGTTCGAATTTCTTTCAATCGGTTTTCATCTTGCCAATTTTCAATCGCTTCATTTATCCAGTCAGCAATTATTTCCATTTCAGTTTCTTTCATGCCACGTGTCGTGATCGCTGGTGTGCCGAGACGGATGCCGGATGGATCCATCGGTGAGCGTGGGTCATCTGGGATCATATTTTTGTTCACGGTGATTCCAGCCTTGTCGAGAGCGATTTGGGCTTCCTTACCACTCAGACCTTTCGGTGTGACGTCGACGAGGAGGAGGTGGTTATCGGTGCCACCGAACATTAATTTGAAACCATGTTCGAGAAACTTTTTTTCCAAAACTTTAGCATTCTTTTTTATTTGTTTTGCGTATTCTTTGAATTCGGGTGTGAGCGCTTCTTTGAAAGCGATGGCTTTCGCGGCGATATTGTTTTCGTGTGGACCTCCTTGGAGTCCCGGGAACACGGCTTTGTCGATTTGTTTCGCGAGTTTTTCTTTACACATAATCATACCACCGCGCGGACCGCGAAGGGTTTTGTGGGTGGTGGTCGTGATAACATCGAAAATCGGTGTGGGATTATTCATTTCACCGGCGGCAATAAGTCCGGCAATATGGGCGATATCAGCCATGGTGTACGCTCCGACTTCGTCAGCGATGGCTTTAATTTTTTCGTATTCAATTTCACGGGAATAGGCACTGTAGCCAACTAAAATTAATTTTGGTTTATGCTCAATGGCCATTTGCCGTAAATTTTCTAAATCAATTATTCCTTCGCTATTTGTTTTATAGCGAATAAAATTAAACACTTTTGTCATGTGGGTGACTGGATGCCCGTGAGTCAAATGTCCGCCATGAGATAAATCCATGCCGAGAATAGTGTCGCCTGGTTGGAGGAGTGCAAAATAGACAGCGATATTTGCTGGTGCGCCGGAGAGTGGTTGAACGTTGACATGTTCAGCGCCGAATAGTTGTTTGGCGCGATCGATTGCTAGTTGTTCTACTACATCAATATTTTCACAACCGCCATAATATCTTTTCCCAACATATCCTTCTGAGTATTTATTGGTAAGCACCGACCCGAGCGCTTCGAGTACGGCCGGTGAGACAAAGTTTTCCGAGGGGATCATTTCGAGTCCTTGTTCTTGGCGGATGCGTTCATTGTCGATAGCTTGTTTTATTTGTGGATCGAAGTCGGTGAGTTTGCTTTGATTCATAAATTTGGCTGTCAAGATTAACTAACGTCTATATTATCATTTCTTTATATTTTTTACCATGTATGTTCCTTTGTGGCGAAAACCACGCTTGCGGTAATAGTCGCGCACTCCAACACCAGAAATAACCGCTAACTTTTTGAAACCATTTTTGGAACAAATTTTTTCCGCAGTTTCAATTAGTTTTTTACCCAAGCCGCGATGTTGGGAATGTTTTTTGCCGGCTTCGCCGATGCCGATCATCTGGCCGTAGGTGTGTAGTTCGCGAATAAATGCCACATTCGCAATTTCAGGTAAAAGTTTATGGATTTTTTTGGTTTCTTTTGTTGATGGTTGTTCGGGTAGTCTCAAACGTAAAAATGCAAAAACTGCGGTACGTGCAGAATCCTCAAAAGATAGGAAATATTCGGTGCCGCCAAAAGTTTCGTATTTCTCGATAAATAGTTTTGGTTTTTTTGTATCAATCAAAGGTTTCAGAGCGTGTCCGATTTCGCGACAACGCAAGCATTGGCAAGTGAGACCGCGTTCGCGCATGGTTTTTTGCAAAATCTCGCGTAAATTGGTAATTTTATTTCCCGCTTCAATGCTTGGTTCGGGAATATCGCGAATGAGACGAGCGATACGTGCGTAGTGTGGGGTCATTGCTTTCATTTGGACAATTGCTTCGATTAGGTCAGAATTTTCGTATGGCGTATATTTGCCCTTTTTGTACCAATTGTAAAGTGGTGCACCTTTCACTACGATACATGGATAGATTTTTATCATATCCGGCTTCAGTCCCGGGTCGCGCCAGATATCGGCGTACATCTCTACATCCATGGCAGGATCCGATCCTGGTAATTGAGGTATGAAATGTAAATCGATTTTGAACCCAGCGGTACGGAGCAGAAGCATTGCGTGGTGAAAATCGGCGAGTGTGTGATCACGGCGGTTCAAGCGTAAAATATCATCGCGGGTGGCTTGCAGGCCGAGTTCAATTCTCGTCGCACCGAGTTCGCGCATGATGGCGATGTTTTCTGGTGTGACAGCGTCTGGTCTCGTCTCGAGGGTGAGGCCGATGATGCGATGCGTCGCGCTTTCGTTTTTCTTTTGTTCGTGGGCGAGAGCAGTGCGTAATTCTTTGATAGAAAGTTTTTTCCAATTTTTGTATTTCAATTTACCGCGTGGATTGTTTGCGGCGCGGAATGATTCTAGAATAAACCAATATTGATATTTGAGAGGATAGGCATTCCATGTGCCGCCTTTCAGAATGTATTCGATTTTTTCTGTCGGATGTCCGTTCACTTCGAGGGTGTGGATGCGATAGGCCATTTGGTCGAAGGGGTTGAATTTGAGTCCGAAAGCCCGCGCCGCGGCAGGTTCGTTCTTCAGATAGCTTTTCGGCATATTGGCTTCCTGTGGACAGTATACACAGCGTCCTGGACATGGATACGGCTCGGTGAGCGATGAAACGACCGCGACGCCAGAAAGCGTGCGGACGGCATTTTTGCGCAACATGGTGAGAAGGTGGGGATTTGGCTTGATTCTTTTCAATTTGAGTAATTTTTGGTATGCTGATATCAAGTCTCGGCTAGTAGGGATTTGCCCTTTGAGCTCGCCGGCGACTTTTCTTTTCAGTGAATCAAAAGCGAACCGATCACGTGGTTTTTCGGCGCTAATTTGCAAAATATATTGTTCGACGTAGTTATCCATACCACAATAATTTACCTCAAATATGAAAAAAAATCAACCCGTCGGCCT
>DAOOSC010000019.1:0-19457 GCA_035389585.1 Candidatus Magasanikiibacteriota bacterium
AACCCTGGACCTTATCCTTAAGAGGGATCTGCTCTACCAGCTGAGCTAGCGACCCGTGTTGCGCGCGTTATTTTATACTTTCGCGCGCGTTTCGTCAAGTCTAACCGAAATATGTGACATCGGCTTCTTGGGTGAGGATCTCCACCTTCTTGCCTTTCCAGCCTTTCACTTGCAGAGCTTTTTCAGCCGCGTCGACCTGCGCTTCTTGTTTGCTTGTGCCTGTGCCTTCGGCCACTTTTTCTTTGTCTAGATAGACGCCGACGAGGAAATTTTTGTTATGATCCGGTCCGGCTTCTGATAGGACTTTGTATGATGGGGTGATGCCGACAATTTCCTGAGCGGATTCCTGGAATCTCGATTTCGGATCAATCCAGAGATTGAGTTCGAGCACTTCCGGTAATTTCGTCACGATATAATTGAGCACAAATTCTTCGGCTTTGTCCCAGCCGAGGTCGATATAAATAGCACCGATTAGGGCTTCGATGGCATTGGCGAGGATTACTTCGCGGGCTTTTGTCCCAGAATCTTTGGCTTCACCGTGGCTTAGAAATAAATAATTCTCGAGACCAAGTTCGCTCGCTACGCTAGAACACATTTTGGCATTGACGAGGGCGGCACGCCAGTTGGTCAATTCGCCTTCTGGATTCAGGAAACGTTCGAAAAGATATTTGGTGACGACGAGTTCGAGCACCGCATCTCCGAGGAATTCCAAACGCTCGTTGTGGCGTAGAGAAAATTCACGGTTTTCGTTCAAAAAAGAACGATGCACAAATGCTTGTACCAAATATTGTTTGTTTTTAAATTTCAAATTAAGTTTTTTCTCTAGAGAGGAAAAATCTTTCTCTTTGTATTCGGGGATTATGTTCATAAGTTTATTTACTCGCGGAGTTTTCTTCCGGGGCGGATTCCGTGGACATGGTCTCTGTTTCAGGTTTTTCTTTCGGCGGATTTAGATCGATTGGCTTCAATTCGCCTTTGGCAGTGGCTTCTTGGAAAATAGCACCGAGTACGCCATTGACGAATTTACCCGAGGATTGTCCACCATAGCTTTTCGCGAGTTCGATTGCTTCATTGATGGCGACTTTGGCGGGGATTTCCTCGCTATAGCGTAATTCATATACGCCAATACGGAGGACATTGCGATCGACGAGGGTAATCATGTCGAGAGGCCAGTTATGGGCGAATTTGGCGATCTGTTCGTCAATTTCGGGTAAATGCTCAACTACGCCATCGATTATTTGGTGCACGAAACCGCCACCGTCTTCTAGACCGGAGCCAAATTCGGCAATGTTCATATCAATTATCGCCGGCAATGCGGCTGTCGGTTTGCCACGGAAATCCCATTGATATAGGGATTGCATAGCGACAGAACGGGCTAAATGGCGATTTGACATAGGTTTATTTCTTGCCTGATTTTTTATGTTTGCGCACCGTACGAGCTAGGCGCTTGGCGGTATTCACAAATTTTTTGCCACGATAAGCACCGCATTTTGGGCAAGCGATATGCGGTCTAATGACCGATCCACACTCACTGCATTTAGTAGTCGCGACTGGTTTCAGGGCGAAATGCGCGGCACGTTCACGTTTGGAACGCGAGGTTCTTCGTTTACTGGGTAGACCCATATTTTTTCACTAAAAATAAATTATGATACCATTATATCATAATTCTAAAAAAAATCAAGTGTTGATATCGGATTATGCAAAAAGGGGATTATTGCCAAAGTTGGGGAAATTCGGTATCATATGGTCATGATAATCAAACGGATTCACGACGAAAAAACCTGGTCTCACGGTCTCGCCTCTATGGGGGATGGGATGGGTTTTATGTATGGGTGGAATTGGGGTGAATTTCAATCAAAAACGGGGGCAAAAGTGGTTCGGCTCGGGTTTTTTGATGGGGACATGTGTCAGGCTGTTCTCTATGGTGTCGAACAGAAGGTGTTGTTTTTGGGCAATTTCATATATTTTCCACGCTGTTCGGCGAAATTGTTATCTGCGGATTTGTTTGAGTTTTTGCGGAGAGAGGGTTATTTCTTTGTGAGATTTGAATCAGAAATTACGGTAGAGACTGCGAGTGTCGAAGGTGCGGTATCAATACCGAATCGACAGCCGAAACAGACTTTGGTTTTGGCACTGGATCAGGGTGAGGATGATCTACTCGCCGGCATGCATGAGAAAACACGCTACAACATTCGTCTCGCGGCGCGTAAAGGTGTGGTGGTGAGAGAAGAGAAAAATGCAGAAATTTTTTGCCACTTGAATGAGATGACTACGAAGCGTGATGGGTTCAGGAGTCATGGTCGGGGTTATTATAGAGAGATGTTGGCTGTGCCGGAGGTAAAAATGTTTGTGGCAGAATACGGCGGTCGGCCTCTGGCGGCCATTATCGGCATTTTCTCGGAGGATACTTTCACTTATTTACATGGCGCTTCATCTGATCTCGAGCGAAATTTAATGGCGCCGTATCTCGTCCAGTGGTCGGCGATGAAAGCATTACGTGATCTGGGTGTTCGGAAATATGATTTCTGGGGAGTGTCACCACGTGTTGGTGAGGGTGATCCACAGGGGGTGTGTTTTCACGGGTTTTGCTATAGTTCTCACCATAAATGGGCTGGCGTCACGAGGTTCAAAGCTGGTTTTGGGGGTGAGTACATAGAGTATCCAGAGGCGCGAGAGGTAATTCTAGACAGAAAAAAATACAAATTGTTTGCTTTATTGAAAAAGTTCCTATGATCAAAATGTCTTGGAGTCGAAAACTATTTCTCAAAATAAATTCTCATGTTGGGAAAAACCCCACACTCGATCATGTGATGAGGTTTGCGTCCAGTTCATTGATTTTATTTTTTGGTTTTTTTGTGCTTGTGTGGGCGCAGGTCGCTTTGGAACCAGTCTCATTCAAGTTGTTTGTAAAGATGCTTTTGACCGCACTAGCTTTTGGTCTAGGGTTCAATTGGGCACTCGGTCTCGTGTGGCGTCATCCGCGTCCGATTGTGGAATTTCCAAATATTAAAACTCTCTCGCACACATTGACTACTTTCAAATCTTTCCCTTCTGACCACGCGACGATGTCTTTCATTTTATTTTTTATGACGGTTATTTTTGGTGCGTCATTTTGGTTGATTATCTTGTTCTTGTGTTGTGCGGTCACTGTCTCTGTGGGTAGGGTATATTGTGGTGTACATTATCCGCGGGATATTGTCGGGGGGCTCGTTTTTGCTAGCATCATGGCGATTTGTGCTGGTTGGGTTTTGTCAAACATCACTCAGCCGATTTATGGACTATTAATTAAATAATATTACGAGTATGTTCAGTGAATTTGGTAAAAATCCGCCGATTGGTGAAACTCTGGTAGAAGAGGAGGAGAAAGAGGTTGGGGGGGATCCGTTTAATATCGAAGGTGTTTCTGAAGAGCTCGCACGCTTTAATTTGTTTGTTTTGATTCAAAACGAAGAATTTGATCGGGTGGATGCCCTGGTAAAAAAATTTGGTTTTTCAGATAGTTTCGTGCAAGAATCCGCCAAACATGCTTTGGAAAATTTGATTTATCATGATTCGGCAATGGAAATAATCGCGCGATATGATTTATCGGAGGATACTGTTCGTGAAGTTATCAAAAACGAACTCATAGATAGAATTAAGGACTTTATTTGGTCATCGAAAGAAAAGATCCAAAGTTTGATGAATAAATTTGCGATGGTGGACGATCTACTCGAACAGCCAGAAGTGCTGGAAGCGATTAGGTCTGGATTGATAGGTCTCATCGAGGATCAAACCTCGCAATATGTAAATGGTCATATCATAGCGGAATTTGTGGAGTTTTTGGATAAAGAAAAGAAAGTTTGCTTATCTGAAAATGTGCGGCAGGTCGCTATCGCTCGAGCGCGAGAAGTTTTGTTAAAATGTCATGCGCCAGGTTACGAAGAAGTTAGATTGTTTAATAAAGTGTTTGAGATTTCAGAAAATGATTTACTCGAAACTCATGTTGATAATTTGGTCGGACTAATGGATGGTTCATATTTTGGGAGTATTGGACGGTATCTGGAAGCTTTTCCATTGTCTAATTTGGTTTTCAGTTCGGAAAAAGTTCAGGATGTTGTTGCGAGCACTCTCCCGAAGAAACTTTCAAATCCATATCAGTATCATGAGGCGGATAATTTGATTGAAATATTTCATCCACCGTTAGAGGTTGTAAAAAAAGCGGTTTCGGACAAGTTTCGTGATTTATTGTTTAGTGGTGATTCAGAAGTGTCTTCCGCGAAAGATCTTTTGGATAGGTATCACCAGTATTTGCCGGCCGAGGATTATGAGTCAACGGTGAAGATTTCCTTTCTGTTGGCGATAGAAAGAAAAGCAGATATCTCATTTCTTGAACGGATTATTAAAACGTTTTCATTATCGGATTCTTTTGTTAAGTCCGAAAGAGTTTTAGTCGCGGCAAGTGAGTCGTTTGTGAGCATTGTTGGAATGGGCTACACAATTGAGTATATTGATAAGTTTAAGACTTTTTTTGGTATTAGTGATGGTGTATTGTTTTCGTGTTTGGATAAACATCCTATCCTTTCCAGTCTCATCAAGAAAGCGGGTATAAAAAACGGGACCGAATTGACGGAATTTGCAAAAAAATATCCAAGCTTTGTCAATTGGTTGGTGACTAATCATGAAGAATGCGTGCTCGATCTGGCAGATTTTGGGAACGATTCTGATCTTAGTCTGATGGATTTAAATGTGTTGAAAAAAACTGGTTTCGATTTGAATAAATTTTCTGAAAAAGATAATGAGAAATATTATGAGGATGCTTATAGGCAGATTAAGGGTTCAGAAAAAGTGGATTGGGGAGACGAGGTGAATATTTTAGGACCATTTGAGAAAGGTGTTCGTAAGTTTGGTTACAAAAAAATGTTTCGGTATATCAATCGTGAGGGGTTATCGCACCATGACGCTTTGCATAATTTTGACAAAATTTTGGAATTATTTGAATCGTCAGAGGTTCGGCCGGCCCAGTTCTATGCTCAGATTCTAGATCAGGTGAGGAGAGACGATAGTCAGTATGATACAGGTACAGCACATCACGAATTGAATAGTTTGGCGAACGTCATTAATTTGGATATTCGAGATACTTTGGCCAAAACAAGAAAATATGCGGATATTGAGAAACTTCAATCGCTTGTTGCGGAGCTCGGTGCTTCGGAGCAGGTTTTTTCCTCGTGGAAAAGCTTGAAAAAATACAAAGAAGTTTGTGAACTGCTCGGTCGAACGGAAATTCTGGACCAGCTGAAAGAATTGAAAATATCTGGAAAAACAGAATTGTATCGATTTGTTGAGACTCTGGCTTTTCATCCTGATATCAGTATGGGTAAAGTTTTCCAGTTTTGGCGTGATCCGGCTACTTTCATGGATCTCGAAGATGCTCACAGTGGGGCGGGTGTACATGATAGGAAGAAACCGTCGAATTATACCCACATTCCCAATTTAGACTTAACGGCCGAAAATCTACGCGATGCACAAGTAGAAGGAAAATTGGATGAATTGCAGGCTTTCCGACCTTTGGAAATTTATTATGAATTGCCACGCGCCGGCGAAGCTGGTGCGGTCGTGGACGGTAATGTGGATCTGGCCACTTTGGTGAAAGAGGCGGTAGGGTCTTTCAAAGAAAAAAAAGTTGGAAAAGCGAGAGATCCGAAGAAATTACTTAAAGAATTGAATGGGTTATTGAAAAACGCGGGAGTTGATTATCAAGATCTTATTGCTGGTAAAAACATAGCCCCTGAAGTTGAGAGTAGAATTAAAACACTGATTGAGGATGATAAAATTGGTTATAAAAGAACAGCTCAGGTGGAGACTGTGCGTTATCGTGCCAAAATTAATCTCAAATCCGATCCAGATGGCGTCACGGCAGGGAATGATACGGCTTGCTGTATGCCGTTTGGGTCTGGGAAAAATAATGTCTACACTTTTAATCCAACCTGTTCTCTTTTTACAGTTCAGCAGGAGAGGGCAGATGGGACTTGGCGAACAGTGGCACAGAGTGTTATGACAAAGGATAAAGACATCAAAAGAAATGTGTCAGAAGTTTTGAAATTAATAAATGATCCGTCGAAACCAAAATTAGATAAAATTTTACCGGAGGATATTTTGGTCGCGGGAAAATCAATTATGGCTTGCGACAATGTGGAATTGACTCCCAATGTGCGGGGGCATATGCTGACCGAGGGGCAGATAGAAATGATTTATCGGGATTTTATGGCGGAGTATTTGGCACGTTATGCGAAAAGTGATAATTTATCTGATAAACAGGTAGTAATTGGTAAGGGGTACTCGGACAGTTTGACACATTTGCCGCAGATTGAAAATACGTTTGCACCGTCGGCACCGGTGGCTTACAGTGACAAAACTCATGATAAAGTTTTTCAATTGATTCCGAAATTGGCGCAAGGTGTAAAAAAACAGGTAATAAAACACGAAAGGCCGGGGACGAACGAAGCTTTGGGGACAAGTCAAAAAGAGGTGTCATACCTGACATTTGAAGACTCGATCGCAGTAGCTTATTTGGAGGGTAAAATATATGCGGATAATCAATCGTTGGTTCAGTATTTGCACAATATGGAAAACGGTTTGATTGCCAAAGATATTAATAACCATGCAAAGGGTCGGGCGAATATGAGTTTCAAACACACTGGTGAGGATGGTAAAATACACGGATATTTGTTGGCTTATGAAGGGCGTCTCGAGGAGAGTGAATATGAGGGTGAGCAAGTAATTTTTGTTTCTGATATCGCGTCTGATCAGAAAAATCCGGGCACTGGCAAAGCGCTAATGATGGCGCTCCTAGAACAGTATCGTCGGAATTATGTCAATAAGGGTAATTTTGTTCCGATTTATGCCCAAGCTCGCGAGAAAACTTCCTATGCCATCATTATGAAAAAATTGAAAGAATATGGCGCACAAGCGGGTTTGGAACTGGAACTGGAAGAGGTGGGGAAATATGATGTAGAGGGGGATACTATGCACCAGATTCTTATTCGGGTGAAAAAATAAAATATGAATGCAATTATTCTCTGTGGCGGTCTTTCCACTCGTCTCGGTGATATTACAAAAACTATCCCGAAAATTCTTCTGGATATCGGTGGGCGTTCGGTTTTGGATTGGCAACTCGAAAAACTGCAAAAAGTAGGTGTAAAAAAAGTGGTACTTGCCGCCGGGCATCTCGCGAAAACTTTGTATGATTCGGTGGGTGATGAGAGAAATGGAATTGAATTGTATTATGCGATTGAAGATAAAAAATTGGGCACAGGCGGAGCGATCAAACACGGATTGAAATACGTGGACAATCCGGATGAGCCATCAATAATTTTGAATGGGGATATATTGACGACGATCGATCTCGCAGACATGATTTCGTATTTACCAAAGGATGGTGATGGTATTATTCTTGGGGCGTATGCGGATGACGTCGCGAGCTATGGGACACTCGAATACGGCCCTGATTTTCACCTCAAGACTTTCAAGGAAAAAGAGGGGATACATCGTGCTGGATATCAAAACGGTGGCATATACATATTCAATCCAAATATTAAAAAATATTTTCCAGATCGAGACGATTTCAGTATCGAATACGATGTATTTCCAAATGTTAAAGATCTTTTTGTGTATGAATCGGATCGTTCGTGGATTGACATTGGGGTGCCGGAGAGATTGGTCTGGGCACGAGAAAATTTTAGTAAATTTGAATAATTTATGCGAAGATTGGGCATATTAATTGCAGTGATTCTGTTGGGGGTAATTTTTTGTGGTGTAGCCTATATTAAATTTCAATTGTCACCGACGTCTTTTGCATCGGAATCGTTTCGGTTTGTCGTGCGAGAAGGCGAGTCGGTTGGTGAAATTGCGCGAGAGTTGGGGGAAAAAGGAGTTGTCAGAAACGCGTGGTATTTTCAGAAGTATTTATCATTTCATAAATTAGATAAAAAAATTGGCGCTGGGGAGTTCGTCATGAATGCGCCATATACGGTCGCGCATATCGCGGAAGTTTTGACGCGCCCTGGGGTTTCAGAAGAGACAATTACAATTCTGCCTGGTTGGGATTTGGATGAGATGGCGGATGCACTCGCAATTAAATTACCATACTTCAAAAAATCGGACTTTACGAAATTGGCGGGGGAGTCGGCGCATGATTATCGTCGCGAACGAGTGGTACTGTCCCGTGAGTGGGGTGATTTGAAAATTTTAGCGGACAGACCAGAATGGGCGACACTCGAGGGATATTTGCCACCAGATACTTTTCGGGTATATAAAAACAGCACAGCAGAAGAGGTTTTGCGAAGATTGCTCTCTGAAAGAGAAAAACAAATTGATGATGAATTGTGGACAAAAATTCAGGCGAGCGGGCGCAGTTTTTATGATATTTTGACAATGGCGAGTGTACTCGAAAAAGAAGTGCGGACAGAAGTGGATCGTCGGATCGTGGCTGATATTTTCTGGCGTCGATTCGATATGAATTGGGCATTGCAGTCAGATGCGACGGTGCATTATGCGGTGCGGAAGGAGGGAAGCATGTTCACGACCGCTACGGATCGAGAGACTGATTCTCCCTGGAATACATATCGATATCCGGGACTACCACTCGGGCCGATTTGTATGCCGAGTGTAATGGCGATTCGTGCGGCGTCTGATCCAGAAAAAAATGATTATTGGTATTTCCTCACGACGAAAGATGGGGAGGTGCGATATGCGAAGGATTTGGATGGGCATAATCGGAACAAAATTAACGCATACTGATTTAAAATTTAGTTCATATGTTGACTTCGGATTTTGATTACAATTTACCAGTTGAAAGAATTGCACAAAAGCCGGCTGTGCCGCGCGATTCTTCTCGCCTCATGATCGTGGATAGAGACAAAAAAACCATGGAACATAGAATTTTTCGCGATATTGTCAACTATCTGCAACCGGGGGACTTACTAGTTTCGAATAATTCTAAAGTGTTCAAAGCGCGATTGTTTGGTGAACTCGAATCAGCCGACGAGGATATTGATCGTGATGGTAAAAAAGACGGTTCTTTAATTTTACCGCGGAAGGTAGAAATTTTTCTCGTACGCCCCATGGAAAATACTGGTGTCTGGCAAGTCTTAGCAAAACCCGGAAAAAGAGTGCGTCCGGGGATGCGAGTGCGTTTCGCATCAGATTTCTATTGTGATGTCGTCGTGAAGAAAAAAGAAGGTGATATACTGGTGCAGTTTCCGATTTCCGCCGAAGAAGTGCGTACCAAGGCTAATAAATATGGCCACATACCAGTTCCACCTTATGTAAAGGATGAACCACATGAAATTGAATCATACCAAACCGTCTATGCAAAACATGAAGGTTCAGTGGCGGCGCCAACAGCGGGATTTCACTTCACACCAGAATTGATTGATATTTTGAAACAAAAAGGCGTGGAATTCACTGAGGTCACTTTGCATGTCGGACTTGGGACTTTTTTGCCAGTCAAATCAGAGCGCATCGCGGATCACACCATGCATAGCGAGTGGGTAGATATTTCGCCTGAGGCGGTTGAAGCAATTAATTTGGCGCGGGCTACGGGTAGGCGGGTTATCGCGATCGGAACGACGACTGTACGCACACTTGAAGGCGTGGCTTCGTTAGCGCAATTTGCGGATGGCAAGTTAGACGCCTATTCAGGTGATATCAATATTTTTATCAAACCCGGATTCGAATTCAAAATTGTGGATGCGATGATTACAAATTTTCATTTACCAAAGTCCACGTTGCTCATGCTTGTTTCCGCATTTGCGGGAGATAGAGAGCATATGTTAAAATGTTATCAAGTGGCGATCGACCAAGGGTATCGTTTTTATTCTTTTGGCGATGCTATGTTTATTTATTAATTCAAACATATGGAAGTTTCAAACATACCGGCGGATTATTATCATGGTAGCAGTGATTATCCAAAAACAGGTAAAACAGGCAAACTTGGCGAGGGGGCTTTTCTCCCAGTTGAGGATATCACAGAAGATCATCTGCCTGAAGGGTGGGGGACAAAAAGCCCGGAAGAATTGTTAGAGGAGGCAGAAGAGGCGCATATTGAGGGGGTGGGGGCTTCTGAGTATGTGGACCTAGCGGGGGGTAAACTGAAAGATGAGGAGGAAGAAATTGATGAAGGTGATGATGATAAACAACCAAAGATGATTGGGATGAGAAAAAAAGTGGAGATGCAGAAAGATTTCCCCCATAGGAGCGTGAAAGATGTGCGTCAGGAGAAGAGTACCGTCAGGGGAAAAAATAGCAAATAAATACATAATATCACCCGAAAGGGTGATATTATGTCTGTGGGGTATTAGTAGTGATAATTTCTCCCATTTGAAATCATGAATGCTCGGTAGAGCTGTTCAAGAATAAAAACACGTGCCATTTGGTGGGTAAATGTGAGACGTGACAGAGAAATAGCATCATGAGCGGAATTACGTAAGTCATCATCGAGCCCAAGGGGTCCGCCGATAATTAAACAAATTGATTCACCAATATTTTTATAGTCACCAATTTGTTTGGCAAAAGTTTTTGAGCTCATCTCTTTACCGATTTCATCTAGCACAATTATTTTTGCGTCTTTGGGGATTGTGGCAATTATTTTCCGTGCTTCATTTTTCTTGATTTTTTCTTTGTCAGTTGATACCGAGAAAGACTCTTCGCGAATTTCTTTGATTTCTATTTTCGCAAACATTCCCAGTCTTTTTAGGTATTCATTTTCAGCAGATTGCCAATAGGATTCTTTCAGTTTTCCGACACAAATGAGGGTGATTTTCATCATATCAGACCCATTCATTTTTTAATTCCATAAAACGATCAGCGCGAATCGCTTCACGAATTTCACGCATGAGATCGAGGAAAAACCATAGGTTGTGAATAGTCGCGAGGCGGTATGAAGAGAGTTCTTCGGTGCGGAAGAGGTGGTGAATATAAGCGCGAGAATAATTCAGACAAGTTGGGCATTTGCATTTCGGATCAATTGGTCCGAAATCTTTTGCGAATGTGGCGTTCGTGATATTGATGCGCATGTCAGGTGAAATTTCTTTGCGCACATAGAGAGCGCCGTTGCGGGCAATACGTGTCGGGGCGACACAGTCGAACATGTCTGCGCCGTGTTCGACGACGGTGAATAAATCGCGTGGTGAGAAACCGACGCCCATGGTGTAGCGCGGACGATCGGGTCCGATAATCGGCACGACCCAATCAAGCGTGTCGGCCGTAATTGGCATATTGTAGCCGATTGATTCTCCACCGAGCGCAATTCCATCAAATGGCATACTCGATATTACTCGAGCGGATTCTTCGCGTAATTCACGGTGGACACCGCCTTGAATAATGCCAAACAAGTATTGTGGGTAGCCATGGTGTTGTTTATCTTTCTCGTGTTCTTCAATACAGCGTTTCGCCCAACGATGGGTGCGTCCCATTGCGTCTGTAGCATATTTCAGATCAGCTTTGTCAGGAGTACATTCGTCGAATGCCATGATGATGTCAGCGCCGATTTTGTGTTGAATCTGGATAGCGGATTCGGGTGTGAAGCGGTGAGTACTGCCATCGATGTGTGAGGTGAAATCCACCCCTTCTTCATCAATTTTAACCTTTGGTGTATGTTCTAATCTTCCAATCTTTTGTTCTTCTGATCTTTTGTCGCCAGTGGGAAGATTAGAAGATTGTGAGATTGAAAGATTATTGTTTTGCTTTTTTCCTGCCCCGAGAGAAAATACCTGGAACCCTCCGGAATCAGTCAAAGTCGGCTTGTCCCAGTGCATGAATTTGTGTAGTCCGCCTGCGGTATCGAGTAGATCCTCATTTGGTCGGAGATGGAGGTGGTAGGTATTTGCGAGAATAATTTGGGCATTGAGCGCTTCGATGTCGGCGCTGTCGAGGCTCTTCACTGTGGCCTGTGTACCGACGGGCATGAAAATTGGCGTTTCGACGTCTCCGTGGGCAGTATGAAGTATACCGACGCGGGCGGCACATTCACTGGATTTTTTAGTTTGGGTAAAAAATTTATTCATATTGAGGTTTGTTTCTGTATTTGTTAGATTACGCTATTTTGACGGAAAAATCAAGGTAGTATATGATACGGGGTGTATGCGTCATAATCGTGTCAGTAATTTATTGCTCGGTTTATCTGCGATTCTATTTTTTGTAATGGGTATTTTGTGGTACTTACATGGACAGAAAATGCGGGCAATCAGGGAGGCGGCGACGGTGGTGCGCGAATCATTTGTGATAGAGAAAAACAATGCATCAACCACAAAAAACTTCGTTGTTTCATCATCTGTGGGGCAGACAGTTAATTTGACGTCTTCATTATTGGGAGTGTCTGTTGTGGAAAAGAAGACCCTTTCAGTACCGTTTGCTTCACAGGCGCCAGAATTGAATTGGGATGAGCCGTGGCAAGACGCTTGTGAAGAAGCGGCAATTGTGATGCTCCAAGCGTACTATGGGGAGTATTCGTTAAATATCTCGATCTCGAAAGATATGATTTTGAAAATTTTGGATAGGGAAAGCGAATTGGTTTGGGGCGGCAGTATTGAAATTGAAAAAATAAAGAAATTGGCGGAGGAATTTGTCGGGAAAAAATTTCGAGTGACAAAGAACCCAACACCGGATGATTTGCGAAAATATATTCGTGAAGGAAAACCGATTCTCGCTGTCGCGTATGGTAAAATTTTGCCAAATCCTTTTTTCAAAAATGGCGGGCCTGAATATCACGCTCTCATAATTCGCGGTTTCACGGCGGATGGATTTTTGACCAATGATCCGGGTACGAGGTTTGGTGAAAATTTGTTTTATCGTGATAACGAGCTCATTGAGAGTATTCATGATTGGAATGATGGGGATGTGGCTCACGGGGAGTCTGTGGTCATGATAGTTGAATAATGTATTTTGTGGTGTTTCTGTGGTATAATAAATGCGTTAGTATTTAATTATATCTATGGACATAAATTTTTTGGAGGTATTGCGCTATGGCGGTATGGTCGCCATTGTGATCGGTGTCACATTGTATATTTTTAATAAGAAAAAAGAAGGGGGCGGCATGCCGAAATTTGGCGGATCGGCGATCCATAATTTAGAAATGTTTGCTTTGGATTTGACAGCTCTCGCACGTGAGGGGAAGATTGATCCGGTGATCGGGCGGCAGACGGAGATACTTCATTTGACTCGTGTTTTGACGCGTCGTAATAAAAATAATGTAATTTTAGCAGGTCCGCCTGGCGTGGGTAAGACGGCGATTGTCGAAGGTTTGGCGCTTGGTATTGTGACTGGTGATGTACCGGATATTTTGAAAAATAAAAGAGTACTATCATTGCGTGTGGCGGAACTTTTGGCTGGGACGAAATATCGTGGTGAGTTTGAAGATCGTGTGAAAAAAATTATTGAAGAGATTCGTCGTTCTAATCGCACGATTATCTTATTTATTGATGAATTACACACTGTCATGCAGACGAAGGGTACTGAAGGAGCCGTGAACTTCGCGGACATATTGAAGCCGGCGTTAGCTCGTGGCGACCTCCAACTCATCGGTGCGACCACTCAATCAGAATACGAACAATTTATCAAGCCGGATGAGAGTGTGGATCGACGTTTTCAGGTGGTGTCGGTGGATGAGCCGAGCGTAGAAGAGACTGTGAAAATTTTGCATGGTGTGAAACATAATTATGAAACATTTCACAAAGTGAAGTATTCTGATGAAGCGATTTCTGCGGCGGCGCGTCTCTCTTTCGAGTATATAAAAGGCCGTCGCCTGCCGGACAAAGCGATCGATGTGATGGATGAAGCGGCGGCGATGATCAATGTGGATTCGGATGGGCGGTCAGAGCACGCTGTTGCCTTGTTACATAGCGCGGCAGGGAAAATTTCGGAAACTCTGGATAGTGATTATACGAAATTGAAGTTAGCTTTATCAAATTTAAAAGTTAAGGAATCAAAAACCGTGAGTGAGAAAGAGTTGGTGGAGATCCGCAAAGAAATTGTCGCAAAAGTCAAAGAGATAGAGCAATTTAAAAATGAAAAAAAAGCCGAAGCCGGTTGGCCAGTGATTGGTGCAGATCAGATTCGTGAAGTGGTGGCAGAGTGGGTGGGGATGAAAGGTGGTGAAATTCACTAGTTTATAAAATTACCCTATGAAAGATAATTCTTCGAAAACAAATACGAAAATTGACACGCAGATTGCTACCAAAATATCCCTGGCGATTGTTTTTCTCGGTGCCGGGATGCTTGCGGCCGCGGCGGCTGGTTTGAATTATAATAAAAAAGTATCTTTACCTGCCAGTTATCCGACAGCGGTCAAAAAAACTTCTGTAGCTGTATTGACGCCAAGTCAGATTTCGTTTAATCATTTTGTTAATTATTCCAAATCTTCGGGTCAGAAGAGTTTTAATGAAAATGATTTTTGGCGCCAGGTAGCCGCGAGCAACTGGTTTCTCAGTGATTCACTAGTACAGCTCCAAAAAAATCCAACCAAAAAATCAGAATATGTTTCCGCCATGATGAGCGCTGTTCAACAGTCTAATTATGTCGCTTTGAAAAAATGGTATGATTTTGTTTATTCGGCAAGCGGCTTTAATTTTGATGATTTGAAACTGCAAAAAAATGTTTGGCTAATTATGCGTGAAGCGGCATATAAAAAACAACATTTTGCGGATAAAAGTGTTGTTGCGTTGGCGGATGCTCGAGCAATAGGAGGTGGGGTGAAGTTTTTTCAGATTAAATTTAGTAAAAACTATTTGGAAAAAAAGCCTGTAAGGCCGGAAATGTTCGCAATGCTTTTGGGGTTGTCCCAAAAAACAGTGAATGGGCACTCGGCTGGTGGTGCTTCCGGAGATGGTTCGACTGGTTTCGGCATGACCGGGGGTGTGTCGTCGTCTGGCGGCTCAAGTTCGGTGGATTGTACTGAAAGTGGTTCGAACGGTGGAGGAGGTAAGGTTGGTGGAAATACAAATCCGACCGGCATGACAGGTATTGGACCAACAGGCGATCCTGTTAATCCAAGTGTGGGAGTGTCTGGTGGGGGTTCTTCGGTGGATATGACAGCTGGTTCCAAAAATCAGACAGGTTGTCTACCATACGGCGTAATGCCGTCAAGTGTTGGTGGCGGATCCATTGGTCTGGAAGATGATGATTTGAATGATTTTATTAAAAATGGTCCTCCTGGCGGTGCGGCGGCGCCGAAAGATGGTTTTGGGGTGGCCAAAGATACTTTGTGGGGTGATGTGAAGGAATTTAGGGATTCCACAGTTGGGGGATTTGTCGAGATGACTGCGAAAGGCACTGTCACAAAGGGAGGGGTATATGTGGGTTTCAAAGGTAAATTCGGCGGCAGTAATGAAGAGTTCAATCCCGAAGGTAATATGGATGAGAGTGGAATGGTGGGTGGTAATTGTGGTCAAGGGGGTATTTTGGGTATGGGATCTGGTGGTGATTGTGGTTCTGGTGGAGGTTGTGGTTTTGCCACTCTTGGGTATAGTTTGATTAGTGGTGGCGCTAATGGATATAATCCTGCTGATGGTGGTGGAGGTGGTAGTGCATATAGTCCGGGAAGTAGCTGTGATGTCGCAAATTCAATTATGAAAAGCTTAAATTTCGATTCTGATGAGAACCCGATCGAGTATAACGCCAGTATGGCTATGGTCGGAGGTGTGGAAAAGATTATTGGCCTCACAAAAATCACAAAATAATTCAGTTTGGAAACGCTCCATCGCTCGGTGGGGCGTTTGTTATTTCATTTTTTTCGAAAATCAGGTAGAATTGTATCACTATGATTGATTATCAAAAAGAATTAAATGAGGAACAGTACAAAGTGGTAGTAGATGGAGATGGGGCTTGTCTCGTGCTTGCTGGAGCGGGATCGGGCAAGACGCGGACGATCACATATCGTGTGGCGTATTTGCTCGAAAAAGGTGTACCGTCGGAAAATATTTTACTCGTCACATTCACGAATAAGGCGGCGGCCGAGATGCACAATCGCGTGCGTAGTCTCACTGGTCGCGATTTGCCTCTTCCGTGGTCGGGTACTTTTCACCATATCGCATACAAAATCTTGAGACGAAACGCAGAAAAGCTCGGGTATCAGGGCAATTTCTCAATTTTGGATTCTGATGATAGCGAGGCGCTCATCAAAATGAGTATGAAAAGTGAGGGAATTGATCGCAAAGAAAAACGCTTTCCGTCCGCGCGGGTGATTCAGTCGGTGATAAGTTATGCGCGTAATTCAGAAAGAACAATAGAGGATGTGCTCGACGCGAAATATGCAAATTTCGTTCCGGTGGTCGAAGAAATATTGCGTGTCGCGAGTAATTATGCTCGGAAAAAGATGGAAGCGAATGCGATGGATTTCGATGACCTGCTCGTGAATTTCAATTTGCTCCTCGCGAAATCATCAAATGAGGCGGCGTATTTTTCAAATCTTTTTCAATATATTCTCGTCGATGAATACCAAGATACGAATCGGGTGCAAGCGAGTATCGTGCGTCGGCTCGCGGCTCGGCACAAAAATTTATTGGTGGTAGGGGATGATGCGCAAAGTATTTATTCGTTTCGTGCGGCTGAAGTCAGTAATATTTTGGATTTTGAAAAAGATTGGCCGGGGGCGAAAATATTTCGATTGGAAACAAATTATCGCTCGACTCCGGATATATTGGATTTGGCAAATGAGATCATTGCGAATAATACCAAACAATATCAAAAGACTTTGCGTGCCATGCAGGATAAATTTGTGTTGCCGGAGCTTCGAGCTTTCGGTGATGGGCGTGAGGAGGCGGTGTATATCGCGGAGAGGATAGATGGGCTTTTGGTAGAAGGCGTTAAACCGGACGAAATCGCGGTACTATTTCGTGCATCACATCATTCACAAGCACTCGAAATGGAACTAGTACGTCGGCATATTCCTTATGATTATCGTGGGGGAACGAGATTTTTCGAACGGGCGCACGTGAAAGATGTTTTGGCATTTTTGCGGGCATTTGTGAATTTGCGTGATATCGTGTCGTGGCGGAGAATATTGGGTTTGCAGGTCGGAATCGGTGATGTGCAAGCGGAAAAAATTGCTATTGGTGCGGCGAATTTATCTTCGCCAAACGAAATTGAAACATTATCGCATCTCGTGGGGGCGCGAGCATCATCGGGCTGGTCTGATTTTCTCACAATTTGGCGACGGATATTGGATTCAGAGAGATTGCCAGCGCACTTGATTCAGGCGGTCATTGATTCGAAGTATCGAGAGTATTTGGAAAATGAATATCCGGATGCACGGGAGCGTCTCGAAGATTTGGAACAGTTAGCCGGATTCGCCGAAAAAAATACCGACCTCGAGAAATTTCTCGCTGAGTTAAGTCTCGAAGAAAAATTTCGTGGTGTGAATGAAGCGACGGCGCGACAAGACAAAATTATTTTGTCGACTGTGCATCAGGCGAAAGGTCTCGAATGGGAAGCAGTCTTCGTCGTGAATCTCGCGAGTGGACAATTCCCAAATGACCGAGCACTTCGTGAAGTTGGTGGAATTGAGGAAGAGAGACGTTTGTTTTATGTCGCCGTCACGCGGGCCAAAAAACACCTGCATTTGACTTATCCGCTCGTGGGTGTCGGTGGTTCTTATTTACAGGGGCCAAGTATGTTTCTCGAAGAGATCGATCGAAATCTCGTGAATGATGAAAGTTTTTCGGGTGGAAATTCGTGGAATCCACCAGAATCAGATGAGGTCGTGTATGAGCCGGTGGATGATGGTGGTGCGGGAATTCAGACCAATCAAAACGGCAAGCGGTCATTTCTGCGTAGTATTGATGATTTGTAATTTGCGAGGGTGTTGACATTTGTTAGTGTTTTCGCTATAATCACACCAGAAATTTAGTCATTTAATTAATAAAATATGGATTTATCTCAATTCAAAACCGAGAAAACCTATGTGATGATCAAGCCGGATGGCGTGAAAAAGGGCTTGATTGGCGAAGTAATTCGTCGTTTCGAACAGCGCGATTTGAAAATCGTCGCCCTCGAAATGTTCCAACCGACTACGGAACAAATTGACAATCACTATCCGAAGGATGAGGCTTGGATTCGCCGTCTCGGACAGAAAACTCTCGGGACATACAGTAAATATGGTCTCGATGCAAAAGAAATTCTCGGTTCAAATGATGAATTCGAACTTGGAAAAATGGTGCGCGTCTGGCTCGTGGACTATATGGTCTCCGCTCCACTCGTGCGTATGGTCGTCGAAGGTGTACACGCAGTCGATATGGTGCGTAAAATCGCTGGTGCTACTTTGCCTTACCTCGCTGATATGGGTACAATTCGTGGTGATTATTCAAACGATTCCCCAGCTATCGCAAACGCCGAGAAGCGCGCGGTCATGAATATCATGCATGCGTCTGAAACTCCGGAAGAAGCAAAACATGAAATTGCTCACTGGTTCGGTACGAGAGAAGTGATTTTCTCCTACAAGAGAAATGGTGAATAATAAATTTATTCAGAAGGACTCGGATTAATTCTGAGTCTTTTTGTTTGACAGTGTTTTTCGTAATTGGTATAATTTAATAGATCCAACCAGTGTCGAGCGATACAAAAATATTCTACAATTGTTTTCATAGGGACGCTCATATTTTCATGCCCCGTGGGGTATGATTGCGGCGACCCACCTACATTCGTAGGGATATGAATATCGCTCCAATACTGCAGGATCACCAAAGGCAACCTGAACAGGGTTGTTTTTGGTATAAAAAAAGCGCCGTACCGGATGGTCGTGCGCGTGTGTGGGTGGTGGCTAGATGTGTTCGTCACCTTTTGTTGCTAGAGGGTCTAGACTGCCCACGAATGAAATCATAGAGGATGCTCTTTCCGCGATTTCAACCCGCCTGTTTTCTCTCACTGTTCTATCTTCTTCGGCCTTCATGATGGCCTGTTTTCGTGTTAGTATGTCGTCTTTCATCTCGCGAACGAACTCTTTCCACGCATCAATATGCATTGGGGTGTCCTTCGCGAGGTTTTGGAAGCACTCATCGATCGCGGCGATAATTTCGTCGTGGCCCTTCGGTATGGTAGTGTGCATGATCAAATCGTATAGAACGTAGAACCTGTCGACGGTCGTGCATTCTCGAAGCATCTTGGCAACCGACTCATGGAAGGGTAGTGTTTTGATCTTTTCCATTTGCATCATCTCCTCTTGTTCAAAATGTTCAAACCCAACCACTTTGGTCAGGATGGCGTGATTATGGCATTTTATGGGCCAAAAGTCAAGGGCTGGAAACAAAAAATCGCCTTTTTGGCGACCTTCGTGGGCAATGCAGGAATCGAACCTGCGACCTTCACATTATCAGTGTGACGCTCTAGCCAACTGAGCTAATTGCCCGTATTCTCCTGTGGATCCAAGAGGAGTCGAACCTCTGACCTCCACAATGTCAATGTGGCGCTCTAACCAACTGAGCTATGAATCC
>DAOOSC010000020.1:0-17092 GCA_035389585.1 Candidatus Magasanikiibacteriota bacterium
AAATATGTGCACATGGGATGTGTGTGTAAACTCCTCTGGATGTGTAGCTTTAACACCTCCTATGAATCCATGCGATGACTCAAACTGGTGCACAAAAGACATCTGCGATATTACTACCAGTACATGTTCATACACTTTCCTCGTGAACTGCGATGACAACAATTCTTGCACAGACGATGTCTGTGATCCGATTACTACCGAGTGCTACCACACCACAATCCCAAATTGCCAATAAAAAAACCATCCCCGACTCCAAAACACCCCCATCCAAATCAAAAGATGGGGGATTTTTTATTAAATTCATCACGTCAACACCCGTGATTTTGTAAAATTAAAAAATCACTTCTATTCTGTTGACGGAATACTAGCTTCATTTGAAACTTCAGGAGACATACTAGTATTTTCTACACTGGGAATAATTACTGGCTCTTCTGGGATAGAATCTACCACTACAGCTGAATCGCCAGAATTATTTTCTACCACAGAACTATCCTGATCTGAAACATTGGTGACCAGACTAGAATCATTCTCAGTCTGATCTGGTTCAACTACCGAATCTTGAGGTGCCGAGCTTGACGAAGTATCACCCGAATCCGCTGAATCAGCACCAGTAATTATCTCCTCAGTCGAGGATGAGACAACATCGGAGACAACGACTATCGTTGATGTGCCACTATTTTCAGTTTCCACATTTTCCAAGTTATTGTTTTGGTCTATTTCCTCACCAGACTTGCGCCGTGCAATCACCATCCAGTCGAAACTAGCATTACTGCTCCCAGACTGCAATTCACGCACTTTGAACCCAACAGCGTCTTTTGTCTCCACAAAGACACCGTTTGCTCCTCCGGAAGTCAGTGTTATATTCACCTTAATTGGTTGGCCCGGATCGATAATACTCGCCACATCTTCGGAAAACCTAACATCAGCCACGCCAGATACCAAAGTTCCCGAACCAGAAAACACCAACTCCGAATCAGGCGAGACCATTCCATAAAAATCCTTCGAACCACCACTCGTTGCGAGGCGTAGCACAAAAATACCTTTTTCATCAATTGACCAATTCTCATTCCTACCTTGGATCTTACCTACGTTCAAAAACGCAAAACCACGCATATCA
Source organism: Candidatus Magasanikiibacteriota bacterium (assembly GCA_035389585.1). Taxonomy (GTDB): domain Bacteria; phylum Patescibacteriota; class Patescibacteriia; order Magasanikbacterales; family UBA922; genus DAOOSC01. The sequence goes on from DAOOSC010000020.1 coordinate 1,118, forward strand.
ATATTCGTATTCGCTTCCAATATCTTACCATTTGGTCCATCCACCACAGAAAGACCTGAAAAACCTCCGCTGACTGGCATGGTCTGACTTTGAACTGTTTGGATTGATTCACCTGACTGATTCAACACCCAACCAGATCGTACCAAAACCAAAATCTTCCCCTCCGACGCAGACAAATCTTCGAGCGCTATACCGACCACACCGATTGGTTCACCAACCGGTGCGAGAGAAGCCACATATTTCGCCGCATAACCTTTCTTGGCGCCAGACACCAATATATCACCACTCTTGATTGCCCCATTCTCTGATGAGACGTTTACCGGCACACGGCCAATCATAGCGAGAACTGTGGAATACTCAGTGCGAGAATCACCGACAATTATTGTCGGATTTGTGGAAACCACGCCCGCAATCGCTGTCTCATATGCACTACTACTGCGCCTATATGTGTCCGTATTTCCCGTATCCACGACCATCACATCACCAGGCGACACGTCAGTCTCTCCTGGAGCGATATCTACTCGCTCGGCTAAATCACCAGGAGTTCCTGGTGTACCCACATCCGAAGAAGCCGCATACATTGTACCCAAAGCTCGCGTGTCGCCATTTCCAGCCACAGAGAAAACCGGAACGCTGTTCGAGCGTAGAGAAAGCACATACCTGTCGGATGCGGTTGATGTGGAATAATTTTGTGCATTGAGCACAAATGATTGCGAACCACTACTATCTGATACAGTGTTTGTAAAAACAGCCGTATTTTTGAAATCCAAAGTATTTGTCGTACTATTTATCATCGAAAAATCTCCTACCGTTGCCAAACCCCCCTCACCAATAGTGAGGCTATTCCCAACTGACAGCTTATTTTCAAATTCAGCATTATCACTTACGTGTAATTTACCTGTACTAACCGAACCAACTAAAGCCGAAGGGGTAATTAAACCAGAGAGATCAAAAATAAACAAATTGGTACTATCAACAGCCGTTACATAAGCAGACTTACCAGATACCGCAATACTAATATCTCCAGTCAAACCAGTTGTCGAAGTAAATTCTGTGACATATGTAGGGTTGCTTGGGTCACTTACGTTTAATATTGTAAAACCATTTTTCTTTGTGACGTACAAGTATCCATTCGCATAATCCAATTTTGGATTATCTATACCAGCACCGCTTTCAACAGAATATAAAGAAGTCTGTATTGGAGCAGTCGATGATCTTACATCGTAAATTAACAATTTCTCATTAACAATACCAGTAACAACGTAAGCAAACCCACCAATAACCTTAATGTCTGAGGCGTAATCCAAGTCAGCATCCTCCAAACTATGTACTTTCAATGGAACTCTTGGATTCGAGACATTTAAAACATCTAAACCACCATCTACCCCACAAACTGTATAAGCAAAATCATTAGATAAAGTAATTGATTTCGGTTTACAACCTGAACCATCAACGCCGATTGTTGTAGTATTTATCAATGTTTGACTATTCAAATCGATCACAGAAACAAAATCAGAGTTTGGTATATATGAAACCGCATACAAATAATTTCCTTTTTTGGCCAAATCATACACACCATTAAGATTCGAACTATCCGTAACAATAGTAGAAGCCACCATTGTCGTCTTGTCTGATATGTCAATTTTACCGACCTGGTCTGATGAGTACTCTGGCGAATAGATGCTTCTACCCTCCACAATAAATTTCTTTGCATCACCAACTGAAAATACTATACCCACCATATCTACTGCAGACGGATTAGAAACATCCAATACTTTATAATTATTACCAACTGACACAAAAACATTTTTTCCAACAACTTCCAAATGGTTCGGCGGAAAAGCTCCAAAACTATAAGTGCCCATAAGCACCGGTCTCTTAAACATTTGATAGATATCCCCCCCTGCAATCAACAAGGAACTTTCAGACACCGTCGAAGTCCCAATCGCCACATTCCCCACAAAATTTGAAGTTCCTGCAACACTGACACTAGAATTAAGTGTCGCCACACCATTTATGAGCGCTGTACCATTAGCTCGAAAAGCACCACCGACATACTGAACCCCTGTCGTAGACGCATTTCCACTCACCAACAAATCATTATTCAATAACAAACTCCCCCCGATATATTGTTGCCCTGTAGTCGTAGCATTACCACCCACAAAGAAATTAGAATTTGCGGTCACATTTCCTCCGAAATAATGTACACCTGTCGTCGTTGCATTCCCGCTTGTGAGAGAATTCCCATTTACCGTCAAATTCCCACCTATATAATGGTTCCCCGTCGTCGTCGCAATCCCCATCGTAGAAGAGGTCATCGTCACTACGCCGAGAGTCGCTTCGCCAACCGCGTGAAAAGTACCATTAACATCCAATGTATATTGTGGTGAAAGTTGATCAATACCAATTTTTATTCCATTTGAATTATAGAAAACCCCAACATTCGGATCGACCACCTCAACCACCGAACCAGCATTGTAGCCCATCATGAAAGAATTTGCCGCTGTAGAACTCACACTCATCCGTCGTCCTATCACGACACTATTGTCTGCATAAATACTACTACCAGAACCAGCGAGAATTGCTCCGAACTCTCCATAGCCGATCGTATTCGCTGTCCCACCCAGTATTACGCCAGCGTAAGCATCCGAAGTTATACTATTTTGCCCACCCCCCAATATCACACCATAAGTGGATCCAACCGAATTATTTCTACCACCCAAAATACTCGAATAAGAACTGGTCGCAGAGCCATCACGTCCCAGAGCTACCGAATAATCCCCAATATTCGCATCATCCCACTGACTTCCAGTCACATCCCCAACCCGAAACGCCGCCTTCTTCGGATACCACATCATTCTCGTGCCGGCTCCACTGTACACAGGCGAATCACCGACACCAAAGGTTCCGGTCGCGGTAATCAAACCACTGAATAGAGCGTTATTATTCACACTTAAATTACCACCAACATAATGATCTCCCGTCGTCGTCGCGATACCCATCGTAGAGGAAGTCATAGTGGTGATACCGAGAGTGGAAGTGCCAACAGCGCGCAAAGTACCGTTTACATCGAGAGTGAATTGCGGTGCCAAAGTATCGATACCAAACTTGATGCCGTTGGAATTATAGAAAATCGCCGAATTTGGCTGTGACACCTTACCATTCACACCATCCACTTCAGAATATATCCACCCAAATGGGTTTGTGGCAGAGTCAACAATTCTGCCTGCTTACCAAAAACCACGGAATTTACCGAGTTAATAGTACTCGAAACACCCCCACCAATGAACGAATCATTTGCCCCCGTAGCAACAACGTTCCCGCGACCGCCTATTACCACGGAAGACGTTGCGGACGCCCAATTTTCTTGACCACCTACCACAGACGCATAAGTAGAATTCGCCACATTCGTAATACCGCCCAAAACAGTAGCATAGGCGCCAGAAGCCGTACCATCCACACCCCCTACAACCGCAGAATAGTTACCGATAGCGACATCATCCCATGGAGAACCCTCACCACCAAGCGTGGCTACCATACCCACCCGAAACGCTGCCTTCTTCGGATACCACATCATTCTCGTGCCTGTCCCACCAAAAACGATATCGTCACCTACTCCAAAAGTCCCGGTCGCCGTAATCAAACCATTAAACAAAGCATTACTATTCACTGTCAAATTTCCACCTATATAATGATCACCTGTTGTCGTCGCCACACCCATCGTCGAAGAGGTCATTGTCGTAATACCGAGAGTGGAAGTGCCAACAGCGCGCAAAGTACCGTTTACATCGAGAGTGTACTGAGGCGTAATCGTGTCAATACCAAATTTAATACCGTTGACGTTATAGAAAATTGCTGAATTTGGCTGTGAAATTTCGAGAATATTTCCACCCTCATCATAATACGCCCAAGCAAAAGTATTGGAGGCCGCTGACAATAGAGATGATTCACGCCCCATCAATACTGAATTGTCAGAATAAGAATAATTCGAAGCACCACCCAAAACTACCGACCTACTTCCAACCGCAAGATTATCACTACCACTCAAAATTCCCGAATATGTACCACTCGCAGTATTACCCGCCCCGCCCAAAACACTCGCATAAGCACCCTGCGCGCCATTATTATAACCACCAACAACTGCCGAGTAATTTCCTATCTGATTATCATCAAACTCATTATTCGTCACAGTCCCAACTCTAAACGCCGCCTTCTTCGGATACCACATCATTCTCGTGCCGGCTCCACTGTACACAGGCGAATCACCAACACCAAAGGTTCCGGTCGCGGTAATCAAACCGTTAAATAAAGCGTTGCTATTCACACTTAAATTCCCACCAACATAATGACCACCCGTCGTCGTCGCTACACCCATCGTCGAAGAGGTCATCGTCGTAATACCGAGGGTGGAGACTCCAATCGTTCGGAGAGTCCCACCAATATACTGCCCCCCTGTCGTCGTCGCATTTCCATTTGTCAACAGATCCGTATTCACCGTCAAATTTCCAGAAATATACCCCCCTGTAGAAGTGACATGATTGAAATTCACATTACCGCTCGCATCCGCCACTGGCACATATGCTGTACTCGTCGGAGTGCTTGTTGCTACCAGCCCTTCGAGATAGCGCGAATTCAAAGCAAACGGCACACTGTAAATCTGCTTACGTGGTGTCAGTGCTTCCCCACCGACCGTCACCTGTAAATACAAATCACCATTATCTTTGAAAATCGTCGGATCGATCACATTCGTACCCGACCCACCGAGCGCTACCGAAAAAACCCCACTAGATGGAGAGACAGACAAAGCGGCCGGAGAACCAATGGTCCCAGTCGCAGTGTACAAGATACTGCCACCGCTCGATGCATTATAGATAGAGAAAATAATACTCTGTGTCGTCGTAGCTGATTGTCCATCCACCAACAATTTCGCCTGATAATTCAATACCGACGGAGACGATGCTGAACGCACCTCCAAAAATCCCAAAAAAAACACCGACAAACACAAAAAAACAAATAAACTAAAAAGTTTAGCAATGGTGTTTGAATTCTTTTTGTTTATATTATTCCAAAACATGCGAATGGATTGTTTCTTTACTTATTCGCTCATGCATTATATCACAAAACTAATCTACTTTCTAATTACTAACACAGATTGTTGATAAGTTTTGCTCACCGCAAAAACACTATATGGAACGCATCTTCACATCCACCGACACCACCCCTCCGTCTTTACCACGCATATCAATTCCCTCCACTTTCACCGGCTCATATTTTGGTTTATCAAAAGTGGCAAAATACACATCATCTGCCGCCATAAGATAATATCGACCACGGCTATCTGTCACTTGCGAAGCCACTAATTTGTTAAACTGTGAATTGAATAAACGCGCGACCACATTTCCGAGTGGCTTCTTACCACTCTCATCATAGACAATCCCCCAACCCCGAATTTTCAATGGATGCGACAAACGCACAAACAATAAACCGACCACCACCTGAACACCCAATAGCAACCAAGTTTGCCACACTGGTGATATATAGACAGCCACAAGCGAAGCCGCAACACCTAAATAAGAAATCACCACCCGCGCCATTCTTAATGCCCGTTCTCGAGCTATTCGACGCGGTTTTTCGGTCACTCCGATTGGATCTATCGGAATGTTGGCGGTGATTATCACGTTATCTTCTCCCACATTTACATCTTCACCATGATACAAATCCACCTTCTCTGAGTCAGTTTTCATATCCGACAACAAAACCGTTGGAAAAACAAAACCGTCTTTCGAAACTTCGATACGATATTTACCGGGTTTAGCGACAAAATAGTATCTCCCTTTTTGATCCGTCACGCGAGACTGTACCACCCGACCGTTCACCCTATCGATTAGACGAACGATCGCCAAATCAATCGTCAACTTGTTCAAAGAATTATATACCGTACCCCATTTTTTACGCCGTTTCCGCCCAATCAGCATGAATGGCTGTAAAAATACAAAACGTAAAAGTGCAATCACCCCCGGCAAACTCATCACCGGAACAGTCGCTACCGCCACCACCCCCACAGTAATCGGCGCCGCATAATTTTCCGCCGCTTTTTCTATTGTCGGGTTATTAGCATACACATCGATTGTCTGTTTCACTACCTGCGCATTCGCGACCACATTAGCCAAAGCCGCCACACTCACATTTCCAATATTCTGAATCAAACTATCACCACTTTTAATTGACTCCAAAATCGATTCTGGTTTTTTTATCATTTTTATATCTTGCGCCCAATAATTACCACTCGCATTCAAAACCGACGAACGATAATCAAAATAGCCACCACGCTTGGCCACGACATAAAAATTACCTTTCGGCACCATCCAACCATAATACCCCTCATCACCAGTCAATTTTGGATTGCTCTGACTAAATTTCTCCGCATCAAACAATTCTCCGTTTCCACCATACAAAGAAACTTCCACATTCGCCAAAACGCCGGAATTATCCGAAACCTTTCCCCAAGATTTACCACCAACATCGAAATTCACCGTATCAATTTTCCCCATTCCATAATCTATCTCGAAATATGCCGATTTATCACCGACCGGAAAAGAAGATTTGACTGTATAATAATTATCCACACTATTAAATACCACATTCATCACGTCTGACCCCAACCGAAACTTCACCGCTTTTGGTTTTTGCCCACTTTTCAGCCACCAGTTGACCGTCAAATCATACCCCGCCAGACCGACCACACTATTAGCGACAGGTGTCAAAAGAACCGTCCCTCCCCCAGAATAAAACTCCAAGTCATCTAAAGCCACATCTTCCTCATCAGAAATATTTTGTATTGGCGGTGAATATTCCGAATTATCCTCAGCACTCTCACAACCCGCATCCGCCGGCCAATCGATCAAACCATTACCGTCATTGTCCACTTCATCCGCACACTCTTTCTCCACCCCGATGATAGGTGGCTCACCGACACAAGCCGGAAAACCAGCGCAGGCCACATCCAGACAATCCGCCAGACCGTTACCATCATCGTCTAGCGTGTTACCACAGACTTCAGACGTAGTACCACCTCCCGGCGGATTACTACTACAGACCGAAGCAGTCTGACAATCCGCATCAGCACAATCAACCATTCCGTCAGAATCTTCATCTAATCCTCCACTGCATATTTCTCCCCCACCTGGAGTTGAAACATTACAACTCGGAAATGAACCACAATCTGAATCGGCACAATCAATTCTACCATCCCCATCATCATCTAAATTATTACCACAAATTTCTATTTTATTTACAACTGGCACCAAACCAGAAACCGCCACCCCTGAACTATAATTTCCAGAATTATCCCTAGAAAAAACCGTGTAATATAGAGTGACGCCCGGAACAACCGGCGCATCAACAAAACTCTCCACATTGCTTTCTAAAACAACTTGTCCCATACTAGGATGAGTCGAAATTGCTGACCCTCTCATGATCCGCACACCAATGAAATTAGGCGAAACTGATTGCAAAGGATTTTTCCAAGACAAACTGATTGTATTATTTACAACTTGCAGTTGCAAATTCGTCACATTCGGTGGAGCGGTCACTTCTTCTAAGGTTTTGAAATTGAAATAAGTCGTAGAAGTGGTCTCGCCGTCGAGAGCTGTAGCCACAATCCGAAAACGATAATCAGTATTAGCCAGTAAATTATTCAATTGAAAATTTTTCGTGTTCGTGTACTCTTCCGAAGACAACACCGTCGCCAATGAACCATCGAGGCGTGAATAATCCACTTGCGCAGTCGCCGATTTGGAAATCCTGAAACTCAAAACCGCTCGATTTGAATTCGGCAAAAGACTCACTTCCGAAATCAACAAATTGCGCCCCGGTGATTCCAACGACGCCGTCACAAAATTACCTGAATACTCAACCACCTTATTTAAACTATCTGTCACTATAATTTTGAAAAAATAGCTAGTACTCGCCGTCAAACCAGACAAAACCATCCTGTCCTCGCTCACCGATACGGGTTCACCGAAATTGGTACTGAGGCCATAAACAAATTTTCGGCTTGTGATTGAATAATTCGAAGACGCAAGCCACCCAATAGTCGCTGAATCTGTTCCGGCTCTTTGTGTGACATTCGTAATCGTGAGCGTGGAAGAATCATTACCCGGACCAATACAACCCTGACATGAAGTGTCTGGAACCGGCACGACATAACCAACATTGACTGCAGTGTTGTCACTTTCAGCCAACACATTCACCGCAATCAAAAGCCCAATCACCAGAAATAAAACACCAATTATTTTCTTCATACCAATTAAAATTCACGCCGTCTCCTATGATAAATAAATCCACCAGAAAAAACTACCAAACCCAAAAGAATTCCACCCCAGAAAACCATCCGCGGGACATAAAAAAATCTCAATTCGGATAATTTCTCTGCCCCAAAATACCCAAAACGAACCGTTGTGCTTACATTATAAATTCCTAATTTCAAATTCTCAGCCTCAGCTAAATTCAAAACAAAATCCTGGGTTCGTAACGCACCCGGCAAAATATTATTGATACTAATTTTATTCTCCAACACCTTTTCGCCACTGATTTTATCCACTTCCGAATCTACCCCGATCGGCAAAACCGCCGAACCGGAATTACGCAAAGTAAAACTAACCAACAAACTCTTTTTTCCAATCAAAACTTTTTTTGGCAAGTTCCACGCCACGACTTGTATATTTTCTTTCACTACACCCGCCACCTGAATTAACAAATACGAAACCAATTCCGGAGACAGTGAAACATTCGATCCCCCCTCGACAACAGGTGCCACGACGAGACCCAGATAATGCAACCTCGCTTCCGCTATTTTCGGCACACTCACATTGAATTGGGCTTCCACCTTCTCCCCCGGATTGATTTTGACTGTCTTTTTTTCTGGCACCACCCAAGTCTCCGCAAAGTCAGAATTATCCATGAAAATAACCCCACCACCTTCTCCTTGTTTTACTCCCGTCACACGCAGACTGACAACCATTGATTTCAATGTATCATTTTTTATTTCCACAAATACTTTCGCCTGGTTACCCGGATCGATAGAGACCACCTGACGCAGAGGAGACACTTGCACCGCCACCACACATGACGCACTACCAAAAAAAACCACGATCCAAGCACAGCAAAAAATTACTTTTTTCAACCTACTGCAAATCTGTATGTTCATACAAATACTCTTCTATTCCCTAAATACCCAAATTAGACGCCACAATAAGTGGAACGGATTGGCTATACGTACCCGGAGTCGTAGAATCAGAAATCGAAGCCTTAAACATCAAGGTGGTCGTACTGAAATCAATCGGAGATAAAACCCTCGCCAAACCCAAACCACTCGTGACACCGACATCACCCGTCACCAAACTAGCCCCTCCCGATACACTCACCCCATACTCTTCGGCACCCACCGTCACCGCACCGTCAGATACGGAATTAATTGAATTGCCCGTAACTGTACCGAATGACAAAAAATACCCCGCCGAAGAATCCGTACTCACCGTAATCACAGTTTGTGCGGAAAATATCGCATTTTTATTCAATTGCCCGAGAGAAAGTCCTGTCTCCGAGACCGTCACACTCAAATAACCTCTCTCCAAATACTGATAACCACCGCGTACCGTATATTGCCCCCCTGTACTCACCCCTACCATCGCCTCCCCCACAGTATCCTCGCCCACGACACCACCACCCGTCGAGAGCAATCCACCAGAATCAATCGAATCCGCGAAAATCGTATAATGTGTGGAAGACATTTCTCCCTCGACCAAAGTGGGGAAAAATAAAACTAGACTGAGACAGAAAATCCCAACCAAACTGAAAACCAAAACTCTATTCTCCTGCTTCGAGTAGTTGTAATTTCTTTTCGACATCTGGATTATTTTTATTGAGCTCATAAACCCGACGCATGAATTGCAAAGCTTTACCCCTCTCTCCATTGATCTCATAATAAGAGGCTAAACTGAACAACGCATTTGAATAATTTGGTTCAACCTGAACAGACTGCAACCACAACTTCTCTGCATTCGTGCGGTCACCTTTCTGATTACGATTATAGAGTAATCTGCCGAAATTATACAACGCTTCGTAGTTATTCGGATTGGATCGAACTACTGCTTGATATGTCGCCAAAGCCTCATCGATCCGATTTGTCTTCTCGTACAACGCCGACAGCGAAGCATACGCTGGATAATAATCGTTTTTGAGGACAATCGATTTTTCGAAATTTTTCTCAGCACTCTCGTTCTCACCAGCATTGGCGTAATTCAAACCCAAATGCCAATAAATATTAGCATTGGTCGGCTCTAGCTCCGACGCTCTTTGCCACGACTTGATCGCCCACTCCCGCGCACTTGGTACAAGCACCGAGGCGTTTTCGTACATTATGGCCAGATTCTCCCAAATCGATACCGAAGCCGGAGAAATCTCAGTCGCTTTTTTGGCAATATTTACCGATTGCGCCACATAATCCGCCACCAATTTCGTATCTGGTTTCTCTTGACGCATCGCTTCAGCCGCTTTTTGTAGATATAATTTGGCCAAAGTCGCATAATACACATCAACAAATTTGTTCTTTACAATCGCGGCATTAATTTCTGTCTCGGCCTTAGAAATATCGGTCGTTGTGATTGCTTTGAAATAATTTTTCTCCGCCAGAAAAACCCTCGCCCCCAAAACACCAACCATCGCCACCGCACAAATGAGTACAATGATCAAAAAAGAAAAAGATAAATTATACTGCGGTGTGTCATTTATCTCCCATTTCATTTCTCGCACCGCCCGATCACCCGCCAAATAAAAACCGGAAATAATCATTGCGAGTAAAAACCACCATACAAACCACAACTCCGCTCCAAAAAAGCAAAAAAACATGGCGATCGACAGCACCGCCCAAGCAATCAGTGGATAAAACAACTGATACGCCGACAAACCGTCACCAGTACCCACCAAATTACGCAGACCACCCATCACTCCGCCCGCCTCAGCGCGCCTGACAGCCAGAGAAATTCCATGACCGACGACCAGCACCACCAAAAAAATAAATGTTAGAAACAAAAACACCCCACCTTCGGAAACAAAAGCATTCATAGTGGAGAACGGCTGACCAAAACGCAATGTCCATGCATTCGGATCATAATTGAACGAAGCCGGGCGAAAAGAAGAAAAATCAAATCCAAAAGTCCCCAAACCACTCCCGATAAAGAAATTTTTCGGTCCAGAGAATAGCGAATCTCCTACCACCTGCCAAGACGAACGCGCACCGAGCGCTACTTCGACCGGCACTGGTCGCTGAATTGAAAGTGGTGTGCCAAATATTACAAAAACCAACACCAAAACAAACATACCAAAAATTACCGACAATGCCGACATTCGACAATCATTCAGTGTCAAAACTCCAAAAACCAACAGGATAAACAAAGACAACAAAAATAACCACCAAATTACGGAGAAAGATATGGCCGCCAGAACTATGACATACAAAATCGCCTGGATAACCGACCAGATCAGACGTCCACCCGAACTATGACGCCCGACAAAGCCATCACAAGACAAAACAAAAGCGACAATCATCCACAAGCCAAATATACTGATTGCCCCATTTAACAAATTGGTACCGCCCTGAAACCCCAGAGCGCCAACAATATCCACTCCGAAATAAACTCGCAATAAAAACACCAAAGCTGATAGCGCACTCACCACCCCAAAAACATCCAACAACATTACCCAAACGCTCTTCTTCTGTATCAGTTGTATCCCCAAATAGAAAAACAAAATGTCAAACAAAAGAAAAAGGAAGCTGAAAACAAAATATTCATTCCGCCCCACGAAACTATCAAAACCCGCCACCGAAAAAACTGCGGAAAAAAAAGCAAACACCAAAAAAATCAAAATCGGCAAATCTATTACCGTATGTCGGATCACCAATTTCTTCGTCAAAACAAACCGAACGGCATAAATCAACAAACCCAACAAAGTACAACCGAAAAACACATACTGCTTCGGCAGTACAAAACTATTCGACAAAGCTCCACTGAAAACAAAAGGCACCAAGACGATCGCCGCCGTGAAACTCACAATCGCCAACCAATCGAAAACCTTCTCCCCCAATTTTGTAATTACCATAAATCAATAAGCTTTTTGTTCCCTTAATACTTTCTTATCGCGACGAACTTTTTTTTCTTTAATTTTTTGCAATTCCACCTTCAAATGATCCTTCACTTTATCGATTGCCTTGTACAAATCCGCTTCTTCTTTGGTCACTCGTATCAATTTACCCGGCACACCCAAATTTACTTCCGCGTAGAAGACATCCCCCTTCAAATGATGCTTCGAATTCATACCCACATCAATATCCGCTGTGACGATTTTATCGAAAAACTTCTCAAGTGACAAAATTTTCTTCTCAGCATATTCCCTAATCGCCGGCGTCAATTCCATGTTGGTACCTTGAATACGTATTTGCATACACACGACATTAAAAATAAAAACTAAGGCATGACAACAACCTCCTCCTCCAGCTCGATTTTGTATTTATTATACACTTTTTCTTTCGCCCGCGCAATCAAAGCCTGAATATCGCCCGCCTTCGCTTGACCCAGATTCACAATGAAATTAGCATGTTTTTCAGAAATCATCGCATCGCCAATTTTTTCACCCTTCAGACCACATTGATCCAAAAGCCACCCCGCCGGGACTTTGCTACCTTCACCGAGTTCAACTGGTACCACAAAATCAACTGGTAAATCCGCCCGCAGTACATTTTTGAACACACAGCCAGCCGAAGACATTCCATGTGGCTGAGTTTTGGATCGATTCATTATGTATGCCAGTGCTTTTTGCCGTGCCATTTTGTCTTCACCACGCGTCAATTTCAGTCGAACTTGCATAATTACAATCGATTCATGCTTGAAAACACTGTCTCGATACCCGAATTCACATTCCGAGTTATTCAATTCCATTTCCTCTCCATCGCGCCATACTCGTACCGATTCCACCACATCACACATTTCTCCGTCTGGAACCCCCGCATTACCACGCACCGCCCCACCAATCGTTCCCGGCACCCCCACCCCCCATTCGAACCCTGTCAACCCCGCACGAATCGTCGCATCCGCCAATTCAGACAAAATCGCCCCTGCCGAAGCCGTCACCACATCCTCTTCGACCACAAACCCACGATCATTCAGAGTAATCACCACCCCACCAAACCCCTCATCTGAAAAAAGGCTATTACTCCCTCCTCCGAGGATACAATATGAAACACCCTCACCCGACAAATACCCTAGTAACATTGGCAGTTTTTCGATATTTTCGACCGCGAGGAAGTAGTCGGCGGGACCACCAACTCGATAGGTGGTGTGCTTGGCCAAAGACTCCTTAATTTTTACTTTCCCGTATTTTTTCAATTCCTTAATTATTTCATTCATAATAAGTTGCAAAAAAAGCCATTTAGAGATAAAATACCTCAACTATGTACCACTCACTCAAAAAATCCCTAGCCACAAAACCGCTGATCTACGTGACAAAAGACCTGGAACGCGCCCTAGGTTTCGGCAAAGCCGTGCCTGGTTTTTTCATTATCTCAAATTCCGGTCCGTTTGTGAAGACTACATATGGGAAAAGACCAGACATCCTACTCATCGAGGGAGAAGCAGAGCTAGACACACGTGAATTACTCACACATCCGAAAACACAAAAATTCCTCCGCAAATTCAAAAACCCGCAAATCGTGGTATTCAAAAACACCAAACAAATTGAACAAATCTGTGTCGCAAGCAAATACCAATTATTGAACCCGCCCGCCGAAACTGCCGCCCGCTTCGAAGAGAAAGTTTCGCAAGTCGAAATGTTCGCCCCACTTAGAGAATATTTACCCGACTGCGAAATTCACACGATTCGTGATTTGAAATGGCATGGAGAAAAATTTATTCTTCAATTCAATCACTCTCACACCGGCGCTGGTACAATTCTCGTCGATAGTGAAAAAATTATTGAGGATCTGCAAGCGAAATTCCCTGAGCGTGAAGTGCGGACGGCCCGTTACATCGATGGTTATATTTTTACAAATAATAACATTGTCTGGGGTGAAAAAACTTTGATTGGCAACATAAATTTTCAAATCACAGGGATGAGACCCTTCACCGACAATCCTTTCGCCACGGTTGGTAATGACTGGTCGATTGTCGACAAAATCCTTCCACCAAAAGCCAAAAAAGAATACAAAAAAATTGTCAATTTGGTGGCCGAACAAATGCGCCGCGCCGGTTGGTCGGGGCTATTCGGCGTCGATATTGCTTATGAAATAAAAACCGGAAAACTATATTTGATTGAAATCAATTCTCGCCAACCTGCCTCCACCACTTACGAATCAATTCTCCAAAACAAAGCCAAACATAAAGCCGACGCACTAACTGTATTCGAAGCTCACCTCGCCGCATTGCTTCGACTTCCACTCACAGGCTCAATTATTCCGATCAATTCTGGTGCGCAAGTGACCCAAAAAGTCACCGACCGGATCGACAAACTCTATTTACCGAAAATTTTCCGTCCGGAAAAACAATTTTCATATTTATATTATCGCATGACTGGAAAACCGGGAGCGGAACTCATGAGACTCATGACAGACGAAGGCATCATGGCGAATCCACCGACCACATTCAATGACATGGGTGTGAAATTAGCAGACTTCGTTTTTTGCGCCCGCGGCGAGAGCACATGGAACGCACCCCGAGCGGCTGGTGTTATCACCCATGATGGAAAAATACTTCTCATGAAGAGGAAAAAACTCGATCGAGAATATTTTGTAATTCCTGGGGGAACTGTCGATGTCGGTGAGACTCTCACCGAGACACTGAAACGCGAAATTCTCGAAGAAACAAATCTCGAAATCACTCTCACAAAACAAAAACCAATTCACACTTTTCATCGTGGGCGTGACGAATACTATTTTTTCATTACCGAATTTACGGGCGAGGCGGAATTAGGCGGACCGGAAAAAAACTTCAGTAATCCGAACAATAGCTACGAACTCGTCTGGATTAATCTACACGATATCCCAAAAATAAATCTACTCCCGACACACGCACGTGAAATAGTGGCGAAATTGAAATAACCGTACACTATGCGAATCATGATTATCAATCCGATAAAACAAGGTGGTGTCACCCAGTACACGACCCTGCTCGCACACGCCCTCGCGACATACGAAAAAACTTTTGTGCTCGCTTCGATCGGTAGTCCCGAATACGACAAACTGCCACATGGGTATATTTTGCGAAGAAAATTAATTTTTCCCAAAAAAGCTAACAAATTTGGCAAGCTTCTTATTTACCTTTACAATTTCAATACTGTGGTTTGGAGTACGATATTTTGGCGCCCGAATATCATCCATATCGAATGGCCACTATCTGTCAAATATGATTCAATTTTGAAAAAAGTGTTAAATTTGCTCGGTGCCAAAGTCCTGATCACTGCTCACGACCTCCTACCACATGAATCCTCCGCCATCGATGTGCCGAAATACCAAAAAATGTTTGCCAGTTTTGATGGAATAATCGTCCATGCAGATGATAATTTGAAGAGACTGCGCGAACAATTACATGTGACAAAGCCGGCTGTCGTCATACCACACGGCCACATGATTTATCTACGACAAATCAATAAAGTTTTCGACAAAACAGAAGCCTGCAAAAACCTCGACCTCGATCCCGAAAATTTCTATGTCTTGTTTTTTGGCTACATCCGCGAATACAAAGGTCTCGATATTCTGATCAAATCACTTTCCCAAATTACCGAACCGCGTGTGCACCTGATCATCGCCGGCCTCGCGAAAGATTTTTCAGAGTACCAGAAACAAATTGACGAACTGAAATTGACCGACCGCGTCCACACTTTTCTCGGCTACAAAGACATTGATCAGATCAGCCCATATTTCTACGC
>DAOOSC010000021.1:0-15599 GCA_035389585.1 Candidatus Magasanikiibacteriota bacterium
TTAGAGCGGGTAAGGGGAGTCGAACCCCTTTCACAAGTTTGGAAAACTTGGATAATAACCGTTATATGATACCCGCAGTGAGCGAAAAGCAAATTCATTTGCTTTTCCGAGCAAGGCATCTTATACCATCGGTATATGATACCCGCGCGAGTGGAGAGTAAAAATTTATTTTTACTCTCCCGAGCAAGGGTATCTTATATCGAAGATATATGATACCCGCAGTGAACGATAGTGGGTCAATTGTGTAAATATTCTACCCCAAAATCCCCTATTCGTCAAGATGCTTACGGAATCTATCACCCGGTAAATTTGTTTTATTATGCAATTTATCATCATTGAACGAGAGCACAATCAGCATTAGCACCGTCGCCGCAATTGATTGCCAAAACCAACCCACACCGACAGACATACCGATCGACGCCACCGCCCAAAGCCCTGCCGCCGTTGTGAGCCCCTCCACACTCCCATCATTTTTACGCAAAATCATGCCCGCACCAATAAAACCGATACCCGTCACCACCTGTGCCGCCACATGCGCAGGATTTGCCGCTCCGAAACCATTGATCGAAAGCAAAGTGAACAAAGCCGATCCAAAACTGACAAGTGCATAAGTACGCGGACCCGCCGCCTTGCCAATTCTCTCCCTCTGCCACCCGAGCACCCCGCCGAGAATTATGGCGAGCACCATTGGCCAGACGAAACGCGAGATATAATACCAAAACATAGATAAAATTTATAAATTTACCCGCACATTATATCACAATCGCACCCAAACATTCAATAAATTCTAGTGTCTTTTGAGAATCACAAGACCCTCCACATGTGGCGTGCGTGGGAAGAAATTATAAGCACGCAATTTTTCCACATGATATTTTTCTGCAAGCAATTTTATATCACGCGCCTGTGTCGCGATATTACAAGATAAATAAGCAATTGTTTCTGGTCCATCTGTCATAATTGCCCTGACCACATCCGAATGGAGACCAACACGTGGTGGATCGAGAATCAAAAATTTCTTTGGCGTAATCAAATCCGTAATTCTTTCGGCCGGTACACACTCTGCTCGATATTTTTTCGCCCCGAGCGCCATGATATTTTCATTCGCGTACTGTATCCCCTCTTCGCTATTATCGACGAGCACGGCTGAGCGCACCTGATCGTGAAGTGGTAGAGAAATCGCCCCTACACCAGAATAGAAATCCAAAATATCGGCGTTTTTAGGAATTTCCTTCGTAATATCTTTCAAGGCTTCCTCGAAAATTACCGGACTAATTTGGAAAAAACTCAACAATCCATACTTCATTTTCACACCCAAAATAGTTTCATCTAGGAAGTCCTGTCCGATGCCATAGAGCAATTCCGTCGGCACCGATGATGGACTCATGTGGGTGGAATAATACACCTGAAACCCGCGCCATTTTTCATCCAATTCTGGCAAGTCTTCAAATTCCATTTTATCTTTTATAAACAAAGCCGCCACTGTCTCACCCACCCGATTAGCACGCACGACCAAACTTTTCAAACTGCGCTTTGTGATTTTTTGCTCTCTCACCCATTCCAAAACTTTTTTTGCCGTCACATTGATCGCCGGATCCGCGAGCACGCAACCCTCGTCCCCAATCGCCAAAGCAAATCGACCACCTCTCTCGAAAAAACCGAAAGTAATTCGGCCACCCTCTTCCTCCTCCGCAAATGAATATTCCATTTTATTGCGATAGCCATACTCGATTCCCAAATCCACCAAATCAATTTTGGCAACTGGCAAATCCGCGAGCCTCTCATAAGTCTCACGCGTCATTTCTGCTTTCCATTCGCGCTCGCGCTCTGATGTGATTATCTGCCAAGGCGAACAAGAATGAAAATGTTCCTCCTGAGCCTCAATTCTGTCCGATGAAACTGTCAAAATTTTTCTCGCCACCGCCTCAATATATGTCTTTTTCTTTTTTATTACATCCGCTTCGACGACTTCCCCAGGCAGAGCATTCCACACAAAAACAATCTGACCTTTTTGCGGTCCTTCATCAATAATCTTCCCCAATCCCTGTCCACCGAAAACTAATTTGTCAATTTTTATTTTATACATAAATTTATACTTGCTTGCCCGCCGAAGCTTTAGCGAAGGAGGGGTCGCCAAATACCATTTTTTCGATTTTAATTGTAGGCATAGTGATTGACTATATTGTGATAAACGACTAAAATTAAAAGCATCCGCCTATCTTTAAGCTGATTTTACAGTAAAATTGGAAAAAAATCAATACCCCCTATGACAAAACCCCTATCCTACATAGAAATCTCCAAATCCGCTCTAATTAGCAACCTAGTCAACTTTCGACGCTTTCTACCGTCGCAAAGCCGTTTGGCAGCCGTAATCAAAGGAAACGCCTACGGTCACGGCCAAAACGAGGTCGCAAAAGCCATCGAGAAACATGTCGACTACTTCCAATTGGACGGAATTGAGGAATTGAGGCAACTGCGCCAAGTGACCAAAAAACCTGTCCTGATTTTGGGCTATGTTCAACCAGCTGATCTCGAAGAAGCTGTCCGACTAAACGCCGAACTCGGTATTTATGATATCTCTATCGCCAAAAAATTAAATACACTTGGAAAAAAGTTACGAAAAAAACCAAAAGTGCACATAAAAATCGATGCCTACCTCGGACGTCAAGGAATTTTACCGACTGGCATTTTGAAATTCGCAAAAATTTTGCGCACGCTAAAACATATTGAAGTTGTCTCTGCGTACAGCCACTTCGCCAACATCGAAGATACCGTCGACGATACTCATGCCCGAAAACAAATTGAAACTTTTGAAAACGCGGTAGAAATTTTACGCGCAAATGGTTTTGAAAAAATCCAAACCCACATGTCCGCCACTTCTGGCGCGCTCGTGTTCGAAGGACGAGAATTGAGGAGCCAAATCGTCCGCATCGGCATCGGCCTCTACGGTCTCTGGCCGTCAGAAGCGCTCGAAAAAAAGTATTCAAAAAAATTAAAACTTACACCCGTAATGCGCCTCGTCACACATGTCGCTCAAGTGAAAGAGCTCCCTCCAGGGCACACTGTCGGCTACGGTCTCACCTTCACCACTTGGCGGAAAACCCGCATCGCGGTAATTCCTCTCGGATACAGCGACGGTCTCGATCGCCGTATGACGAATAACGGAAATGTACTCATCCAAGGAAAACGTTGCCCGATAATTGGTCGCGTCGCGATGAATATGTTTGTCGTTGATGTAACACGAGTACCAAACGTCAGAGCGAATGATGAATTCATAATTATCGGCAAACAAAAAAACGAAACCATTTCCGCCGAAGAAATTGCAAAAAATATCGACACTATAAATTACGAAATCACCACTCGGCTTTCACCACTTCTACCAAAAATCCTAAAAAAATAATCGGCACTCGCCGATTATTTTTTCCCTTCTTAAAAAACTTTTTACCAATAAATTAGACCCCGAAACGGTTTCTTTCTTTTCGCCTGCGTACAGAATACCACAACATGAGAATGAGGAAAATCACCACACCCGTCACAGAAAGCACCACCACCCAATACTGCAAAAGGAAACGACCAAATTGCATGAGGAACGAATCACGCACGACGATCAAAACTGGTGCGCTTGATTCACTTTTCGTACCATCACCCCGGACCATTTCTGCATAAACACGATATACACCTTGCTTCACTTTTTCTCCCGTTGCGAACACGAATTTCCCTTCTTCATCGACGAGCACGAGTCGACTAGTGACTTTTTCATGATTGTATTGCCAATACACCCGTACTTTTTCATTCGCTTCAGATACACCCGAGATCACCAAGTTATCCCCAGACTTCAATTCGAGTGGATAATCTGTGAATAAAGGCGCTTTTAGCTGTTTAATCACGAACTCCAAGCTCGACGAAGTCATGTTACCCGCCTTGTCATATGCCGCCACGGTCACTGTTTTGCTACCTGGGGTTTGTTTCGGTAGTGTGTATGTATATTCACCGTTCCCCGCCACCTTCACTTCATCCCAATCAAATCCACCCCCAACATTGACTTGATACGACGCAATTCCTGACAATCCATCGACCAAACTGAATTTTATTTTTGGACTTAATTCAAAAGTCTCCTTTGCACCATTCACGAGACTGATAGCGAAAGGTTCTGGTGATTTTGTATCTACCTTGAATTCGTAAGTCGCGACCGGTCCCCAACCACCGGAATTTTTGAATCTCAAACTAAACACGTATACACCATCTTCTAAATCAGTTTTTTCAAATGTAAACGTGGCTGGCGTAATCACCATCGCTGGTTCAACGTACTTATTCGCGAGAGAATACCGCACCGCTTCTACGCCCGCCTCACCCGTCCATGATAATTTAACCGCATTTGTCGCGAGCCACTCTGCTGTAATTACCGGCGCAACCGGGAAAATTTTTGGTGTACCCGGTAATTCAACTTTTGGCGCTTCTGTCACAGGTTTCACTGGCTCCGTCACCGGTTTTGTCGGCTCAACCGGTTTGACCGGCGGCTTCACAGGCTCTACTTTCACTTCCGCAACCTTGTAACTCGCGGAACCTGTGCCCGTCAAGATTTCTGTTCCCTCACCGTCATTTGCAAGCACTGATGCCGATCCGATCGATACACTACCCGTGCCAGATTTTTTCGCTCGAAAAACTACTTGCAAAATCTTGCCAGCTTTACCCGTGAATCCAGGATTGAAAACGACTCCCTCGAATCCCACCGTACCTGCAGTATTTGAAAACGACGGTTCCTGCGTCCAGAGGGTGAATAATCCACCTTTGGTCACCGAAACTACCTCCAAAACATCCTTCGTAAAAGAAATTTTTCCACTTGCGCCATTCATCGCATCATCACCCGAATTTACATAGACGACAGTCGTCACTTTATCTCCCACATTCAAATTTGCACTTGCTGGCGACACATACAAAGTCGCCGCCGAAACATTTCCGGCAAACAAAAAACAGACTGCAAAAGCAAATAGAAAACTTAAACTGTAAATTATCTTTTTCATTTGCGCCTTTTTATGAAATACCCAACTGAAAATATAATTAACGCGAAAATCCCTAAACCAATGACCACAAAACCACGTTCATACCATTTCACTATCACAGTCGGCTCCATCACGACTTCGCGCACGTTACCCATTCGATCAATCGCCCGTACAAATACATAACTTTTCAAATCTTGATCGCGCAAAACATATGGACTCTCGACAATCTTCCATTTTCCGACAGACAGTGGTCTAATTGTACCATTTTTTTGCCTCCATGCGAAGTCCGATTCCAAAATTTCGTAGTGATCCATGCCAGAATTTTTATCTTCCGTCGCAAAAACGATAAATTTTTGCCCAGAATACATTTCCGCCTCAGTAGCAATCAACGGCGAAAAATCTTCTGGTGGATATGCATCGTTTTTTTGAACCAAATTGACTGTAGAAGTAGGGGCTGAAATGGGTGTGTCTTGCTCATCTGAAATTCGCGCTTTTACACTATTTACGGACACTTCCGTCCCATTACCGTCGTTCAAAAACACTTTTGCATCTGACAAACTAACAAATGAAGAATCTGAAACACTGCCTAGTGTAAAACACCCGAGTTGTCCCATTTCACCAGCGAAACCACCAGGAATAACACCCTCAATTTCACCACCACTCACGTCTGGTTTTTTCAACCAAAAATTAACTACTGAATTTGCTTCCGAGAAACCAACTGCCGACAAATTCTCAAAAAATATTTTTCCTGACACCGCATTCACACTGACGTCGCCAGTATTCAAAAACAGACA
This sequence comes from Candidatus Magasanikiibacteriota bacterium, assembly GCA_035389585.1. GTDB lineage: Bacteria > Patescibacteriota > Patescibacteriia > Magasanikbacterales > UBA922 > DAOOSC01. The sequence goes on from DAOOSC010000021.1 coordinate 5,792, forward strand.
AACTCGATCATCCGATCTCTGCCAAGAAAAATCCACCGCCCGCACAAACGTCGGGCAGAAAAAAAGACTTAAAAATATTACAAATAGAAATTTTTTCATACTAGCCTGTCCAATAATAAGCCATGATACTGAAATCTACCAAATTTAATTTACCATCACCATTCAAACGCTCTTTCTCTTTTACCAAAAATGGCGCACTGAGTGTCCGCTTATACCAAAAAGCCGCAATCGAAAAATCTACCAAATTTACGCGTCCATCGCTATTCAAATCCCCCTTCAAAAATTTCCCCGTATTCGGTTTCTCACTCACTTCCATTGCCACTTTGAAAGCCACCGGTTTACCGAAATTACTAATTTCAGTTTCTATCGCCGCTTTTGATTTCGCCGAATGATCCCCGATCTCGAGCACGGTCGTATCCAGATTTTGCAAATACGCGCCGTCTTTATCTGACTTCGTTTTGAAAAATAAATTACTTTCTGAATTTACATTGATAGTAATTTCACCATATGGCACACTTTTACCAAACAGCACCAAATTATCTCCTTTTTTCACCTCATATTTATTCGCATCAATCGTCGGCGAAATAAATACTCCACCAATATTGGTAATTGTCCCCGCTGTCACCATCACATTGAAGGAAAATGAGGCTGATTTATTCCCTGAAACATCTTCACCATATACCACAATATTGAAACTACCCGGAGATAGTCCTACCAGGGCCACCGAAAATTTCGCATCCGGACCAGAAATAGTACTAATCGCTAATTGACCATCGCGCAAAACCGAAATTTTACTGAGGGGAAATGCCCTGCCAGAAATCGTGATACTATTAGGAATATTTGGTACATCTCCACCACCACCGCCCCCGCCTCCTCCTCCACCACCACCTCCGCCACCACCGCTCGTAGAACACCCTGTTTTATTGAAAACACAATCAGGCCGACACAGTAATGTCCCCTGATTATACCCAAAAGTCGAACAGCTTTTACCCGCCAAATCGGAATTGTCACATTCTTCCACTGCTTCACGCACGCCATTTCCACAAATTGTCACACTTACTCGTGCTGTAATCTGCCCCGTACCAGCCGAATTTACAAAATACCAGCCAACAAAAAAAATTCCCACCCCCACGAAAAGAGCGACAAATAATATTTTTTTTGAAAACCTGCCAAACATTTTACTATTTTTTAATTCCCACCTGAATATGTACGTACTTCTTGAAAAGTTTCACGACCACAAAAGCAATCACCATCCCCAACACTACATAAATCCACGTCTTGTAAATTCCAACAAGCGACAAAAATCGATACCACACACCCATAAACCAATTGGCTGGAGCAACATTAAAATACAATTTGGATGCGGCTGCCACACCAATCGACGTCCCTTTTCCCGGTATTACTTTCGGGGATGCTTCCACAAAAGCAAAATAGCGCCCAGGCGCGACTTTGACTGGCAACTTCAATCGTATGGACACGTTTTCCCCTTTTGCAGGATCTAAATAGAATTCATTTTTTCCAAATTCAAACCAACCCTCATCAGGGCGTAATTCTTTTGCGTCTCCCAAATATGTTATATTTATTTTGTAATTTCCACCCTCATCTCCAGTGTTGAATACAAGTAAATTCCCCAAATCATAGACCCCTCCTGGTTTTAATTCTTCCCGAATGTCTATTCTCCCTGTGCCTACACCCACACCAATACGTGCAAAAACGCACACTGGCAAGAGCGTGCTTAGGATGACAAGCATTAGTACGCACCGAAAGAGTTTCATATCATTAAGCTTGAACTGCTTGAACAGTCACCACAATCGTCTTTTGTGTTGATTCATCCGAAGTCGAAGGCATGTGAAGACGAAAATCCAAAGTATCAGTTGCAGATGCACCCAAAGATTCAATTAGTGTAAGATATGTACTTGATGCTTGCAACCATCCGCTACCGGTAGTCGTACTAAAATCCATAGCGAAAATATTTGTACCAGTCACGGTGCTCAAAACCCAATCCACAGCACCACCCGTAGCATCAGAACATCTAATGTTTATATCTTCCGTAATATTGCCCGCGTTCTCGACGGTTTGGGTCTGATCACTACCCACAGTCGATGTAGATGCCCCCAAATCCACCGAACCAAAAGCTACCGAACCATCTGTCGCTGTGACAGAAACACTTTTGGCTGTCACCGTCACTTGAACATTTCCTGTGTCTGCCGCAAAAGTTACACCCGCTACCATTAATGCAAAAGTAATAATAACTATTAAACCCGTATTATTTTTCATAAAATATTTATATGACAGTATTATACCACATTCCTTCATGGCGTTGTAGCCACAATCATCACATTTGAAGAAAACTGTGCATAATTATTAGAATTTGACGGCATTGTTATCTGAAACCTGAGGTCTCTCGTGCCACCTTGGGCTACATTTCCATCGACCGCATACACCGTCCCACTTGCGCTAAACGTGGTCCAATTAGCATTTGTACTTGTCGCGTATTCTAACTTCACCTGATCCACACCATTACTTCCCCCCAAAGCCCAAGTACTAGTACCAGAAATAAAATCTGTACTCCTCACACTCAAATTGGCCGGACCAGAGTCCACTCTCACTGTCTCTACCGACGCCGCAGTCGTCGATACAACCGCACTGAAATCCAAAGCGCCGAAGTCCACCACCCCATCTGAAGTAATACTAATCGCCACCGCACCCACCTCGAGTGTCGCCTCAGGGTATATCCCGTAAGTAAAATTACTAGTTGAACCGGCGTTAGTAAGACGAAAACAATAAGTCGCTCCACCGGTCGCGCTCGCTGTCGCTTGGATATTATATTCAATTTCCGTAAAATTAGTCGGAGTCAAGGTGATGCTTCGCGTAGAAGGCCCGCTATCTAAGACAACCCCCGAAACAAAAGTTGTGTTTTCATCCGTCAGACCACTGCTTACATTCGTCGTATTTTCCCCATTCGTAATATATGAAGAATCCGCTATTTTCCAATGTTCCGTAGTCGGATCCGCGGCCACCGTCGTCCACGAAGAAATAGCCCCACATGTAGTTTCCTTCAGACCGTATTCCAAACGATAAGTCGCTGATGCGGCTGAGCTCCCCTCGTTTGACATTTCAAATCTCAATCTTTTGTTGGTACTTTTTTGTAAATTCGCAATCACGGTATTTTCCGCTTCAGCAAAAGTTGCGGCCGACTCCGTACCATTATCATTACGCCAACGATAACTAATTTGTTGTAAATCTGGTGGCAATGTCTTCCAACTTGCCCAATAATAATTTACATTATTACTATTCACCGTTGCGTCAGTACCTATCTGAAAACCAGTCGAAGAAACTGATTGAACAATATTTGCCGCATTGGCGGTCGCTGTGAAATACATTGATGAATCCCCGGCGACTTCTGCACTCCTATGCACCGCCGCCCCAGCGTTTGTCGCACTCTTCACCCACACCACATCCGGCTGAAAACCAACATCCGTAATATTACGATTATCCCCCGCATTGCCAACATACTTTCCCACATTGAAATAACCTGCCGTATTTTTAAAAGCAAAATAGATATGTGCCGTACCTTCTGTCGTGTTATTTGTCTGCACCCCCGTGCCTACCTGGAAACCATCGCTCGCGAGCGATTGTATCATATTCGTGGTTGATGCCAAATTTGAAAATTGTAAAGAGCTATCCCCCACCCAAGCACTCGTTCGCCAAACACCCATCTGACTGCCGGCCGATTCAGAAAAAACAAAATCCGGCTGAAAACCAACCCCTGTAATATCTCGATTATCCAACCCGTTAGAAGCATAGACCCCAACTCTGAAATTACTACAGCCCGAATTACCGAATGCATACCAATAATATGTATTTCCACCCGTATTTACAATCGAATTTGTGCCAATAGAGAAACCATCTGAATCGAGCGATGTGATTGCCAACAAATTACTCACACCACCAGCGGTCCCAATATTGAAAGCACCGTCACCCACCATGAAATCGGTTTTATAAACTGATTTATTTGCCGCCGCATCTTTGACAATCACCATATCCGGCCTAAAACCAATCCCCGTCACCGAAAAAGCAGATCCCGTGCCAGTATATGTGCCAGATTCCAAATAGAAATTACCACTTCTCGTGACCGTACTCGCCCCACCAAAAGCAAAATAGTGATAAGTGATACCATTTTTATTTACTTTCGTTCCTGTACCAACCTGAAACAAACCGTCTCCAAATCCTTGAATATTATTCGCGGCACTAGTGTCAACGACCATCCCAACCGAAGAATCCCCAATTTGTTTATCCGTCCTCATAACACCGACCGATGCTTCAGAGATATTTTTTGTCATGATAAAATTAGGCGTAAAACCAATCCCTGTAATATCACGATTGTCCGAACCGTTCCCTACATAAGTCCCCACTTTCAGTTTGGAAGATGATGCCTTGAAAGCTACATAAAATAATGTTCTACCGGAACCATTCGCGGCAGAATTCGAACCGACTGTAAATCCATCCGCATCCAAACCTTGAATTAAATCCGATGACCCCGCAGTATTCGTGAAATAATTTGACCAATCTGAACTAGTGACTGAAGAACTCCAAATTGCCGCCGGTGTATATTCTGATTTTAAAAAAACAAAATCCGGCCGAAATCCGAGACCTGTAATTGCTGTATTATCCACCCCCGTTCCAACAAATGCCCCAACCTTAAAATCCGTACCACCATTTCCTGTAAAAGCGACCCACTGGTACAAAACTGCATCATCGTTGACGTCGGTGTCACTACCAATAGTAAAACCATCACTATCCAAAGATGTAATCGTATTAGCGCTACTACTCAAAGTTCCACCGGCGAATCCTCCCGTAATATCTCCGTTCATTATACTCGTCCTAAACACGCCGGAATTAGACTTTTCAGCTCTCACTATTACCAAATCCGGCTTAAAGCCCAAACCTGTTATACTTGCCGAAGCTCCATTTCCTATATAATACCCTGTCTTGAAACTAAAAGATTGGGATCCCGGACTATACGCAGGAGAACCAGCAAAAGCCACATAGTAGTAGACAACGGCGTTCGTATTCACAGAAGCATCCGTCCCGACCTGAAAACCATCACTCGCATCAAAACTTTGAATTTTGTTAGCCGCGACCGCGCCAGCAGTAAATGAACCAGACAGATCACCAAACAACTGATCATTGCGCAACACCCCCGCCTGAGTACTGTTTTGTTTCACCCACACGAAATCCGGAGAAAAACCAGCGCCTGATATTGTCCGATTATCATTACCATCGCCCGTATAATTCCCGACCGCAACCGAACCGGCCGACACTTTGAAAGCAAAATAATAATATGTCACTCCACCAGTATTGACCGCCGCATTGGTACCGACCGAAAAGCCCCCGACATCCAAACTCTGAATCAAATCCGAGCCGGAAGCACTCGCCGTAAAATATTGCGAAACATCCCCCGCCATATTTGAAGCACGCCACACAGCTGCCGTCGCACCATCTGCTTTCACCACCACCACGTCTGGCTGAAACCCAAAACTAATCGATTTTCCATCCACACCATCACCGGTATATGAACCAACTGTAAATCCGGCACGACTCATTGTATCTTTGAAAGCAATGTACTGATAGGTTGAAAAAGCCTGATTAGTATCATCATTCCCGGGGCCAACCATAAAACCATCCGAGTTTGTACCAACAAAAGCAGTCGCTGAATTAGCCAGAGCAGCCCCCAAAAACCCTCCTGACGCCGCCGGCATACTGGATGTATAGAAAACACTCCCGTTAGTCTCTGCTTTACTCGATTTGACGATCACTAGATCTGGCTGGAAACCAACCCCCTCCACGGTGGTGGTCGAAGCTCCGCCACCCACATAATACCCTGTCTTCATACTGAAATCAGCCGCCTCGGCCACTTCAGTTTTCGGAATATATTCATTGACCGGCTTGTAATTTATTGGCCACCCAGGAAACAAACTAAATAAAACAAAAAACACCATCAACCCCCTAGATACTTTTGCATATGTTTTTCCTCTCCGAAATCCTCTCATAACAAAACCTTGTTTTATAATGTGATATTATATCAAATTTTCTGATTTATACATAATAAAAAAACCGCCCAAATAAATCCAAGCGATTTTTTTGAAATTACGCCACTATAAAAACCTCAAACCCCCGTCACCAAACGCCAATAAAAATCCACCAGCCTAACCAAATCTGAAATAATCACATATTCAGACAACTGATGATTGAGACGCGAAGCCGAACTTATCACTACCGCCGTCAAACCACGATTATTGAAAACATTGGCATCCGAACCACCGACCGCTGAAACTAATTCCGATTTCACACCCTGCGCTTTGAATATACTCCCAATTTCTTTGATCAACCTATTATTTTTATTGAAACTATAACCCGGAACCAGCTCCCGAACTGTAAAAATACTTTTTCCTCCAAACCGATCCGCAACCTGCTGAAAATCAGATTCGATTTTTTTCAATGTTTTCCCTACTCTCGCCCGATCAATCCCCCTCACCTCTCCATAGACCACTGCTAAATCCGGCACAGAATTACGAATTTCCACCCCCAAAGTACCAATCCCCCTATCACCATCATCCACCACACCCTGCAAGCCACCGACTTGAAAAGCGATATTGGCCGTAGTTTTCTCATCAACTCGACCCAAAGGCATTTTCGCAATCGCTTGCGCCACAATTTTAATTGAATTTATTCCCTCTTCTGGCGCCTTTACATGCGCACGTTTGCCCACCACTTTGACTTGGAATTGGAAGTTGAACGGTGCACTCTGCACGATCACCCCATACTTCGCACAGTGGTCAGAAATCACACACTCTCGTCCTCTCAATAGAGAAAAATCGAGATTGCTTGCCCCCTTCGAAATCGCCTCCTCGTCTCTCGTGAAAACTAATTCGAGCGCCCGATGCTTCTGGCCAGCTTCTTTCAAAAGTCTCAACATTTCCAAAATCGCCGCCGCCGAGTCTTTGTTATCCGCACCGAGAATAGTCGTGCCATCACTTTTGATTGTTTTACCCCCCACCACCGGTCTAATCGCCTCGCCCGGACCAATCGACACCGTATCCATATGCGCACACAAAATCAACGGCTCTCCCCAACCCGCCAAACTAGCAATCAGGTTGCCATACCTATCTCGTCGTGCGGATATACCAATCGTCCCCAACTCTTTCTCAATAAACCGAGAAATTTCTTCTTCCTTTCCAGAAGGACTTTTGATCTTGGCTAAATCGCAAAACAATTTTACTAAACGTCTTTTATTAATTTTTGGCATATTATGAAACTTTTCTTGATGAAAATAATTACATTCCTAGTTTAGACATAATTCAGTCACTAGTCAAATATCAATCAAACAGAAAAAACATTATAATCCACCAAGTGCTTCTTAATTTTTTTATAATCCACAGGAATTCGCCCACCCCTACCGACGAGCATGTGACCCCACACAACTTTCTTCGATGACACGACCACATCTTCTCGTAAAAACGAATCCGCCGGTAAAATCTCCGATGCCAAAGTGAAGTTCGGCAAAGCGGCCAAAGCTAAATTGAATTCTACCCCTACACCAGATTCGAGTCGCCCCCCCACCCAACACGGCAAATTATTTTTTTCACACAAATCATGAATCTTCACCGCTTCTAGATATCCTCCCACCCGCGCCGGTTTGATATTTATAATTCTTCCGCTCCTCATTTTTATCGCTCGCGCCACCGTACCGAAATCGGCCGCGCTCTCATCGAGACAAACCGGTGTTTTTATCTTTTTTTGGAGATCCGCATGCAGTTTCAGTTCGTTTTTACCAAACGGTTGCTCAATCATGTCGAGACCGTACTCATCTAATTTTTCGAATAAAGGCAAATGTTTCCGACCATATGCCGCATTGGCATCTACCGAAAATTTCAGTATCGGAAATTTCCGACGGACAAACTGCACAATTTTCAAATCATGCCCCGGTTCAATTTTCAATTTGATATGTGAATAGCGTTTTTTTATGGCACTTTTCACCGCTCGATATAATTCTTCTTCGCTCGCTTGCAAACCAATACTCATCCCAATCGAAACCTTATTTTTTTTACCCCCAAAAATCTTTTTCAAGCCCACACCCTGATTGATTGAAAATAGATTAAGCAGAGCGCTCTCCACCCCGGTAATTGTCACTGGGAAATTATTGCCAAAACAATGACTGAAATCTCCGACAGATTTCACCGAAGAAAATTTCTTACCCAACAGTTTTGGCACCACTTTTTCAATAATAAAATCTTGCCCCGAAGAAGAAGTCTCTTTTTCTGAAATCGGCAAATCCAGAAGCGAAGACTCGCCCATGCCGACATTGCCTTTTTCGTCTGTCAGTTTCACCAACAAAACCGGTCGATAATCAATTTTACCAAAACTCGTCTGAAAAACGATTTTCATCGGCAAACGGAGATAAAATAACTCAATTTTTTTAATCAACATACAATTTTTAAAAAAATGGGCCCGCGACTTTCGGAGGCAGGCCCTGATTGAACGAACTAGCCGAAGAGGTAGAAATTACGACTACCTTCCCCATCTCTAACATGCAAGAAATCAACTATCTGATACCCCTGTTCGAAAGCCGCCGTGAAGATCTCTCGAACCCGCAACATACTCTCACAAGCGTCTTCATCCGTCATCCCCTTGACATCCGGAGGGATTTCTACTCTGAAGTAAATTCCCCCATCCAGCCCGTCAGGAGAGCTCACTATCGGCAGAGAACGAATCTCCTCGAGAGACCATGCCGGCCTCTTCGCTGATTCTTCCAACTGCCAACGAACGAACAGTCGATCGGTTGGTCTCTTCCCGTAGATTCCCTCCTCACTCGTCTCCCCATAAAGCGCCGGTTCGTAGTGGTTTGCCACACCCGCGATTTTGTGGAAATACAGATTAGCATTCTGTCCGAGCAGGGGGTCGAATGTCCAATTCACTTCTTTGATCCCTTTTTGCAGGGCAACTCGCTGATAGCAACGAAATAGTCCGTATCCAATTCCCAGACCCTTCCCTTGCATTTTCCCCTGCCAACTCGGCAACACCCCGATCTGGTGAATGTGCTGAATATTCCTGTCACCAGTCGCGAGCGCCAGAATAAACCCAATCAATTCTCCGTCGACCAACGCACCAATTACCAAGCCGGCTTCATACTTACAAACCGCCTGAAATAGATGGGTTGGAACGATTGTGATATCCGGAATAACCCAAGCTTGCCTCTGCACCTCCTCGAGAGTGTCTGATTGAAGATCCTCAATTGTCAATGGACGATAAATCACTTTAGCTTCTATCATCTTCCACCTCCCTGTTGGTAGAACAACCTATTTAATTCGCCGACAAAATTCCTCTAAATCTTGATCCTTGGGCAAACGCAACCGGCAATAGGAATCATCCCAACCCTGATGTGTTTTCCCGAAACAAGAGCCTGCTTCTACCATTATTCCCCAATCTGCCATCCTGGCGACCACATTAAATCTGTCTTTATGAATCGTCATGATAGAGACCGCTGGGTGTGTAGGTAGAATCTGAAAACCTGCTCGCAACAACACACTCGTCACTGCACGCTTCGACTTCGTCACACCCTCTCGCAACTGCGTCTGAAATTCTCCATCCTCCATGGTGGCACGAGCCAAAGTCGCGGCATACAAAGATGGCTCGAACGGAACATCCAACGGTTGATACAGCCCAGCCATTTCCTCTGACAAAAACATATAACCCACACGCTCTGCCGCCAGCCCCAAACCCTTGGAACAAGAACGCAATACTGCCA
>DAOOSC010000022.1:0-14021 GCA_035389585.1 Candidatus Magasanikiibacteriota bacterium
GATAACTATATTTTGACAGTTTTTGGGCGCTGTGATATATTATCACTTGTAAATGTGGAGTGATAAACTATTGATAGAAAATACCTTATTTTAGCTAAATAATATGGTGGAATTAAACCAAAGACAAAGAGAATTATTGCGGGCGGTGGTGGATGCGTATATTGAATCCGCTGAACCTGTCGGATCGCAGTCGATCGCTCGGAAGAGCGGTTTGGATTTGTCTGAGGCGACGATCCGTAATGAATTAAGAGATCTCGAAGATTTGGGTGTGTTGACCCATCCTCACACCTCCGCAGGTCGGATTCCGACGGAGGAAGGGTACAAATATTACGTCACGAACTTGATGCGTCCGAATTCACTTCGGACCAATACGAGAGACGAGATGAAACAGATTTTTTCTTCCGCCCCGGACAATCGGGTAGGTATGAAGATGGGTGTGAGGTATGTATCTGATTTGATTGGCGCGGCGGTCATTGTCGCTTGGGATCGTAATTCTCTTTTTTATGCCGGCTTATCCAGTTTGTTTTCCGAACCGGAATTTCATGATTTTTCTCGGGTGGCGGATTTTTCTCGCGTGTTTGATCATTGTGAAGAACGTTTGCCGATGTTTCTCGAAGTAGTTGGATTCGAGCCGACGATTTTGATCGGTTCAGACAATCCTTTCGGCGCGGCATGTGGCACGGTCGCGATTCGATTTGCCGAGAATGGTTTGCTCGCGTTCATGGGACCGATGCGCATGGATTATGCTCGAGCTTTTTCTTTCATTAATTTTTTTAAAGAAGAAATATTGAATAAACAGTATGACCGATAATATCGAAAAAAAAGAAAAAGAAGATGAAATCCAGGAAAAACCAGAAAAGGAAGAAACTAAAAAGTCTTCACCGCTTTTCTCGCGCCACTGTCGCGACTGCGAAAAGTTCAAAAAAGAAATGGAAGAATACAAAAGCGGTTGGCAGAGGGCGCTCGCGGATTACAAAAATTTACAGAGGGAGACGGGTGAGCGGCGCGCGGAATGGGCGCGAATGAGTGAGACGCAGATTTTGGAGGAATTCATTCCGGTGTATGATAATTTCAAAAAAGCGTTTGGTGTTGAGCATAATAATTTTAATTCGGAACAAGCGGGCTGGGTGAAAGGCATCGAGTACATTATGAAACAATTTGGTGATGTTTTACGGGCGCATGGGATCGAAGAAATCAAAACTGTCGGTGAGAAATTTAATACAGCATATCATGATGCGGCCGGAGAAGAAGATTCGGATCAAGAGTCGGGGATGATCGTGCGTGAAGTCAGCGCGGGGTATCGGGTAGGGGACCATGTGATCCGAGCGGCCCGGGTGATCGTCGCGAAATAATTTTATCTTTATACTCCTTTCTTTTACACCATTGTGAGAGGAAGGCAATTAATTAAAAGTATATGTCTCTAATTCGTTGGAATCCCATGTGGGAACCGTTTAGCGAAGTGGACGATGTATTCAATCGTCTGCCTGCTCTCGCTGGCGCATCGCCTCTGCGAACTTTTGTACCGGCCCTCGATGTCTATGAGACCGACAAGGCGGTGGTCATCGAGACGCCTCTCACAGGCGTAAATGCCGAAGACGTGAAGGTGAATGTCGAGAAGGGTATTCTCACCATTTCCGGTGAGACCAAGAAAGAGCATGAAGCGCACGAGAAAAACTACTACCGCAAAGAAGTGCGTTCCGGCTCATTCTATCGTGAAGTCGCTCTGCCGGCCGCTGTGGTGGAGGACAAAGTTTCGGCGGAATTTGAAGATGGTGTATTGAAAATCACTTGTCCAAAAGCGGTAGAAGGCAATGTGAAGAAAATTGCCGTCAAAGTGACGAAAAAATCAAGCAAGAAATAATGTTTATTGTGTTTCTTTTGGGGAGTCTTTACAACTCTCCAAGAGAAGACAGAGTAAATATTAATTAATTGAAAAATATGTCAAAAGTATTAGGAATCGATCTCGGAACGACGAATTCATGTATGGCGATCATCGAGGGTGGTCAGCCGAAGGTGCTCGAAAACAAAGAAGGGGCGCGCACGACGCCATCAATTATCGCGGTGTCCAAATCGGGTGAACGTCTCGTCGGCCAACTCGCGAAGCGTCAGTCTGTGACGAATCCGGAAAACACTTTGTATTCGATCAAACGTTTGATTGGCCGTCGTTTTGGTGATTCAGAAGTACAGCGTGATTTGAAACTCATGCCATACAAGATCGTGAAGTCGGGTGATGGTGTGAAAGTCCTCATGCAGGGAAAGGAATATACTCCTCAAGAAATTTCCGCCATGGTTCTCCAAAAAATGAAAGCTGATGCGGAAGAGCGTCTGGGTGAAAAAATTACTGAGGCGGTCATTACCGTGCCAGCGTATTTCGATGATGCCCAGCGTCAAGCGACGAAGGATGCAGGTGAGATCGCCGGTCTGAAAGTTCTGCGTATTGTGAATGAGCCGACTGCGGCCGCGCTGGCCTACGGTTTCGATAAAAAGACCGAACAGAAAATTGCCGTGTATGATCTCGGTGGTGGCACTTTCGATATTTCCATTCTCGAAGTCGCTCCAGACACTGTCCAGGTATTGTCCACCAACGGTGATACTCATCTCGGCGGAGATGATTTCGATCAGGTTTTGATTAATTGGATAATTGACGAATTCAAAAAAACCGAAGGAATCGATTTGAGTAAAGACCCGCTCGCATTACAGCGTATAAAAGAAGCCGCCGAAAAAACCAAGATTGAATTATCAACAGCGCAAGAAAGTGAAATCAACCAACCGTTCATTACTTCTGACTCAACTGGCCCGAGACATTTGGTGATGAAATTAACTCGTTCCAAATTGGAAGAGTTGGTCGGAGCTTTGGTCGAAAAAACTTTGGAACCAGTGAAAAAAGCTCTCGCGGATGCGAAATTGTCCGTTGGTGATTTGCATGAGGTCGTGATGGTCGGTGGTATGACTCGTATGCCACTCGTCCTCCAGACTGTCGAGAAATTCTTCGGTAAGAAGCCGAATATCAGTGTGAATCCAGATGAAGTGGTGGCGGTCGGTGCGGCCGTGCAAGGCGGAGTGCTCCAGGGAGATGTGAAAGATGTCCTCCTGCTCGATGTCACACCACTCTCTCTCGGTATCGAGACGATGGGCAGTGTGATGACGAAATTGATCGAACGTAATACCACGATCCCGACCTCGAAGTCACAAGTCTTCTCGACGGCCGCGGACAATCAGCCGAGTGTGGAGATTCATGTCCTCCAGGGGGAGCGTCCAATGGCGGCGGATAACAAAACCCTCGGTCGTTTCATGCTCGATGGTATTCCGCCAGCGCCACGCGGTGTGCCACAGATCGAAGTGACTTTCGATATTGATGCCAATGGTATTTTGAATGTGAAAGCGAAAGATCGAGCGACCAACAAAGAGCAATCAATCAAAATCACCGCATCCACCGGACTCTCAAAAGATGAAGTGGAGAAAATGAAGAAAGAGGCGGAATTGCATGCGGATGAAGACAAGAAAAAACAAGAACTAATCGAAGCGAAAAATATTGCCGACACAATGGTGTACACGACTGAGAAAATGATGAAAGAAGTTGAAGAAAAGAAAATCTCTGCCGTCACTGACGAAGAGAAGAAAAAAGTGGAGGAAGCCCTAAAAGCGGTGAAAGATGTGAAGGACAAAGATGATCTCGAAGCTATCAAAAAAACCTCCGAAGAATTATCGAAAGTCGCACAAGCGGTCGGTATGAAAATGTATCAGCAAGAGCAAGCAAACAAAGGTCCGGAAGCCGGGCCGGCGACTGGCGGTGCTAATGCTGGCGAGCCAGAGAAAAAAGATGAGGGCCCAATCGAGGGAGAGGTCGTGAAATAATAAATTTTTATGATTACAGTCTGCATCCGTTGTGGCATGGAGAAATTGAAATCCGGGCAGGAGCCGGGTAAATATGAAGGAGAAAAAACCGTCTTTAGTTATGCTTTTTGTCCGGATTGTATGTTTGTCGAGACAGTATTACTCGATAGCAATCTCCCTCGGGCGGATATGCCGGCTATTTTACGATCAGCGGCACGTGACTATCGCGATCGAATTGGTCAAGAGAAGAGAAGCCAGACTATGTGGAGTGCTAATTCGGAATTGCCTGTTGCGGAAGTCGATATGTTGTTCACCGACATGAAGATTAAATTAGCAGATCAGTTGTCGGCTTTGAAGAGTGGTCTCGGAAATTAATTATGTCCAAAGATTATTATAAAATTCTCGGTGTCGAAAAGAACGCGACGGCAGACGAAATCAAAAAAGCATTTCGTAAACTTGCCATGCAACACCACCCTGATCGGCAAGGTGGCAATGAAGCCAAGTTCAAAGAAATAAACGAAGCCTATCAAGTGTTGTCGGATGCAGACAAGCGGACCAAATATGATCAATTCGGTTCGGATTTCGAATCGCAGGGTGGTTTCGGCAATGGTATGGGTTGGGAAGATTTTATGCGGGCGGCACGCGGCCAACAAGGGGCGGGCGGGTTTGAATTTAATTTCGGTGATGGCGGTGGTTTCGGTGATATGTTTGGTGATTTGTTCGGATTTGGCGGTGGTGGTTCGAGGCGTCAGGGTAGGAAATCTCGCGGGCGTGACATTCAAGTCGATGTCGAAGTGAGTTTCCAGGAAGCCGCTTTCGGTATAGAGAAAGAGATTTCACTTCGTAAACAGAGTCGTTGTGATGTCTGCAGTGGCACAGGAGCTGAACCGGGGAGTAAGGTTGACACCTGTGGTCAGTGTCATGGTCAGGGACAGGTGGTCCAGATCCAACGTACTTTCCTCGGCAATATGCAGACGGTGACGACTTGTCCGACTTGCAATGGTCGTGGACAGAGACCGAGTAAATCTTGCAAACATTGTGGTGGTGATGGGGTTCTGGCAAAGACGATGACTGTCAAAGTCAAAATTCCACCAGGAATTGATGAGGGGCAATCGATTCGTCTCTCAGGATATGGTGAGACGGCACCGCATGGTGGGGAAGATGGTGATTTGTTTGTTCGTGTTCATATCAGACAGCAGAAATTGTGGCATCGAGAAGGTTTCGATGTCTATACTGATCAGGAAATTAGTTTTCCGCAAGCCGTATTGGGTGATCAAGTGGAAGTAGAGACTATCGATGGCGTGGTGAAGGTGGTGATTCCCGAAGGCACTGAATCCGGTCAGCTGATTCGTCTGCGTGGGCACGGCATCACTCACCTGGGGAGATCCAATCGGGGCGATCACTATGTTCGAGTGAAAATTCGTGTGCCGAAAAAATTGAATCGGAGTGTCAGAAAAGTTTTGGAGGATTTGAAAAAAGAAATTTAAATTGAAAACAAAAAATAGCCGTTTAGGCTATTTTTTGTTCCTCAATTATTTCTAATTTTTTAGAAAGAATAGTTAGAGGGGGATGGCAAGATCCCCGGTTTATCATTTTGGAAGAACAATATCTTTTTTCGTCCCCGCGCTTGCCCGCGGGGTATGGTTAGCAGGTGATGACGACCTGCTGACGACGGCTACGGTAGATCCGCACCACCTCCTTGGCCATGAAAAATACTAATATCACCACCATTCCTGAGGCCATCGCTCCGAAGCCAAAAATCGCTTCGGGTGTGTCCACCCTTTCCGGGTTGAACAGGTGGAGGATTCCGATTGAAATCCCCAGCCCCCCCACCCCGATGATGGTTGAAAAGATCTTTGCCCCCCACCCTTTATCTGGACTCTTCAGGATCGTTGCCGCTCCATACAGAAAGTACCCTGTCAGGGCAGAATACGTCATCGAAATTGCGACAAAAAGACATGCAACCGCGATAGAAACGTTATTATCCATTGTATCCTCCTCAAATTGGCTCACCCGAGCCAAGCTCCACTCCATGTGGACAATCCAGTATATCACAAAAAAGAGGTTTTGTCAAGACCTCTCCCACCAAGGCAATAATCGGGACAGATTTTTAGCTAAATTTAGCTAATTTTCCGCACAAACGGTCGTAAAATAATGGTCGCGAGAATGAAGTGAATGGTCGAAATAAAAAGCGCATAGACGAAAAGCCCGACAGCGATGAGTGACCCGCCGGTAATATAGGATACGACAGTGTCCAGGTTCTGGTGGGCGATGAGCGCGGCCAGGTTCAAAGCAAAAATCAGGAAAAATAGGGAAGCGAAACCGAGATACATACCACGCCGATCGGCCGAGCTGGGGTTCATATAGGTCGCGACGCAGAAAGATAAATAAGTGAACAAATAAAACCAGGGATCGTGCCAGCTGGCGAATTTACCGAGAGCGATGACGATCGCTCGCATGGCGGAGAAGACTGACTTCGGATCGAGTTTGGCGAAGAGCAGGTTGCTGAGTAGATTCGTCCCGTCAGGTACGAAAGCGATGAAGAGGAGGGCGAGGACGAGTACGCCCGAAATCAGTGGTCCCGCCCCGACAAAGAAATTTCCGATCTGTGCGAAGATATTCCACTTGTGGTAGGAGTATTTCACGAAACCGAGATTGCCGGTCTCGCGTTCGGGGGAAAACAGGGAAATGTGATTGATTTTTTTCAGGAAAAGCAAGGCGAATATGACATGGCCGAGCTCATGCACGGGCGTACCGATCCAGGCAGTGAGGAGTATTCCAGACCAGCCGATAGTTTTTTGGTATAGGCCTTTCGTGGCAGTATTGATTCGATCGAGTAAATAACCAAAAACGAAAAACGACCCGAAAATTCCCAGAATTTGGAGTATGGTGCTTTTGGTGGCGAGGATGAAGTTTTCCGGTCCAGGAAATTTCACGAAGAGATTTGTGAAGTTGATTAATCCATCACAATTATACCAGACTACTGCGACGACGCGCAATAATCAATCCGAAGCGCGAGTCAAAAGGCGAACGGAAAGTTTCACAAGAGAATCCGCTCTCGCGTAATTTCTTCTCAGCGATGACAGAAACTTTTTCACTGTCATTGTGGTATTCGAGTACGATGGACGAAATTTTCCAGAGTGTTTGCCTGTTCCATTCGGGGAGGAGTAATTTTTCCGCGCCTTCAATATCGATTTTCATAAAAACTTTTTTTTCAGAACGTCCCGCGATCAATTCGGAAATTTTTTTGGCGAGCACATATTCAACTTTATATTTTTCATTTGGCCAGGTGGAGTGATTGTGTGAGTCTGGTGCGAGATAAAGTTTGGTTTTGGTCGCGCCGAAATCTTCGGATACGACGGCGGCATTTAGCGCTGTGAAATTTTTCAGTTTGGCTAATTCGGAATTGTCTTCGAGAGCTTGGAAATTTTTACGTTCTGGTTCGAGTGCGATGATTGGCGCAGTGGCGTTCAGATCACGCGCGTAAATCGAAAAAAATCCGGCATGGGCACCAATATCGATAATCAAATCAGATGTGGATATCAAATCCTCCGCCCGACGATACAGTCGGTCGGTGAAGATCTCTTCGAAGACGCTTTGGTCGGACGCGTCGCGAATTGGAAATTTTTGA
Organism: Candidatus Magasanikiibacteriota bacterium; assembly: GCA_035389585.1. Taxonomy (GTDB): domain Bacteria; phylum Patescibacteriota; class Patescibacteriia; order Magasanikbacterales; family UBA922; genus DAOOSC01. The sequence goes on from DAOOSC010000022.1 coordinate 7,466, forward strand.
ATTTTACCCCCGAGAGTTATTTCCGCGTAGTTCATATATTGTATATACAAAACCCCCTCGCGGGGGTCTCGTATTTTATTTGTGTGGAATTACGTTTGCGAATGAGCTAGTTTTCCTAGATCCGTCGAAACGAATGTGTTTGCGAGTGGTGAATTTGACTGTACCGGCCACTGCCGCGTACAAAGTATCATCACTGCCCTTCAGTACGTTTTTACCCGGATGGATAGCCGTGCCTCTCTGGCGGACGATGACACTACCAGCTTTGGCTTGGTCGCCATCAACCACTTTGACTCCGAGGTATTTCGGTCTGGAGTCGCGACCGAGGTGGGTTGAACCACCGGCCTTTTTGTGTGACATATGTATGTCTTTCACACTTCCCGTCCTATATAGGTCGGAGAGTGAACCGCCCGCTCGTGCCCTCTGCCACGCGCGCCGTTAACCTTGTCGTTAAGTAAAATTTGTCGCTATTATACCCCCAGTTTGATATCTTGTCAAGAGGGTGGTTTGTGGGGTATAATTGGCAAGTATGAATTTACGAGAAAAAATCGAAAAAACGCTTAATGATGAGATTCGCCCTCGTCTTTTGGCACATGGGGGTGGGATTGATATTATCTCGGTGGATGAAATTTCGGGTCGGGTAGAGGTCTCATTTCAGGGGGCTTGCGCGGGGTGTCCCTACGCCGATGAGACATTTTCTGGGTTGGTATCCGAGGAATTACGCGCCCGTGTACCCGAGATTCGGGAGTTGGTGTCAAATAATTCTCACGATAGTGATTTAACTTGATAATTATGTCTAGACGGCTTTTTCCTATTGGGCTTTATTTCAGACAAAAAGACAATTTAATTTTTGTGATTTTGTGTTTGGTGTTGAATCTCGCTTCGTGGTGTTGGCTGTTGTTTCAAATCCATCCTCAGTCTGATCCGATTTTTTTGCATTACAATATTTTGTTCGGCGTGGATTATGTGGGCGAGTGGTGGAAAATAATTTTTCTACCGTTATCGGGATTGGCGATTTTTCTCATCAATACGATTTTGAGTTGGATTTTTTACGATGAAGATCGATTTGCGGCGCAATTTTTGCATGCGATCGATGTGTTTTGTCAAATATTTTTGTTGGTTGCTTCTGCTATTCTCGTTTTTTTGAACGTATAATTATGCCGAGAATCGGAAATAAAAATGTCGATTATGCTTTAGTGGTGGCATTTGGTGTGTTGTTGATTTTCGGGCTGGTGATTTTGACATCAGCTTCTTCAGCTGTCGGTTCAGCGCGGTTCAGTGACAGTTATTATTTTGTCAAAAAACAACTCTTGTTTGGTGTATTGCCGGGGATTATCGCCTTTTTGGTTTGCAGTCGGGTTAGTTATCTTTTCTGGCGCCGGTGGTCGACTTGGATTTATGGTTTCGCTATCCTTCTTCTCATTGCGGTTTTTATTCCTGGTTTTGGGGCGAATTATGGCACGCACGCGCATAGTTGGTTATCGATTTTGGGTTTTTCCTTTCAGCCGGCGGAGTTCGCGAAATTGGCGCTCGTGGTTTTCATGGCATCTCTGCTCGCGACACGAGGGCCGGAACTGCGTTTATTTGCCAATGGTTTTTTACCGGCTCTACTCATGGGAGGGATTGTGGTGGTGTTGACATTACTTCAGCCCGATGTTGGGACAGTCGTAATTTTATTTGGAATTTTGTTCACGATGCTGTTCACTGCTGATACTCGCCCTATGCATATTGCGGTCTTGGCGCTTTTGGGGATTGCAGGATTGTGTATCTTGGTTTTTTCGGCGGACTATCGAGCGGATCGCCTCATGGCTTTCATGCATCCCGAATTAGATCCGCGTGGTGTGGGATATCACACGAATCAGGCTTTGCTCGCCGTTGGTACAGGTGGGTTATTTGGTAAAGGCCTCGGTAATTCAGTACAGAAATTTCAGTATCTACCCGAAGTGGCGGCCGATAGTATTTATGCGGTATTGGTGGAGGAATTGGGTTTTGTGGCTGGTTTTGGCTTATTATTGTTTTGGCTTTTCATCACTGCTCGGGTCGTGCGAATGGCCAAAAACGCGCCCGATGAGTTTAGTCGTCTGCTCGTCACTGGGATTATTAGTTGGTTTTTGATTCAGTCATTCATGAATATCGGCGCGATGCTTGGTCTCATGCCACTCACCGGTGTACCTCTTCCGTTTATTAGTCATGGCGGTACGGCTCTAATGCTCGCTCTCGGAGCGGCGGGCATTCTCGTGTCAGTGAGCCGTGAAACAAAATAGTTTATGAAAATAATTTTTTCGGGTGGATTTACTCTCGGTCCTGTGACGCCTCTTCTGGCGCTGGCGGATTTGATTCGTCGAGAATTTCCCGAGGCGGAATTCTTGTGGATTGGTACTATCGGTGGTCCCGAGAAGGAGATGGTCGAGAGACGCGGTATTCAGTTTGTTGGTATTCCGTCAGGTAAAATTCGGCGGTATTTGTCTTTGAAAAATATTTCCGATTTGTATCGCATCCATCACGGCTATGTGGTATCGAAGAGAATTTTACGAAAATTCAAGCCGGATATTTGTATCACGGCGGGCGGTTTTGTCTCGGTGCCATTGCATTTTGCGGCGAAGAGGCTCGGGATTGCGACTTGGGTTCATCAGCAGGATTTGCGTTTGGGTTTTGCAAATAAATTAATGATTCCGTTCGCGCGTGTTTTCACGGTCGCTCTCGAAAAAAATATCAATGTGTTCCCCGGCAAAAGTGCGGAGTGGATCGGTAACCCGGTGCGGGATGAAATTTTACACGGAGATGGGGAGCGAGCGCGTACTCGATTCGGGATCGCTCCGGGTCGTCCGGTTTTGTTTGCGCTTGGCGGTGGGACGGGTTCGACGACGGTGAATAGAATTGTGGCGGAAGCCGTGCCGCATCTCGCGGAATTTTGTGATGTCCTACATCTCGCTGGGCGTGATCGGCCGAAAGATATTTGTGAGAAGACAGCGGAACATTTTTCACATTATCACTTTTTTGATTATTTCGATGGAGAAATGGCGGATGCGTACGCGCTCGCGGACGTGGTCGTGTGTCGAGCTGGATTTGGGACATTGACTGAATTGTCGGCTTTGCGCAAAACAGCAATTCTCGTGCCGGATGAAGGTCATCAGGAAGATAACGCAAAATTATTTACTGAAGCTGGCGCCGCAGTTGTTGTCGATGAGCGGGTTGCGGATGGAAATTATTTGGCAAATATTGTGCGTGAATTATTGATTGATAAACAGTCGTGTCAGAGTATGTCAGTTAAATGGTCGAATGTCTTACCAATCACAATGTCTGAGACGGTGGCACGGATCTTGCGTCGGACGATAGGTGACGAAAGATAGGTTTGACAATTTGGTTGATTTGTGCTACAAGTATAGGGTCTTAATAGTCATATTTAGACTATTTTGATTGTTCTGTACAATTTTTGATTAGGAGATCTCGTGGTCATGGCGATCGGCTAGATCTCAGTGCATGTCATCAATAATGGGGGATTCAAATGGGAAAAAAAGAGAAAACTAAGAAAGTGAAGAAGTCGTCCGTGGTTGTGCCAGAAATCGAGGCAGAGGTTCCTGTCCTTGCGCCATCCGAACGGCATGATATTATTGGGTCGGATGATGTTGACGAAAAGATTACCCAAGCATTAGGTGGCGAAGTTGGTGTCAAATTATTTCGGATAAGCTGTGCTCAGCCCAATCCGGATTCGGCAGTAATCAATGTTGCTTGGTGCTTGAATCAGAAGACGGTTGAAATCTTGCGAGACAATCTCGCTGTGAAACACCCCTACATGTTGGTATCAGTATTCTGTAAAGAAGCGGGGGAATCTTATATCCCAGGTGATTACCGATTGTCAGAGTATGAGCGTCGTTTGGTGCCGTTGCATTCCGGGATGACCCAATTTCAATTTCATCGCCCCGGTACTTTTTTTGTGATCGGCTCGATTGTTTGGGCCGCTCTTGACGATTCGATCAGTAAAGAAGGCGCTCTGAATTGGTTATCAGATCTTTATATGAAAAAAGATATAAGGACAGGGTGTTTCGAGAGGGTTTTGCATAACGTATGGTCGTATGCGCCCAACACCGGTTTGCCCCACAGGCTTCATCTTCCCTATCATGATTATCGAGAGATTGCGGTGCGGGACTCGTTTTTTGCGAAAGAACCACCCGGATGGCTTTCTTGGTATGTGAATTTGTGGTGTGATGATCGACCGAGAGATCAATGTCAATTTCGTCGTCGCGCTATTTTGGCTTTCTTGTTCAAATGGATACCAGCTTTAATTTTTCTGGTATATCAGGAGTGTTCAAGATTTATTGTTGTTTTAATAGCTCTTCTTGCAGGTCGTCGTGGTGTGAGATATCAGGCATTTTTACACCCATTTTCTTGGTATTCTGGATCAGTGTGGGGTGCATTTCCAGACATGGATGCGTCTGCGTATTGGTGGCTCACTGATTCCAAGGCGAGATTTCGCCCGAATGTACTTCCGTTTTTGATGTTACCGGCCGGTTGGCTTGTGTACGGGCTAGTTTTTATGTTTGGGATCTATCCATTCATCGGTGATTTTGTCACCAAATCTGCTGGATACGGTGGAATTCCGATTTGGGCGTCGCTCGGTTTATTTTTCGGTGGCTTTTTAGCTTTAGTTTTTATCTTATTTGTCTGTTTTTGGATTATTCTGCGAGCAGTGGGGATTGTGGGTGCGATTCGTCGCTCGAAACGCGGTACTGCCCAAGAACAGCAGGATAGAGCAACTGCTGAGAAGCAAAGATTAGCTGAAAAGAGAAAGAGGGAAATTGAAGAGTACTATGTCAATAGAGTGGAGCCGCTTTCTTGCGAAAGGGGTGGTCCAAAAGTGGCAACCTTGAAGGCTCTTCCTGAGTCACACCGTACACTCGTATTGGAGTTTCTCGATTTGAAAGCGAAGGTGTGTAAACCATTCCGTTTGGGATAGCTTACAACCTTTCTTTCGCGGTTAGTTTTTCCCATCGATTTTTGTAACGAAAGTCGATGGGAATATTTATAAAGGGCACCATGATTGGCGCCCTTTATTTATGCTTGATTTATTTTATTTAGAACATCTTTGTATTTTTCGAGGAAAAGTGGTAATTGTGAATGCAATGGGTTGGGCAGGTTTTGTAAATCAAACCATCCGATTTCGTCAATGCTGTTCGGTTCGCCAATTTTAGCAGTTTCGCGTTTTATTTTCACCAAATAATCGAAGGCGATCCAATGTGTCGGGGTACCGTCGACCAGCTTTCTGTTCACACTGCGTGTGCCGATTGGCGTGAAGTCAATAATTTCGGCGCCATATTCTTCACTGATTTCTTTGTGCATATTTTCTTCCGGGCTTAGGCCGAATTCCAATCCACCTGCGCCAATATCCCAACAACCTTGTTCATCGCGGCATTTCTGACTCCTCCTGCTGAGTAGAATCTGCCCCCTCTCGTCGTGACAGCAGAAAGCGGTCGTAATACCAGTATAATCAATACCTTTTTTCATATGGTTTTTGTTTAGTACTCCCAATATCGTATCATTTGGAGCTGGTTTTGTCTATTGACTGTTTGGTAGAAAGGGGTTTGACGGATTGAGTTTGGTGGCATATAATATCCACATATAAAGAGAATCAAAAATATGAATCAGGAACAAATTTTAGATAAAATTTTGGTTAAGTTGGAGAAAATGGAATCTCAGTTAGATTCGGTTGCGATTGAGACTGTTGGCACCAAAGAAACACTTAATACTTTCGCCACCAAAGATGATTTGATGCAGGTGAAGTCGGAAATTTTGGGCGATGTGGATCGTTTTGTGAAACTCCATGAGACTCTCGATCAAGAATTATCATTTTTGCGGAATAAATATGGTCGGTTGGAAGAGAGGCTGGTCGTTGTCGAACAGAAATTACAAATTGTTTAAAACAGACCAAATTTGAATGGTCTATTAATTTAAAATCTATGTTAGAGCGAGGAGAAGCACCAAAAAGCCAAGAAGAGGCTGAGGCCATTTTAAAAGGTATGGGTTTGGACGAAGAAAGAATGGATTTGTGTGCACACCACTACCAACAAGAGAACACATCTGATTTGGATCGTACTAATTTGGGAAAAACAAAAGATGGTAAAACAGATTATATCGCCGCTTGGAAGTATATCCAAGAAAATCCAAAGTTTGGAGAATAGGATTCTATACGAAGTTACTTTAGTCTGACTGCTTCAAACGTGTCGGAAATGTTTTTTGCAAACAAAAAACGCCCTAATAAATTAATTAGGACGTTTTTATTTGTGACCTGACTAGGCGATTCGCTATTCGAAGTCGTCGCCTTCGGCTCCTCCCACGAAAGGGCTTCCGCCCTCTCGTGAGCTCTCCCCAGCAGAGGTGGGGAGACCGCTAGGCAGTTTTCCCAAACCCCTTCGGTTCGAATCCCAACCTCTCTCAAAATGAAAACAGAACCCCAATAAATCGGAGTTCTGTTTCTATGTGACCTACCTGCGGGAAAATTGGAACGCCATAGAGGAAGAAGTGCATCGTTGGAACCGTATACTATTCTATTTTGATTTCAAAA
>DAOOSC010000023.1:0-13431 GCA_035389585.1 Candidatus Magasanikiibacteriota bacterium
GCCAGGACAATGACTCTTTTACCCAAAATCAATCGCAAAATAAGAACATGTCAACTAAAATTGACATGTTTTTGTTTTCATTGGCGTAAATTGGGGGGGTTGACGGGAGGGTAATTTTATGTTAATTTAGAGCGGGTAATTTGTTCTTTTGGCAATTCAAATACATGTTTGGTGTGCAAAACAAAAGAGGTGAACCATGTACAAGTTCAAAGGTTGGCTCAGCTACTTCATCGCGACCGGGTTTTTCACTGGTCGGCTCGGACGGAACGGCAAGGGTGGTGGGACGTGGGGTTCGTTCCTCGCACTTTTCATCCAGTTCGAGCTCGTATTTCTACTCCAGCCGGTGTGGTGGGTGTATCCCATCATCACGGTCGGTGTCTTCGCTCTCGGCATGCTCGTCGTCGGACCGGGTGAACGGTATGCGTACGAGCGGTATGGTGAGGTGCCCCGCCACGATGGCAAAGTCGGAATGTATGATCGCAACGAGACAAATATTGATGAAGTGTTTGGGATGTTTGTGGCCAATTTAGGCGTACTCATGGGCTTTAGTTTAGCCAATAGTAGCGCCGCGACGCTGGGCAATGTTCTTGCAACATCTGCTTTTCTCGTATCGTATTTCTTTATTTTTAGGTATTTCGACATTTATAAGCCTGGGCCCGCTAAGTGGGTTGAGTCAAAAGCTAATTCAAACAAACCATTTGGTGTCAGAACAGCTTTTACTATCATGGCGGATGATTTTGTTGCCGCACTTATTCCGTTTTTGGGTGGACTGGGTCTTTTGGTTGAATTTTATGGGGTAAGTACAGCGCGCTTTATTGTGTATTTGGTTATTTGTATTGCCATGGTTTGCGCACTTTGGTCTATTAAGAAAAAGCTAATCAAGTATCGCTAAACCAGCTAGTTGAAAGGTTGCCTCTTCACCGGGGCTTTTTTTTTATCCAAAAAATATATCCAATCGAAAATAGAATAAAAGGAATACTCAAAATTTGCCCCATAGTAATTCTGAGCGCGGTTGAATATTCCGCTTTGAAAAATTCGAGAAAAAATCTTGAACCAAAATATGTTAAAATAAAAGTATTGGCGAGTGTGAATGGTTTCCATTTGTTGCAATATTTTTTCTCCAAAAAATACATTAAAAAAAATATAATTAGTAATACGCCCGCTTCGTATAGTTGAATCGGATGACGAAGTTGTGGTATTGACTCGGCTAGCGGATAAAAAACTCCCCACGGCATAGTCGTCACGCGGCCCATAATTTCCGAATTAGTATAATTTCCAATGCGAATAAAAAAAGCGAGTAGGGGAATCGCGGGTACAATTAAATCAGCAACTTTTTTCCAGGGTAATTTTTTTGTTTTGGTAAATATTAAAAACGAAATAATTAAACCGAGCGTCATGCCATGACTCGAAAGTCCTCCGTGATTAATAAAAAATATTTCGAGTGGGTGGGTAAAATAAAAAACTGGTTCATAAAATAATACTTCGCCGAGCCTCGCTCCGATCAGTCCGCCAATGATTAAATACAAACACAAATCCAATGCTTTTTCTTTATCAAGCAAATATTTTGAACTGCGCCTGATAATATTTGTCACCGCGAGAATCACTCCGACAGCCAAAAGCACTCCGTACCAGCGTATAGAAAAAACGCTAAAACTAGCCAAAATCGGGTCAATATTATTCACGAACATATTAAATATTGAGTGTCAGTGAGACGGGGCAATGGTCAGATCCGAGGACATCATTGTGGATTTCGGCATGCGTCACGTGTTTCATTAATTTCTCAGTGACAAGAAAGTAATCAATCCGCCAACCAACATTTCGCTCGCGCGCGCGTGTTTTCATATCCCACCAAGAGTATTCCACTTTTTTCGGATGCAAATTCCGGAATGAATCGACTAGTCCTGCTTCGACAAATTTATCGAGCCACTCACGCTCGATCGGCATAAATCCAGAACTTTTTTCGTTTTCTTTTGGGCGAGCGAGATCGATTTCATTGTGCGCCGTATTCACATCTCCGCAAATCACGACTTCGTGTCCGCCCTGTTTCAAATGTTTCACATATTTCAGGAACTCGTCATAAAATTCCAGTTTGTATTTCAAACGATGTTCACCAGCTCCACCGTTCGGGAAATAAATATTTAACAAAACAAATTTTTCAAAGTCCAATCGGATAACCCGACCCTCACGCCCGAGTAACCCAGGCAATTCCATCACCACTTTCACCGGTTTCAGGCGTGTATAGACCGCTACGCCACTGTACCCCTTCTTCTCTGTCGCGCATTGCCAGTAGGAATCGTAGCCATTGACAAATCTGAGCTTTTCGGATAAGATTGCGGAATCAGAAACTTTGGTTTCTTGGAGACAAATGACATCATATTCGGATTTTTCAATCCATGGGATGATTCCTTTTTTTTCGGCGGCTCGGACGCCGTTCACATTCCATGAGCATAGTTTTATATTTGGCATATTTCAGTTTAAGCAGGTTTATCTTACCAAATATATGACATATCCACAAGGCAGGTGGTTGAAAAAATATTTTAATATGGTATATTTTGTATCAAGAAATTTAACTTGAATCTTTTTATGCAAAACGAAGAAAAGTTCGAAATCATCAAAGGCTCAGTACTGGATCATGTGCAGAAAATATTTAATGATATTGAAAAAGAAATTGCTATTTCTCATCAAGAAAAAATTGCGTTACTCGAGGACGCGTTCGAAAATGCCACAGATGAAGGTGAATTGAAAGTAGCTTTTGAACAATGGTTTTCAGAGCACTCGGAAGATGTCGGTTTCGATATGGAAGCCGATGACTTCTGGGATGCCGCTCTCGCGGGGCAGGTCGAAGACGAGACCTATATCTCACATGGTCGCAAACAGACGACAAATCCGGATGATGAAGAGGATGATTTGCTCGGTGGCGGTTCGTCACGTGATGATGCGGGTGGTGATGATTATTTTTATAACTAGGAAATTGACTGTTTCTCAGCATATTGATACGATGTGGTAATAATTAGAAGGAAATCCCTTGTGTAATTTGCACCGGGGATTTTTGTTTGGTACAATGGGTGAGGTTGGTGGGGGGGGCTATGACAATTACTTTTCGTTTTATGATTTCATACAAAAAACTCGGATTCGTGAATACAGACAAAATGCTCACAGATGCCCTGAAACGGGGCTATGCGGTGCCAGCGTTCAATTTCAACAATATGGAGCAGTTGCAGGCAATCGCCACAGCAACGCTCATCATGCAGTCTCCAGTGATACTCCAGGTGTCGAAAGGGGCGCGTGAATATGCGGATCAGACCATGCTCACTCATATGGCGGTCGGGGCTTTGGAGATGATGCGACGACTGGCGCGTGAAAAGAAGTTGAAACCAGTACCAATCGCCTTGCATTTGGATCACGGGGCTGATTTCGCGATTGCCAAATCCTGTATTGAAACCGGTTTTTCGTCAGTCATGATCGATGGTTCGGCCTTGTCCTATGAAGAGAATATAAAAGTGACTAAGGCGGTCGTGAAGTATGCCCATAAATATGGGGTCACGGTGGAGGCTGAATTGGGCGTACTCGCCGGAAGGGAAGACGATATCGTTTTTGAGAAAAGTCACTATACGGATCCGAAACAGGCGGCCGATTTCGTAGCACGGACGGGGGCAGATTCTCTCGCGGTATCGGTCGGTACGAGTCACGGAGCCTACAAATTCAAACCGGGCCAAACACCTGGTATCAGACTCGATATTGTGAAAGAAATTGGTAAAGTGCTACCGAAAACTCCAATCGTTCTACATGGCGCGTCGTCGGTTTTGCCACAGTATGTAGATATAATCAATCAATACGGTGGAAAAATGGCTTCAACAGCTGGAATTCCAGAAACAGACATTCGAAAAGCGGCTAAATTGTCAGTTTGTAAAGTAAATATTGATTCTGACGGAAGACTTGTGATGACCGCAGAAATTAGACGCTATTTAGCGGAAAATCCGGCAGAATTTGATCCGCGTAAGTATTTGGCACCAGCTCGACTTGAACTACAGAAAATGTATGCAGACAAAATCAAGAATGTACTCGGCTCTGCGAACATGGTTTGACGCGAAAATGTTCGTGTATTGCCTTGTTTTAGGCAAAAAATCGCAATAATCAAAAAAGGCTGTTGATGAAAAATTGACAGCTTTTTTGTTTGTTGGTAAACTATTTATCGTTGAACAGTGAAATATGAATATAGAAATACTCAAAAAATTAGGACTATCAGACAAAGAGGCGATCATCTACCTCGAACTTCTGCGTCTCGGACCATCGTCGGTCCGCCAATTGGCAGAGAAAACGGATGTGAATCGGGGGACAGTTTATGATTGCTTGAAGCGTTTGCAAATTCTCGGAATAGTGGAATTTTACGAGAAAGAGGCGAAGCAATTTTTTGTGGCGACAGATCCGGTGCGTTTGCGTGATTTGGCGAAGAGACAGATCGAAGATACGACACAGGCGAGTGATAAATTAAATGATTTGATTCCGGAATTGAAATCACTCTACGACAGTGGTGGCGAGCGTCCTGTATCTCGATATTTTTCGAAAGATGAAATTCACAAAATTTTGGAAGACGTCCTCACGACTTGCGCGGAGAGCGAAGAAAAAAAATATCGAATCTACTCGGCCGAAGGTGTACGCAAATATCTGTATGAGCAATTTCCAACTTTTTCTGATGTCCGTGTGGCAAAAGGAATTGCAGTGTGTGTGGTCGCGATTGGTGATGGTGGTGAATTGCGTGGTCTCGATGAGCGCCGCTGGCTCAAAAGTGCCCCAAGCACACCGACATATATTATTATTTATCCGAAAAAAACTGCCTATATTTCTCTCAATGCGAAAAATGAGCCGGTCGGAGTCGTAATTGAAAATGAAGGTGTGGCGGAGACGCAAAAAACTATTTTTGATTCACTTTGGAATTCTCTTAGTTAATTATGATTGCATATTTAGATTTTGATTATACAATTTATGACACAGCGCGGATGGAAGATGATTTACATCAGATTTTTCGTCCCTATGGTGTGACACGTGCAGATTTCGATGAGACATATTATCAATCACTTTGTTCGGTTTCGCCGTTTATTTATGACTATTCTTTCGAGGAGCATTACGGTATTATGCGCGAGAGGGGTTTTGATGTGCCAATTTCGACAATCGAGCAAATGTATGGCGTTTTGAAAAATGATTATTTGTATGAAGGCGCGCGAGAATTGGTAGATAGTTTGAATCGGACGACGGACTTGATTTTGCTATCCGCTGGCGATGGGAAATTTCAAACAAACAAATTTCGCGAAACGGGAATTTTTGAAAAATTTAAGACCGTAAAAGTGGTGTCTAGTAATGAAGAAAAAAGAGATTTTGTCGGGCAGATGTCAGGTGATAGTGACTTCGTTTTTATTAACGATAATTTGCGAGAGAATATTTTGATCCGAGATAAATTTTTGCAAGGAAAGATCGTCACAAAGAAAAATAATCGCAAATATAAGAATGAAGATTATGAAAAAAGTGGCCTACCATATTTTGAAAATTTATTTGATATAAAAAACTATGTCACTGACATTATTAAATAACTTCGGAGTAGTCGTACTCGCGGCGGGACGTGGCACACGACTGGGTTGTACCGACATGCCGAAGGTGATGAAGCAGATTGGCGGTCGCCCGATTGTTGATTATTTGATCAGTACTTTGGAAAAAATTGGTTTTGGGTCGGAAAAAATTTGTGTGGTCGTGGGTTTTCATGCTGAAAAAGTACGCGAATACTTCGGAGAGCGTGTCACTTGTGTTGACCAAGGAGAATTACGAGGTACGGCTCACGCGGCGTTCGTCGGTATGCAGAAATTGCCGGCAGAAGTGAAAAATGTTCTCGTGATGAACGGTGATGATGGTGCTTTTTATCAGGCAGATACTTTGTCCGGCTTCATGAAAACACATATTGATTCGGAAAATGTATTGACCCTGCTTTCGGCTGAAGCGGATCCGTCTTTTGGTGGTGGGCGCGTCTTCCGTCACCCCGATGGCCAGATCGAAGTGATCGAAAAAGAGTATTTGGCCGAGGAACTGAAACAAATTCGTGAAATTAGTACCAACACTTTTTGTTTTGATCGTAATTGGTACGAAAAAATGTTTCCGACTATGCCTCAACTTCGTAAATTGGGCGAGTGGGGACTGCCGACAGCTCTCGCGATGGCGCGCGGCAGCGGGGCGAAGTATACAATCGTGAAATTGCCGGATTCGAGTGAATGGTTTGGGATAAATAGTCCGGCGGAATTGGAGAGAGCCGATAAAATGAAAAGTAATAAATAAGTTTATGAAAAATAAAAGAGAATTTCTCAGTGGTTCCGACGTCGTAGTGCGTGCCGTGAGAGACGCTGGGGCCGTGTCTATGTATGGTTATCCAATTACTCCCGGTACAGAAATTTTGAGCAAATGGATTCGCGAAGCGGCTAGAGACAAGCGGATGAAATATTTACAAACCGAAGATGAAATCGCGGCTGGTTTTGCGGTCGCTGGGGCAGTATTGGCAGGAGAAAAATCCTTTACTGCGACAGCAGGTCCGGGTACCATCCTCATGCAGGACGCACTCAGTATGGCGGAGGGTATGCGCCTACCTTTTGTGGCAATAATCGTCCAGCGCGGTGGCCCGTCATCTGGCACGGTGATTTATTCCCAGCAAGAAGTGGTGCTCGCAACCCATGGGGGAAATGGCGAGGGGATGCGAATAGTGTATTCTCCTTCGAGTCTGACTGAATTGTACGATATGACACGGCGGGCGTTCAATGATGCCGCGCGATATCGTTTTCCAGCGCTCGTACTGACAGATGGCTATCTCGTGAAGACGAAACAGGTCATATCGAATTTCAAAAAAATCAAAAATATTCCCGCGCCGAAAATTGTGTCGCGCACAGGTCATGTCAATTTGCGCAATATCTTCACAGTCGAAGAGGAATTAAATGAAGAAATTTTACGAGCGCAGAAAGATTATGTAAAAATGTCAAAAACAATTGCCAAGAGTGAATCATATTTGGTGGCTGACGCAGACACAATTATTATCGCGCATGGAATCGTCGGTCGTGTGGCGAGAGATGCGGTTGACAAATTGCGCGCGCGAGGACTTCGGGTCGGATTGTGGCGTCCGCTCACTTTGGCGCCGCTCGATGTACGAGGTTTCGCAAAGACACGACGAGCGAAAAATTTTGTGGTGGCGGAGTCGAGTGCGGGCCAGTTGGCGGATCTATTGAAAAATCGAATTTCCAATTGTCCAAATTTTTCGACATATTTTCGTCCGGCCTTAGGGATTGAGACTGACGAAATTGTAAAATTTGTAATGAAAAAATATGCCAAAAAATAAGAAAACAAAATCAATTGCCTTTTGTCCGGGTTGTGGTCATATCATAATTCTCCAAACCCTGAATCGCGTCCTCCAAAAATTGCAGAAGGCAGATCGGGCGGCCATTGGTCTCGATATCGGCTGTTCTCTGCTCGCTTGGGATATGCTTCCGATTAGTACCTTCCAAACACATCATGGGCGGGCAGTGCCGACGATGGTCGGTTTCGAAAAGGCGCGTGAAAAATCAATCGCTGTCGCTTATACCGGCGATGGTGGCGCATATTCGATCGGTCTCCAGAGTCTCCTGTGGGCGGCGCGACGTAATAATCCGATTCTCGTGATCGTGGTCAATAACACCATCTACGGCATGACAGGTGGACAGACCGCACCGACATCGCTCAGAGGGCAGGTGACAGATACGGCGCCGGCCGGTCACGATGAATTGCCGATGCTCGGCCCTGAATTGGTGCGTGAACTAAATGGCCAAGCCTACATCGCTCGGACAGCGGCCAATGAGCCGGTCATTTTGGCTGAATACTTGGAAAGAGCGATAAAAGCGACCGAAGCCGGGAATTTCGCGTTAGTTGAGGTATTATCATATTGTCCGACGAATTGGCGCATGAAAGGTGTCGAATCAAACAACCACCTCAACAAATTGAAAGATACATTTAAAACGGGTGAGATTTTGTAATATGCATATAAAAATTTTACTAGCAGGCGATGGTGGCCAGGGGATTCAGTCACTTTCGGGAATTATTTGTCGAGCGGCTTTTGCGAACGGTCTATTTGTCAGTCATATTCCGAATTATGGTCTCGAACAGCGTGGGGGTGTGTCACTAGCGTACGTGCAAATTTCTGATCGAGAGGTTTCTTATCCGAAATTTTCGGATCCGGATTTGTTGTTGATCATGTCAGAACAAGCTAGCCAGAGGACACGGGAATATCGAGCCAAAAGTGGTAAAGTCATTGACTTTACGAAATACGAAAAAATTATTTCGGAAAATAAAATTGATTATTCTAGCCGGAACATTTTTTTTCTCGGTCTCATCACGAAAGTATTAGTAATTAGAGGGTTCATGGAGAAAGATTGTGTTTTCGAAGCACTGAAAGAAAAGTTGGCAAAAAAAAGTAATTGGGAAAATAATATCAAAGCGTTTGAAACTGGTTTTCAAATCGGCGTTTAATTGATTTTTTATGTGTGGTATCGTCGGACATATCGGTAGCCGAAATAGCAAACAAGTTGTCTTAGGTGGTTTGCGTCGTTTGGAGTATCGCGGTTATGATTCGGCCGGTTTGTCTTTGGTCACGAATGGTATTTTGCAGACAGCGAAGGCGGTTGGTAAAATTGATGAATTGGAAAAAGCGACTGCGGAATTACCCGAAGGTAATTTATGTATTGGTCACACACGCTGGGCGACGCATGGTGGCGTGACGCGAGAGAATGCCCACCCGCATTTGTCCTGTGATGGCAAAATTGCGGTGGTTCACAATGGAATTATCGAAAATTGGCGTGAATTGAGGGCGGAATTATTGGGACACAAGTTTGTGTCGGAGACTGACACTGAGGTATTGGCGCATTTGATTGAAAAAAACTATACAGGAGACCTGCGCAAGGCAGTTGCTGAAGCTTTGCATCGAGTACGGGGTACTTATGGTGTCGCTGTCGTTCATGCGGACCATCCGGATGAATTGGTGACGGCACGTCTCGGTTCGCCGATCGTGATTGGTGTCGGTCAGAATGAATATTTTGTAGCAAGCGATGCAACGCCGATTTTACCGTATTCCAATCAAGTCGTATTTTTGAATGATGGGGAGATGGTATTGCTCAAAAAAACCGGAATGGACATGACTACGCTCGATCTGAATCATCTAAAAGTGCAAACACAAAATCTCGACTGGTCTCCGGAACAGGCAGAAAAAAATGGCTATGAACATTTCATGAAGAAAGAAATTTTTGAGGAACCGGAATCTCTTTTGAACGCAATTTCTGGTCGAATTGATTTGAAAAATGGCACGGCGCGTCTCGGCGGGCTGAATTTATCAGAAAGTGAGATGCGACAAATCAAGCGGGTGATTTTCATTGGTTGTGGGACAGCTCTGTATTCTGCGTATGTGGGTAAATATGCGTTCGAGAGGCTCGCGCAAATGCCGGCGGCGGTGGAAATCGCTAGCGAATTTCGCTATATGGATCCAATTATTGATGAGCACACATTGGTATTCGCGGTGTCACAATCAGGTGAAACAGCAGATACTCTCGCGGCGATGCGGGAAGCGAAACGGCGAGGGGCGGTCGTGCGTGGAATTGTGAATACAATTGGTTCAACTATTGCGCGTGAGGCGGGCGGTGGCACATATATTCATGCGGGTCCGGAATTAGCGGTCGCTTCGACGAAGGCATATATCAATATGTCGGCGGTAATGACGCTTTATGCTCTCATGTTTGGGCGCAATCGTTCATTGTCGCTCGCGACTGGTGAGAGGGTGGTGACAGCGCTTATGGAATTACCGGAAAAGATAAAGAAAGTTTTGGCGGATGCAGACCGAATTCGCATCGTAGCGGAAAAATATGCTCAATCAAAAAATATGTATTTTCTCGGTCGGGGTGTGAATTGTGCGACGGCGCTCGAAGCATCGCTTAAACTGAAAGAAGTGAGTTATATTCACAGTGAAGCCTATCCAGGAGGTGAGATGAAGCACGGTCCAATCGCCCTACTTTCGCCCGATTTTCCGGTATTTGCAATCGCGACCCGCAATCAACTATATGACAAAATGCTTTCCAACATTGCCGAAGCGCGGGCGCGAAAAGCGCCGATCATCGCACTCGTATCCGAGGGAGATGAGGATTTCCAATCGGCTGATGACATGATTTTTGTCCCGCGCACGATGGAATTGTTCGAGCCGATTTTGAATACTGTCGCTACACAATTATTCGCATATTATGTAGCCGTAACGCTCGGACGTGATGTTGATCGTCCGCGCAATTTGGCGAAGAGCGTGACTGTCGAATAATATGAATGAAGTGAA
The DNA here is from genome assembly GCA_035389585.1 of Candidatus Magasanikiibacteriota bacterium. Lineage (GTDB taxonomy): Bacteria > Patescibacteriota > Patescibacteriia > Magasanikbacterales > UBA922 > DAOOSC01. Next base: position 10,367 of record DAOOSC010000023.1, read on the forward strand.
AAAGAAAATTAAAGTCGTCACCGTAGGGGGTGGAAATGGTTCCGCGATTAGCCTCGGCGCATTGAAGAAAATACTTCCGGATATCGAGATCAAAGCCGCGGTCTCGACAAGTGATTCCGGCGGGTCATCGGGTGATTTGCGTCGTGAGTTTGCGACTTTACCGCCAGGAGATATATTACGCGCTGTCTTGGCGCTTGCGCCTTTTGATTATCGTGTTTTGAAAAAAATATTTCACTCAAATCGTTTTACGACTAATCAAAAATTATTCGGCCACAATCTCGGCAATTTAGTTTTCGTTTTACTTGAACAGTATGCGGGAGATTTCATCGCGGCGATCAGGGCATTTGAAGAAATTATGGAATCAGTTGGTCATGTGTACCCATCAACATTGAATTTCACTGACCTCGCGGTCGAGCTCACCGATGGTTCTACTCTGGTTGGTGAAACAGAAATTGATCGGCCGTCTGTAAATCAGACGGGTCGGATCAAGCGCGCTTGGCTCTCGCCAAGGTCAGAAATATATTCGGAAACAGCCTCGGCTCTCCGCGAAGCAGACTATATTATCATCGGTCCAGGCTCTCTCTACACTAGTGTAATTGCCGCGATGTTGCCCGACGGTTTTCGCGAGGCAGTGAATGATTCGAAAGCAAAATTAATTTTTGTTGCGGGCAATGCGTATGAAGCCAATGGCGAGATGGGGCCGCGCATATTATCCGAATCGGTGCGTGAATTGCAAACGTATTTACCACGAAAAATTGATATGGTCATATGTAATAATCATTTGTTGACGGATGATGAGAGGGGTGTTTATACCCGTCGAGGTTGGGCGGCTTACGATTTTGATTATGCGAACATTCCTCAGGGTTCGGAGGTGGTTTCCGCAGATTTCGAGAGATCGGGCGGTGGTTTGTGTCCGGATAAATTGGGCGAAATATTTAAAAAGATTTTATGGAAATAATTAAAATGAAAGTTTCAGTACCAGATCCAATTAGGATTTCTCTCACTGAGGCGGGCGAAGAAATGGCGCGGGCGAGTGTGTATTTTTTGAAAAATGAATTACATGTGGGGGAGCATGCCGGTATTGTGGCATATTTGGAAGACGTATTCGTGAACGATCAATATCGCAGTCGAGGGCTCGGGAGAAAAATTGTCGAACAGGCGATTCGAGAAGCGCGATCGGCCGGCGCGTATAAATTGATTGCCAATAGTCGCGCGGATCGGGTAGGAGTGCATGAATTTTACCGGAAATTGGGTTTTGACGAACATGGTAAAGAATTCAGGGTGGATTTGATTGATTAACTTTTCGCGTCCTTGAAAAGACGCTGAATTTACTATATATTACAGACATAAAAAATTTTTTATGAACCCAAAAATCATGGTGACGGAAAAAACAAAAGATTACGAATTGATTGACAGTGGTGGTGGAGAGAAGCTCGAACGATACGGCGAGGTCATATTTCGTCGTCCTGACCCACAGGCTTTGTGGCGGAAATCATTGCCAATCGCTAGATGGGATGGAGCAGATGCGGTATTTTTGCGTGAGGCGACTCGAGCTGAATGGCAAATCAGGCCGGGGGTGTCTGAGCGTTGGAGTATGGAACTTGGGGGAATAAAATTTTGGATTCGACCGACGGCATTCAAACACACTGGACTTTTTCCAGAGCAAGTTGGAAATTGGGAATGGACGCGCGATGTGATCGCAAAAAGGAAAAAAACGGGCGAAAATGTGCGAGTATTGAATCTGTTTGGGTACACTGGCGGGGCGACGCTGGCGGCGGCTTCGGCGGGGGCGGAAGTGGTCCATGTCGACGGTTCAAAAGTGGCCATTGGTTGGGCACGCGATAATGCGGAATTATCTAGTTTGTCTGACAAACCAATCCGTTGGATTCTCGATGATGCATTTGCTTTCGTGAGAAGAGAAATACGACGCGGTAAAAAATATGAGGGTATAATCATGGATCCACCCGCTTTTGGGCATGGTCCCGAAGGAGAATCGTGGAAGATTGAGGAGGATTTTGTTGCTTTGGTTGATTCATGCACGCAACTTCTTTCAGATAGTCCGCTTTTTGTTTTGATAAATGGTTATGCCGCCGGTTATTCGTCGACGGCTTACGAAAATAATCTTCTGCCGATTGCGGAAAAAAATGGGGGCGAAATTGAAAAAGGGGAGCTCGCAATTCGTGAAAGCGCTACCGGTCGTTTATTGCCGTGTGGAATTTTCGCGCGGTGGTGTAAATAGTATGCTCGAAGTACTATACGAAGACAATCATCTGATCGCCGTGTGGAAACCGGCCGGAATGCTCGTGCAGGGAGACGAGACGGGGGATACATGTCTCATGGATGAGGTGAAGAAATATCTAAAAGAAAAATACCAAAAACCGGGTAATGTGTTTTTGGGACTTTTACATAGACTGGATCGACCTGTCGCCGGAATTGTTTTATTCGCGAAGACGAGCAAGGGGGCGGCGAGATTGTCAGAACAGATTCGGGCGCACCAAGTAAAAAAGATTTATTACGCGCTTGTTGCTGGACTTTCGCCAGCAAAAGGCACTCTCATAAATTATATCTTGAAAGATGAAAAAACTAATCAGGTTGCAGTTTTTGATGAAGAACGCGGTGGCGCACTTTATGCCGAATTGTATTATGAAATGGTCAGCTCAAAAAACGGCCAGTCTCTTGTCCGAATTGAATTGAAAACCGGTCGCCCACATCAAATCCGTGCTCAGTTCGCGCATATCGGCCATCCGATAGTTGGTGATATGAAGTATGGTAGTAAAATTTTCTATCGGACTGGTGAGATCGCGCTTGGGGCAACGGAATTGAGTTTTAAGACGGCCACAACAGGGGAAAATATCACAGTGAAAAAAAAGATTGTTTGGTAGATTTGTACAGAGAAAAAATATTTTTTATAAACAAACACACCGTCCAAATAGACGGTGTGTTTTGAAGACGGGTTTAACGTTTTTTACCCTTTTTAGCTTTCTTAGCTTTTTTCACCTTTTTTGTCTTCTTTGTCTTTTTTACTTTTTTCATAATGACACCCCCTCTCTAAAATTTGATACACG
>DAOOSC010000024.1:0-12751 GCA_035389585.1 Candidatus Magasanikiibacteriota bacterium
GAACCGACGCATAGGAGTTTTGCAGACTCCTGCCTTACCACTTGGCTACCGTACCATTTTTCTGACAACAGTTTACCATGTTTTCTAAGAAAAATCAAGCTCTGACACCTATTTATCAATTAGCCCTTGTATATAGGGGCAAAAATGCCCTTTGTAGCTATCCCTGAAACCCGCATCTTTCCACTCCTCACCCGTAATATGTTTTCGACATTTTTTCGATCCACAGTGACATTCTGATTGCAAAGGATATGTCTCACCAGTCGCATAATCGAAGGTTAATTCCTCTCCTGCTTCAATATCACGCCTGGCCACCATTGGCCACCCATTTTCAAACCACAAATTTGGGTCACATGAATGATTTATGGCAGTGTCTTCAACTATCGGCTCCGATGCCAGAGAAACCCATTTGTGATTTTCATCAAAATGAACCGCCGATTCGGGCTGGTAGAGGCCTTCGGCAAATCCTTTCTGAAATTCCTCTTCAGTCACAATTACTCCACCACCCCAACTGATAACTACCTCGCCTTTTTTTATTGGCGCAATTGCAAAAGAGCCTTTCCCCTCGATCGGCGAATTCCTCATTTCAGCTCGGGGGTCAATAAAATTTTTTTCTGGAACATTAAACATAATTATCTACTCAAATAACTTTCAAACATCGGAATCAGATTTTCAATGACGTCATACTGACGAAAATTTTTTGGATCAATCCAAACATATTCAGAATGATCCTCACTCAAAATGACTTGATCAGTCGAAGCAAAACATTCGAAAAAAGTTCCGATTATTTGCCACTGTTCACCCCGTACGACCGGACGCCACTCGTTGACGAAAAATGGGCGACCTATTTCTACTTCTAGTCCGGTTTCTTCTTTCACTTCTCTCCTCAAACTTTCATCAAATCTCTGCCCCGGCTCAATCCGTCCTCCCGACACATCAAACTTACCAATGTTTGTGCCATCATTGTATTTTTTCGATTCACGCAGTAGCAATATTTTTCCACTGTGAACAATTAACGCCTTTGTGGCCACAAATAATTTTATTTCCATATATATTTATATTTTCCCCACCCATTATATCCCACACCCCACAAAAAAACAAAACAGGCCCACCTTTCGGCAGACCTGTCTCATTTGTTTGTATTTAGTAAATTTCCATTTTGATGCGTTTCACACCGAAATTTTTGGCCATTTCGCGTGTCGGCATCCAGATATCGAGACGTCCATTTCCATAGCGTGCATTCATACGATCACGTACGGTGAATACTTTATCACCATATAAATCAGGAAAACGCACTGTCTCACCCATGCGAAGAAAGTTTGCAGCAACAGTATCGGCAATGGCATATTTTTCGTAGTTATCACACAAGTTATACCCATTCGCAGTGATACACGGAGTATCATCACACTGGTCCACAGTACTTGAATACGCCGTCACCACGACCCACATCGTGCGGGCTGGCTGCCTACCTTCGGCCACCGGAAAACTAGTATCCTTGACATCGCCTGAATTGAGTGTAAAATCAAAAAAACTAGCATTTGCGATAGTCGGAGCGATCAGGGCGCCAATCATATTGAATATTGCGACCAAAGAAATGGCTATTTTGGCACCAGAACGGACGATTTTTTGCTTAAATAAGCTCATATTTTGCCTTTCTGTTGCTTTTTTCACCCCTTGCGGGATTTTGGCAACGCTATATACTACCACAAATTCGACTTTTTGTCAATGATTATGGTATAATTGGCGTATTCTTAGGCAAAAATACAGATCCCATTATGATTGAAGAAAAACCCAAAACCCGATCTTATGGATATGTTGGGTCGAATGAAACAAACACCAAAACCAACAAAAAGCCCTGTAAAATTATCATTGGTTTGTTTTTATTAGTGAAAAAATCATGGCACTTGACAAGTAATTTTTTGTCTTATTTAAGCAACAAAATACCATTTATGTCCAAAGAAAAGCGTGGTAATTTCCGTAAAAAACTAGGTCTCTATTTTGTATTTTTCCTTGTCTTTGGTTTCCTTTCCTTGACAATTTTCACCGCATGGGCTAGTCGAGATCTGCCGGATCCGGATAAACTGACCGACCGACAAATCGCCGAAAGCACAAAAATCTATGATCGGACAGGCACACACCTCTTCTATGAGGTTTTCGCCAGCGAGAAAAGGACATTGGTCGAACTCGACCAAATTCCAAAAAACCTCGTGAATGGTGTCATCGCGACTGAGGATACAAAATTTTATGAACACAAGGGCATCCGTCCGCTCAGTATTTTGCGCGCTTTTGTATATGGCATATTCACTTCACGGAGAATCAGCGGTACCTCTACCCTCACACAACAGTTAGTGAAAAATGCAATTTTGACAAACGAACGCACCATCACGAGAAAACTTCGTGAAATTATTCTTTCAATCCGACTGGAACAAAAATATTCAAAAGATCAAATCTTAAAAATTTATTTCAACGAAATTCCTTACGGCTCTACTAATTACGGGGTTCAGGCCGCCGCCCAAAGCTACTTCGGTAAATCGGTCAGCGACCTCACACTCGAGCAATGTGCTACCCTCGCCGGCCTTCCCCAAGCACCTTCGACATACATAGCTAACCCCGTCGCACTGAAAAACCGCCGAAACTTCGTACTGGAGAGAATGGTGACAGAGGGGTACATCACACGATCTGAAGCTGACACCGCCCAAGCCACCCCGCTTTCGTTTGAAAAAAAATATGGCAATATGCAGGCGCCTCATTTCGTCTTGTATGTAAAACAAAAATTAGTAGAAAAATACGGTGAACAAATGGTGGATACAGGCGGATTGAAAGTAATCACCACATTGGACTGGGACAAACAGCAGGCGGCAGAAAAGGCCATCGTGAACGCTTCTACCACACTGAATGAGGGACAAGCGGACAATGCGGCACTGGTCGCGATTGATCCAAAAAATGGACAAATTTTGGCACTCGTCGGCTCACGTGATTTCGCCAGCAAAACAATCAATGGTCAATTCAATGTCGCTACCCAAGGGAAGAGACAACCAGGATCTTCCTTCAAACCAATTATTTACGCCGCCGCCTTCGAAAAAGGCTATACCCCAGACACGATTTTGTTCGATGTAAAAACAAATTTCGCCGTCACCGGTGATCCATATGAACCACAAAACTACGACCTCGGTGAACGTGGGCCAGTGACCATCCGCCAAGCTCTCCAAGGTTCATTGAATATCCCCGCTGTACAAACACTATACCTCGTCGGAGAAAAAAACGGTGTTGAATTCGCCGGAAAATTAGGTTACTCGACACTCGATGAAGGTGAGTTTGGTCTAAGTCTGGTACTCGGGGGCGGAGAAGTAATTCTCCTTGAACACACCAATGCTTATGCGGTATTCGCCAACGGCGGAACTCATTATGAACCGGTGAGTATTTTGCGAGTAGAAGACAAAAAGGGTGAAATACTGGAAGAATGGAAAAGAAAAAACGGTGAAAAAGTTTTGGATGAAAAAATCACTGCCACCGTGAGCAACATACTGTCAGACGATGCCGCCCGCGCTTATGTTTTCGGAGCTGGTGGCGTACTCACGCTGAAAGATCGCCCTGTCGCCGCCAAAACAGGCACAACAAACAACTACAAAGATGCGTGGACAATGGGATACACACCAAGTCTCGTGGCTGGAGTCTGGGTGGGTAATACTGATAATCGTGAAATGCGCAAAGGTGATGGCGGTTCGAAATTAGCCGCGCCAATTTGGAATCAATTTATGTCTGAGGCTTTGAAAAATTCTCCCGTCGAATCATTTCCGGAACTTCCAACAAACGATGCCGAGAAACCAATTCTACGTGGCTCAACCGGCGGAGGTGTCATCGTTCGCGTCGACCGACTCACAGGAAAACTAGCCACATCATCCACACCCCCTGAATATATTGTGGATAAAACATACATGCCTGCACATAGTATTTTGTATTATGTGAACAAAGATGACCCGCGCGGTCCGGCACCTGGGGACCCAACACTTGACCCACAATATCAGATTTGGGAAAACGCGATCCAAGATTGGGTGACAAGAAAGAAAGAAAAGGAACCAAACTGGTATGTGGATTTCTCTGAACCACCGACAGAATACGACGACGAAAACTCTGTTGTTCTAATTCCAACATTAACAATTATCTACCCAACATCAAATACAATATTCTCTGGAACGGATCTCAATACCGATATCGGCGCTTCTGCCCCTCGCGGTATTACAAAAGTGATCTATAAAATTGATGAGAAATATGTCGGCGTGGTGCGTGAACACCCATTCAACCTGAATTATTCCCTAAACGAATTTTCAAGTGGCACACACCTGCTCACCGTGACAGCTGAGGATGATATTGGAAACCAGGTGACAGCGACGACAAGTTTTTCTGTGGTGAGGTGATGGGATGGACGACGAAGATTGTAGGATTAAAAGATTAGACGATTAAGAAGGTGTTGTTACTAAAAATTAATTAAACAAATTACATCGCTTTTACAGAATAAATCAAAAAATTCACCTCGCGGGTGAATTTTTTGATTTAGTAATATTATAATCTTTTAATCCTACATTCTTACAACCACTCTCACTCACTGTCTAATCGGCATCACAATATACAAATACTTTCCACCATCTTTTGGTTCGATGAGACACGGGCTGTCGGCACTATTCAGACGAAACCGAGAGGTCTCACTATTCATATTCTGCAAACCTTCGAGAACATAACGATGATTCAAGAGAATTTGATTTTTTTCACCAGTCACTTCTGCTTCCATATCAGAAACATGCTCGCCGGTCTGTGTCGAGGTCGAAGAAACTTTTATGGTGTGATTAGAGGGATCAAATGAAAAACTGACCGCATTTACACCCGTTGTTGTGAATAGTCCAGCCGCTTTGATTTTGTTTTCGAGAACACTAATCGGGAAAATGGCGTCCGTTTTGAAAGAAGCGGGGATAATCTGTGCATAATCCGGATATTTCCCATCCACGAGACGGCTCGTCAATTCAAAATTATCATAGCGAATCGCAATTTGGTTCTCACTCACCCACAGACGAATATTTTTTTCAGCTTGTTGAATATCCTTCGACAAAGACAAAATTCTAATCATTTCGTAAACCGTTCTCGATGGCACAATCACTTTTATGTTTTCCGATCCTTGGTCCAAGGTGGTGCGATATTCTGCGAGACGATATGAATCTGTCGCGGCGACCACCAACCCTTCGAATCTCTCAGTGAAGAAACCAAAATATACCCCTGACAATTCCGGACGAATTTCATTTCGAGCGGCCGCGAATACTACCTCCGATAAGGATTTCTTGTATTCCTGAGCATCGACCACATACGCAAACTTCTCCTCCACCTCAGGTACGAGCGGAAATTCTTCGGCGACAGTTCCTTTGATTTTTGTTTCCGAACTACCACACTTCACCATGAGTTCATTACCAACGAGCTCAATTTCAATTTGTTCATTGGATAATAGGTGGATATAATCTGTCAAAGTCTTCGATGGTACTGTAAAAATTCCATCAGATTCCACCTTGGCTCGTAAATTTACCTTGACCGCCATTTCTAAATTAGTAGCAATAAGCTCAACTCGGGATTCTTTGACTGAAATCAAGATATTGGAAAGAATCGGAAGGTTGGTGTGTTTGGCCGCGATACCGCTCACCAAGTCCAGAGCATGTGACAAATTTTCCTTTGTGCAAATAAATTTCATAAACTATCAACAATTATTAGGTTTTTATATTTATTTAATTTTTTTGGTAGTAGTTGGTAGAGACGGTGGAAAAGGGGAAAAGTCGGAATTTAATCTAATTTTAGCCCTAGATTCACACACATCTCCTGTGGGGAAAGAGTGGGGAATATGGTGATCGTCTGTGTAGAAACTGTGTGTATCTCAAAATGGTGTGGATAAGACTGTTTTTGGGCACAATCTGCTAACAGGCGTGATCACAAGTAAAGAACAGTTTGTGCGGAGCTTACTAACATCTGAATATCTTGTGCATAAGCTGTGAAATGCGTAAAAGTGTGTGTATAAACTGTTTATAGTCTGTGTAAAAAACAACAAATTGTGAAACTATGTATTATTGTTCACGTATAATCTCTGTTTCAAAGCCTCCATATCTGTTTTCAGTTTCTGATCAGAATTTAATTCTTGGAGGATTTTGGAATAAGCATGCATTGCTGTCGTATGATCTCTACCCCCGAGTACTTCGCCGATAGCAGGATATGAGAGTTTCAGGTCTTCACGGAGGATGAACATTGATATTTGGCGTGGATTGGCGAGACGCTTCTCACGGCTCTTGCCGGTCAAATCTTCGAAACTCAGTCCATAATACGCGGCAACGGCTTGGATTACCTCTTTCGGGGTGAGAGAGCGTTTGGTGTCCTTTATTTCCATTTGGAGAAGGATTTCATGGACGGATTCTTCGGTTGGGGGAATATTTTTCAGTTGATGAAAGGCAATTAGTTTGTTTAGTGCTCCTTCAAGCTCACGAATATTGCTGGAGATCGTGCTCGCGATGAGTTGGATGATGTTTGGTGGTAAATTGAATTGTTTTTCTTGACATTTGGATTGGAGGATGGCGACTCTCGTCTCCATATCAGGGGCGGAAATATCTGCGATCATGCCCCATTCGAAGCGGGAGCGCAGGCGGTCTTCGAGTGAGAGAATTGCTTTCGGGGGGCGATCGCTTGTCATCACCACCTGCTTGCCCTGTTGGTGAAGTTCGTTGAAAGTATGAAAAAACTCTTCTTGGGTTTGCTCTTTGCCGCCAATGAATTGAATATCATCGATGAGGAGAAGATCAACATTGCGATAACGATCTTTGAATTCTTTGGCTCGACCCTCTTTCACAGCTGTGACGAATTCGTTTGTAAATTTCTCGGAGGAAACGTAGAGAATTTTGGCGTTTGGGTTTTTGGTGAGAATTGAGTGGCCGATGGCTTGAATGAGGTGAGTTTTGCCGAGACCAACACCCCCATATATAAATAGTGGGTTGTAGGCTTCGCCAGGTCGATTTGCGACGGCTTCCGCGGCGGCGTGGGCCAGTTCGCTACCTTTGCCCACGATAAAGTTTTCGAAAGAGTATTTTGGATTGAGGCCAAACTTAACAGCGTTTGGGCTGATTGGTGGGGTGGGAGCTTGTGGTCGTCGCATGGTTTGGTTTGGTGATTGGGTGGAGTTTTGGGGGGAGGCGGCAGAGGGTGGTTGGGCGAAATTACACTCTTGGACTTCGATGTTCTTGATGTTTTCTACCTTGTATTCAATCTTTTTGATTGGTTTTCCGGTCACTTTTTCCAAGGCTTTGATAATTTCAGTATGGTATTTTTTTTCAAGCCAAGTTTTGGTGAAGTTGTTTGGGACACAAATAATTACCTGTCCTTGGTTGATGGAGCTAATACCTGTGCTTTTGAACCAAGTGGTAAAATTGGCTTTAGTTAGCTTTAATTCGAATTCTGCCAGGATAGCTTGCCAAATTTCATAATTGGTCATAAAAGTATGGTTTGGAGGAGTTAAGTTATGTTGATTTTAGCATACAACCTGTGAATAAAAAACTGTTGAGGTTTGTGAGGGGGTGCAAAACCTGTGGATAAACTGTGAATACTGTGGATAAAAATGCGAATTTTAGCTTTTTTTATCCAGAAGGTGGATTGTTTGGGTATGATTTTGTTTGGTTGTTTTCAGAGAATGTTTTGGGTGTGTGTTGGTGAAATGTTGACAATTAAATAATTTTTTGCTACAATATGACCATAAATTAAAGAAAATAATCTGAATTTATGAGTTTTACATATAAAGGAAACAAGGCTCATCGAGCAAAGGCGCACGGCTTCCTCGAGAGAATGAAGACAAAACAAGGTCGCGCTGTCTTGGCTAGACGTCGCGCTCGTGGTCGTAAAAAATTGACAGTGTCGAGTGAGATGGTGGGGAAACTGACACGCAAGAAAAAACACTAATTTCAAAAATCTCGCTTCCGGGCGAGATTTTTTAGCCTCGCCCGCCTTCGCTCCTACGGAGCTACGGCGGGCAAGGCTTTTCGGTCGAGATGGATATTTGTCGGGCGGGTTTTTCATCCTGGGTAAAAAATTTGATATACTAGGAAGGCTATGAAGAAAGAGGATAATCATTTACGAAGAAAAAAAGATTTTGAAATTGTTTTTGCCGATGGTCGGATGATCACCGGCAATCTTCTCTTGCTCAAATATTGTCCGATCGATTCAGCGCGTTATCCGAAGCGCGGGTTGACCAAAGATGATTTGAAAATTGCGTTCGTGGTGAGCGTAAAAATTTCCAAAAACGCGGTAGTGCGAAATCGGGTGAGACGGGTAATGCGTGAGGCAGTGCGTCTCGTGATGGCGGAGCAGGTGGTAGAGAGTGGTAATTATCTCGTATTTATTGCCAAGTCTGGTGTCGTGCGGTGTGGAATGGATGATGTGAAAAAAGATGTGGAGTATTTACTGAAAACAGCAAGGCTAGTTTGATGGAGTTTTTATGAATAAGATTTTGAAAAATATCTGGCATGCCCCGCGTCGTGTGGTGGTGTTTTTGATTTGGATATATCAACGGACAATTTCTCCGGATCACGGAATGTTTCGCGACCGATTTCCGCACGGATATTGTAAATTTTATCCGACATGTAGTGAATATGGAAGGTTGGTAATTGAGAAAAGAGGGGTGGTGGTGGGTGGAATTTTGGCACTGTGGCGGATATTGCGGTGCAATCCGTTTGGAAGAGGTGGAGTTGATTGGCCGAGTTAGGGGTGGTGGGATTCAAGGGGGCTGGGGCATTTGATTTTTGTTTGGGATTTTACTATAATATGGCTGTAATTAAAATTTTTTTGCGTTAATTGTATTATGAAGAATGAAATGATAGAGATTGAAAAAGACTTAGAATTAATAAAAAATGTCTATTTAAAACTTTTGACAATATTGCCTAGTTTTAATATTACAGACAGCAAAATTTTACCCTACGGACTGAAGGCGCATACGCGGTCTGTAAGTTGGTTGGTTGAGCAGGTCATCACACAACAAACGAAGTATAATGCAAAAAAGCTTGGGGTGGGTGAGGTGAATTTTGATTTTCCTGACACCTCGCTACACGACTGTGAAATTGTTATTAATGGAAAAAGTTATTTTATAAACATCAAAATTCACAACACGGAAGGTAGAGAAAACAAAAATGATATTTCTGCTGTTGAAAAGCTGTATTTTCAGTATAGCGTAAATAAAAAATACACTTTAATTTATGCTTGTTTTGGTATCCAGTTTGAGAAATTAAAAATTATTTTTAATAAAAATTATTTGGAAGTTTTTTCACCGCAGTTTTTGCCAATCTATATTAATCCAAGGAATGACAAAATACAAGCGACATATCGGCACGACAAAATTTACAGAACCAGGGACAAGTTTTTAAGAACATTAAAGGAAAAATCAAAAAGTATTATACTGAAATAGTTATGAATAAAATTTTTAATGAAGATGTTTTGTTGGGCATAGACAAAATAGCGGATAATTCGGTCGATTTAATATTGACAGATCCACCCTACTGCCTCGGGAAGGATTATGGAAATGATTCAGATCAGAAATCGTCAGAAGAGTATCTAAAATGGACATATCAGTGGATTGACGCAGTATTGCCAAAATTGAAGGAAACGGGGAGTTTGTATGTGTTTTTGAGTTGGCAATATTCACCAGAAATTTTTGTTTTTTTGAAAAAGAAATTAAAAATGGTCAATGAGATTATTTGGGATAGGCGTGTCCCTAGTATGGGTGGTTCCACACGGAAGTTTTCATCGGTTCATGATAATGTAGGGTTTTTTGTAAAAAGTAAGGATTATTATTTTGACATTGATAGTATCCGAATTCCATACGATGCAGAAACTAAAAAAGCAAGAACACGATCGATTTTTGTTGGAAAAAAATGGTTAGAAATGGGATATAACCCCAAAGATATCTGGAGTACTTCGCGGATACACGCACAGGATCCGGAAAGAGAAAAGCATCCCACCCAAAAGCCACTAGAAATAATTGAGCGTATGGTGAAGGCGAGTAGCCCAGGAGGTGGAGTGGTCTTTGATCCTTTTATGGGAACAGGGACAACGGCGATTGCTTGTTTAAACCATAATAGGCAGTATGTTGGGTTTGAGATAAATAGGGAGTATTATAAAATAATAATGAATAGAATTAAGAAACACACCAGTCATCCAACGCTGTTTCAGAATGAGATCGGGGGTGGAAGTAAATTGGTAATAGAGGTTTCCCACCAACAAGCATATTCGGTGCTATAAGTGAGTGTATTTTTTATGAAGAAATTTTTGGTAAGTTTAGCACTAAAAATACCAGCAAATTTTGAAGTGGAGGTCGTCGCAGTGTCGAGAGAAAGTGCTTTTGAAAAAGCTTTGGCGAAATGGGAGAGTAGAAAAAATAGTAAAAACATAACAGAGCCAGAGTGGGAATCTGCAGAATTAGATATTGAGAACACGAATAATATTGATAAAGATGGCAACGGTATTTGGGTGGAACAGATTTAATACTAAAAAACACCGATGAAAAACTCAACGGTGTTTTTTAATTAATTTTTCACCACTCCACCACTTTATTTTTCGTGGTCGCGCCGGAGATGATTCGGATTTGTCTTTTCGGGATTTTGTATTCTTCGCTCAGTAGTTCAATCAATTTTTCATTGGCCTCGCCATCGACCGGAGGAGCCGTCACACGGATGCGTAATGTGCCGTCGGGGAGTTGACCAACGATTTCATTTCTCGAAGCACGGGGCGTGATTTTTATTTTCAGGCGCATTCTTTTGGGAGTTAACTAACGGGGTGTTAGTGATTGTGGTCGTGATTATCGGAGTGGTCATGTGCATGATCATGGTTGTGGGCGTGTGGGTCGGTATATTCTTTTCCTTCCACCTTGGCTTTGATCCAATTCATGACTTTGCGATTTTGGAGGACGGAGGCGATAGAGTCGCGTACTTCCGGGCGGTCCAAATTGGCGAGATAATCTTTATCGTTTTTGTAATAAACTTTCATCATTTGGATTTCGGCATCGACCTCTTCGGCACAGACATGGAGGTGGTTCTCGGAAGCGATTTGTCGAGAGAGTAGGGCGGCCTGCGCTCTTTTTTCAGCCTGTTTCGTGAAGCCTTTGAGCATCTCTTCTTCGTTTTTCTTTATATCACGCAAATAGTCCTCGATCGCGATATGGTTTTTTTCCAAATCACTCTTCAACTCGAAGAACATTCGTTGTCGTTCAGCATCGATCAGGACAGCTGGGATTGTCTCGAAAGTGGTTTTTTCAATCAATTTTTCGAGCAATTCAATTTCATATTGTCGATCTGCTTTTTCTTTGGCTTCGGTCTCCAAATTACTGCGCACAATCTCTTTCAGTTTGGCGGCATTTTCCTGACCGAGCTTCTGGGCGAATTCGTCGGAAAGTTCCGGTAGTTGGCGATCGAAAACACCTTTGACTTTGATTTTGAAATCAACCTTTTTACCGGCTAGGTGTTTTTGGTAGTGAGTAGAAGGAAAATCGAGAGTGAAGGATTTTTCGTCACCCTTTTTGAGACCAGCGACTTGTTCGTTGAAGCCTGGGATATAGTGCGGTTCAGAGAGGTAGACTTGATAATCTTTGGCCTGACCGCCTTCGACCGGTACATTATCAATCGACATATCCATATCGATCACCAATTTGTCTTTTTCGGCGGCGGTGGATTCTTTTTCTACTTCATTGGCGCGCATCCCGCGGAGGGCGTCGAGTGTGTCGGTGACATCTTTTTCGTCTACAGCTTTCGCTTTGCGTTCGACTTTGATTGTCGAGATATCTGGCAATGTGACGGCGGGTAGAGTAGCAACAGTCGCTTTGTATTCGATATTATTTCCCGGGGCGAGCTTGTTGATGGAAATTTTTGGCATGCCGACAGTATTTAGCTTGGCTTCGGTGGTGGCTCGATAGAAGGATTCTTCCACGATGGTCTCGAGGGCTTCTTGTAGAATACCAATTTCACCGAATTCTTTTTTCAGAACATCGGCCGGGACCTTTCCTTTGCGGAAACCTTTGATGGCGGCGCGCTCCGAGAGTCTCTTCGCGGCGGCTTCGAGGTGTTTCGCGTATTCTTCTGGGGTGACGACGATTGAGATTTCCACTTCAGCGTTTTCCAACTTCTTGATTGTGTGGGACATATTTTATTGGTTAAGTTTAGAAAATCAAGCACTATTTACATTTCCCTCATTTAGAACACCCCAATTTGTTTCCGTCGCCGCTTGTTCGCCCCAGCGGGGCTCTCGGCGCTAATTCGGACTTCGTTCGCTCTTTTTCACTTCGTGAAAAAACCATGCCCGCGAACTCGCCGAGTTGCGCCAGAAACAAATTGGGGTGTTCTAAGGTGTATATAAGGCTCGTTATTCTTGTGGTTAATAATATAATCCGCTGTATTTTGCCAAATTTTGAGAAAAAAGTCAAGAATTGGTATAATATGTAAGTAAAACAATGAAAAATAGATTTTGCGTCGAAAACCGCAGGGGGTTTGCCCTAATTGAAGTCCTGGTAGCGATCGGGATATTTTTGGTTTTTGCGATCGGAATATATTCGGGAATCCAGTTTGTTTTCAAGGTGGTATATTTTTCGCGTTTGAAGATTTTGGAGAACGCAATCCTGGGAGAACAAATTGAAATGGTGCGAAACATGCCTTTTGAAAGTGTTGGTATAGTGGGCGGTGTGCCTTCTGGAGTTTTGGCGCGGACG
>DAOOSC010000025.1:0-2686 GCA_035389585.1 Candidatus Magasanikiibacteriota bacterium
TTGTATCGTCCAGGGCCGATGGAGTCAATTCCAGAGTATATTCGACGCAAACATCACCCAGAGACAGTACACTTCCTCGACCCACGCATGGCGAGTTATCTCGACGCTTCTTTTGGTCTGCTCGTGTATCAGGATGATGTGCTTTTGACGGCTATCGAATTGGCAGGATATGATTGGATGGAAGCTGATAAATTCCGTAAAGCGATGGGTAAAAAAATTCCGGAAGAGATGGAGAGGCAGAAAGCGAAATTTTATGAAGGATGCGCCAAGAAAAGCGGTTTGAAAAAAGAAATTATTGATGAATTGTGGAAACAAATCGAGCCGTTTGCGGCGTATGGTTTCAACAAAGCTCATGCGGCTTCGTATGGCATCGTCGCTTATCAGACAGCCTATATGAAAGCCCACTATCCAGTGCAATATATGACGGCGGTGCTCCAAGCTGAATCAGGAGATGAGGAGAAGGTGGCTCAGATCGTGCATGAGTGTGAACACATGGGGATCGATGTTTTGCCACCTGATATCAATGAATCTTTTCGTAATTTCGCCATGGTCTCAAAATCGGGTGAAAAAGGCCGTATCCGCTTCGGCCTAATGGCGGTGAAAAATGTAGGTGAGCATATCTGTGAAGTGATCTATGCAGAACGCAAGCAAAACGGACCATATAAAAGCTTGGAAGAATTTTTGACGCGTGTGACGGATAAGGATTTGAATAAAAAATCAATCGAGGCTTTGGCACAGTGTGGGGCTCTCGATGGATTTGGGATTGATCGTGGTATAATTTTGCGTAATAGCGAGAATATTTTATATTTCGGCAAGCAAGCCAAAGACAAAATCGGCTCAAGCCAAAATTCACTTTTTTCTGAAATGGGTTTGTCTTTGGACTCTAAAATTGTTTTTAAGGAGGCATCGGCCGCTACCATCGAAGAGAAAATGAAGTGGGAGAAAAATTTGCTTGGGGTCTATGTTTCCGCGCACCCGTTTGGCGAATATGAAAAAGTTTTACGAGAGATCCTCACTCCATCTAATGAGCTTGATTCTGCGCCGCGTTCGGGTTGGGTGATCATGGGTGGGGTGGTGGATAAGTTGACGAAAAAAATCACCAAAAAGGGGAGTGTGATGATGTTTGTGACAATTCAAGACTTGTCGGGTTCGACAGAGTTCCTGGTTTTTCCGAAGACTTATGAGCAGACGAAGGATTTGTGGGTCGAAGGACAGGTAATGGTGATCGTCGGTAAGACGCCAGCGGAAGATGGCGATAATAAAGTGTTTGTCGAAAAGGCTTTGGTGGTGACGCCGGAAAATATAAATGGAATTTACAACCAATTACGAATGAGTGTTCCGAAACGTGATCGAGTGGAAGTCAGCTCTTTGCCGTTAGAGAAAAAAGTCTATTTGAGTCTTTCTGCGGAAGAATTAAAGAGAGAGACGCCGGTATTGAAAAAAATATTTACAGAGCATGCGGGAGGTTATCGCGTCTATTTTTGCATTGGGGCTAGTGTGGTGGAGACGAAGACTTCGATTAGCCCAGACGAAGTTTTACAAACAAAAATCAACACATTGTTTGGTGTCAATCGATTGAGAATTGAGGGCGGGGCGGAGGAAAATTAAGCGAGTTCCCAGTTCGGGTCTGCTTTTAGTTTGCGCCAAGAGGTGTATTTTTTGTTTTTTGCACAGTCATGTGCGGCGACGGCGATCATGGCGGCGTTATCCATGGCGTATTTAATTTCCGGAGTGAGGAATTTAATTTTTTTGGAGCTGTCTTTCACCGTTTCAGCCAGAGCTTCACGCAGGCGGACATTTGCACTGACACCGCCGGCAAAAATGACCATTTTTGGTTTGTATTTTTTGAGGGCATTGCTGAGTTTGGCACACAGGATTTGGGTGATAGCTGATTCGAATTCGAGACAGAAATCGTTGATATTTGGCTCACTGCTGTTTGTGTCGAGGGGTTTGATTGCATGGTCGCGTAGCCAATAGAGAGCGGCGGTTTTTAGTCCAGAGAAACTCATGTGTAAGTCTGGACTATTTAGCATTGGGCGGGGTAATTTCACGAAGCCTGGTCGGCCAGTTCGCGCGGCTAATGAAACTTTCGGTCCGCCAGGGTATTCGAGACCAAGTAGTGAGGCGACTTTGTCGAAGCATTCTCCGACAGCATCATCCAGAGTACCGCCAATTTTCTTGTAATGGTTTTTTCGGGCAGAGTAGATGATGTCAGTATGGCCACCACTCACAATCAGGGCGAGATAGGGCTGTGAGAGTTCGGATGGTGCGTCTTTGCGTAGTAGGACGGATTTGATGTGCCCGGCTATATGGTTCACACGGATGAGTGGGGTTCCGGTCAAATACGACAAATTACGAGCTGTCTCTACGCCCACAATCAGTCCAGTAATCAGTCCCGGTCCCGCTGTCACTGCAATAGCGTCAGGTTTCCCTTGTCCACTCATGACGGCGTCTATGACGGGGAAAATATTTTCAGCATGACAACGCCCTGCCACTTCTGGCACGACGCCACCGTAGATTTTGTGAATGTCGATTTGACTGGCGGTTTTCTCAGACAAAATTTTTGGTTTTCCGCGCACAAATTCTACCAAAGCCGCCGAGGTGTCATCGCAGGAGCTTTCAATAGCGAGAATTTTCATACACTTCGACAGATCGCAATTATTTCTTCGAGGGAAGCGGTGATTTT
>DAOOSC010000025.1:2786-12595 GCA_035389585.1 Candidatus Magasanikiibacteriota bacterium
TTAGTTTTTTTGTTGGCATACTCAGAGAGAATTTATTTTTTGCATGATTTCAACAATCTTTTTTTTGGTTTCTTCTTCGACTTTGGAGTTCTTTTCTTGCTTGATGGTTTTTTCCACTTCTGTTTTCAGGTCGGCCAATTGTTTGAAAATTTGTGGGTTTTTCGTTGTATATGTAGTGAGTATTTTTATTTGGTATTCATAGAGCTCGAGGAGTAGTTTCTCCACGTGAGAGATTTTTTCATCGTCGAGGGAGTCAACGCGGGATTTTATACTCGCACGGGCATCGTCGTCGATTATGAAGAGTTGTTTGAGGATTAAGTCGATTTCCTTGATTATAATTGGTTTCATCATAGTGCCTGTATTTTAGCTAATTTTCCCAGAAAAGTCAAAATTTGCGGAACTTTTGGTGTTTGTGGTATAATCCTAAATAAGTTAAGCAAAACACTTAAGTATTTTCATATGAAAATAAAATGGCAGGAAGATTTAGGAGTCATCGCTTTGGCCGTAGCTTTATCCTTGGGATTGGCTGGTGTGATCTACGCCGATTCTACTTCATCCGCCTCTTCGACTGTGGCGACGGTAAGTTCTTTTTGTGGTAAATTAGACACTTTGCGCGACGATACTCTGAACAAGAAAATCGCCGCCTACAGCAACAGCTATACCAAGACGACATCTTCGACGGTGGCACGCAACGATAAAAAGTTTGCTTCAGACAAGAAAATCTACGAAAAAAAGATCGCTTGGAGTACTACTTCGACAGATAAGCTCGTGAAAAAAGAATACAAAAATTTTACTGAAAAAAGTGGCCAAGCTTTGATGGATTATGGGGCGGATATTGAAGAAGCTGTCGATGTCCGCAGTAGTACGGTGCATACGGCGCTTGATGTCTATATGAATAAGGTTAATTCGGCCAATGTTACAATGGCTTCAAACACGCCAGAGCATTTGAGAGTTCTCCGAGCCGATTATGATAGTTTGGTCTCGAGTACCAGGGCTTTGTGTGATGGGGGTAGTACAGAGTCAGTGGTTCGCAAACACTATAATGCGGGTTGGAAAGTTTTATATAGTAAATATCTCAATGCCAAAAAAGACAACACCAAGACAGTCTCTACTCTCGTGAATGCGGCACGCAAAGAATTTTTGGGTGTCTATAGTGCGGCCAAAAAAACATACGAAGAGTCTCTGAAAACCGCTCGCAGTCAAATGCGTTTGGAGTATGACAAAGCTGGAAATGGTGGATTAGATGATGTGAATCATGAAAACATTGACTCTACTTTAGTCACTTCTACTACCCCTCCTAATACCACCACCACGACTCCAGACACTTCGGGTTTACCAGACATCGCTTTCGACCCAGACTCAGAGGGCTTGTTTCTCTTGACGAGAGTTCCAGGGACTGGTATAGTGATGTATGTGAATGATGGACCAGTGAGTTATCTTCCTACTAAGAGTGGAATTAAAATTTCCTTTCTTGATGAAAATAAAAATGAGTTGGGGACGACGGTCATCGCAGATTTAGAAGCGGCGGTGATAAATAAGGGTGATAGAAGAGCTGTCAATTTTGGGGTGCCGGCTAATGGATCAATTAAATACATGAGGGCCATCCTGGATGTTGACAACGCTGTTGCAGAATCAAACGAAGGTAATAATGTAATGGAAAAAGAAATATAAAATTGTTGACAGTTTAAGTGGCGACATCAAAAACACCAGCGTTAGATCTGGTGTTTTTGATTCAATTTTTTTGGGATTGTTAGAATTTGAATTTGTCAGCAAAGTGCCCGATGAGAGGTAGTTTCTCTTCTTTGCCATTGGCGGCATTGACAATACCAATGATCATGAGCACTAGTAGGGCGAGCGACATCAGGCTGAAAATCCAGCTAATCATGAACAATACTCTCCATGGAAGTGCCATTTGGAATACCCAAAGGATGATACTGGTGATGAAAATGAGAAGACCTTGTTTGACGTGAAATTTCACGAATGGATCATTTTTCGCATTTGTCAGTAGGGGGATGAAAAAGATTATATAAGCGACAATCGCCATGCCGGTATTTTTGTGTGCGCCAACTGGTTGGGGATTTTGGTTTGTTGGGGCTGGCTGGGTCTGGGGTTGGGTTGGGTTTGTGGAATTTTCCATACTTATTATTACGCTTTAGGCCAAAGGCCATTAATTTTGTCTGAATTGATTCAGATATGTATATACTACACTAAATATTGTTTTTCAGCAAACGAGCTGATTACTTGACAGAAATATGGCTTATGCATTGTTTTATTGATATACTAAAACAAGAAAGGTCGAGCATACTAATTTTAATCTTAATATTTTTATGAATAAATTAAAAATTTTGGATTGGGTAGCATTTGTGCTCGTGGTTGTCGGTGGTCTTAATTGGGCATTGGTCGGTGTTTTGAAATTTGATTTGGTAGCGACAATTTTTGGTGACATGAGTGTTTTGTCTCGTGTAGTGTATACACTTGTCGGTTTGTCTGCTTTGTATATGCTTGCTGTCGCAGGGAAGTTGGCACGCAAATAAATTTTTGTAATTTGTATTAAATAAAAAGCCGTACACTTGTAAAGAGTGGGCGGTTTTTTAATTTTGGGTAGTTTTAATTTTTTTCTGGCATTGGTGGTGTTGTGGTTGGTATGAAGTTGATTGTGGTGGAGGCTGAAAAGAAAATAATTTTTGAATTTCCATCGGTTAATTTTAAAACAATGTTAGTATCGTCAATTTTTAGGATTTCACCATTTGTGGAGCTTTGTCCGCCGCCAATACGTGCACCGATGCGTCGGCCGCTGGCTGGATCATTTGCTCCGGTAGGCCTATTCATACGCGTTCCTATGGCTTGTGGAGGTGTTTGTCCTTCTGGTCGAGGGGCAGTGCTTGAATTTGTCCCGAATGAAGGCATTTTCCATTCGCCGATTAGGATTCTGTCAGCCAATATGGTTCCGTCTGAATTAGTTTTCCCCATGATTGTAATTTTCTTACCAATAGTTAAATCAGACATGGTGCCTTTGGGTAAACCCAACATCATGCGTCGGGTAGATGATGCCATTTCATCACTATTGCGGAAAAGTGATTTCTGATTAGTAATATCAGTTTTTTGGGCAGTGGTGGCACAACCTCCGAGTATGATTGTCATGCCGAGTAGAGCCGAAGCGAAAATGTATTTTTTCATAAAATTAAATTATTGATAACGCAATGCTTCAATCGGGTCTAGTTTGGCAGCCCGTCGTGCTGGGTAGTAACCGAACACCACACCGATTAGTGTAGAAATACCGACAGACAATAGAATTGACCAAGTAGTCATGACAGTGGTCGTGCCACTGAGTTTGGTAATCGCTATTGCCGCGAGCCAGCCGACAACGATTCCGATAATTCCGCCGATAAAAGTTAGAGCGATTGATTCGGCGAGAAATTGACTGCTGATATCGTTGCTGTTTGCTCCGAGTGATTTGCGTAGGCCAATTTCGCGGGTGCGTTCAGTGACTGTCGTGAGCATCATGTTCATGATACCGATACCGCCGACCACGAGAGAGATGCCTGCAATCGCGGCGAGGAGCATCGTCATCGTGTCTCCGACCGACGACATCGTGGTGAGCATGTCAGCTTGGTTCATGATACTGAAATCAGCTTTGGTCGCGTCAACAATTCGGTGTCTTTCGAGTAAAAGTATTTGGATTTGTTCTTGCACAAAAGTCATCAGGTCGGCAGACGAGACTTGGATGTTAATATTACTGATAGATTGATTGCCTGTGACGTACTGTTGCGCGGTCGAGAGGGGGATGTAAATCAAATCATCGGAACTTCCCATGCCTGTGCCGCCTTTAGC
Organism: Candidatus Magasanikiibacteriota bacterium; assembly: GCA_035389585.1. Taxonomy (GTDB): domain Bacteria; phylum Patescibacteriota; class Patescibacteriia; order Magasanikbacterales; family UBA922; genus DAOOSC01. The sequence goes on from DAOOSC010000025.1 coordinate 6,618, forward strand.
GACTGTCACGCCGATGACACTAAATTCTTGACCAGCGATACGAATTTTTTGCCCAACTGGATTGGCACCGGCACCAAATAAATCATCGCGTGTGGTCGGGCCGAGAATTGCCACTTTGGATCGAGAGGTGAGTTGTTGTGCCGTGATTGGTGTGCCTAATTCCATTTCCAAACTTTTAATTCCGAAGTAGCTTGTTTCAATTCCGTAGATACTGGTGTTGGTGTTTTGGCCTTTTACTGTCACTTGTTTGCGAGCACTAACCGTCGGAGCGACCGCGTTGATGTCGGTGATACCGGCTTTGATTGCCTCTGCATCAGCGAGTATGAGAGTCTGAGAAGACCCCGCACCACCACGGACTATATTGCCGGCCTGTCTCTGGGATCCGGGCATGACGACGAGGAGGTTGGTGCCGAGAGATTCGATTCTGTCGGTAATTCCTTTCGATGCTCCCTGACCGACGGAAATCATCGCGATGACGGAGGCAATACCGATCACAATACCGAGAATTGTCAAAACCGAGCGAGATTTATTGGCTGATAGGGAAAATAAAGTTTCTTCGAGTAAGTCAGAAAACATCATAGGTGTTTATGTTGTTTGTCGGAAATAATTTCACCATCTTTTATTTCAATAATTCGGTGAGCGTGTTCGGCGACATTTTTATCGTGTGTGATGAGAATTAAGGTGTGGCCATCTTTTTCATTGAGTTGCTTGAAGGTCTCGAGGACGATGGCACCGGTTTTCGAATCTAAGTTTCCCGTCGGTTCGTCTGCGAGAATAATACCGGGATCATTTACGAGAGCGCGGGCGATGGCAACGCGTTGCATTTGTCCGCCTGATAATTGGTTCGAAAGGTGCGTCCAGCGATCTTCGTCTAGTCCGACTGCGCGTAAAGCTTTTTTGGCTTTTTCTTCGCGGGTTGATTTTGAAATTTTGTTATTATAAATAAGTGGCACCATCACATTGCGTAGTACTGTCGAGCGGGGAAGGAGGTTGAATGATTGGAAGACAAAACCGATTTTTTGTGATCGAATTTGGGCCATGTCTTCATCGTTCATGTCGAAGACGTTTTTTCCATCTAGCAAATACGTTCCTTTGGTCGGTCGATCGAGTGCTCCCAAAATATTCATGAGCGTGGACTTGCCCGATCCAGACGGTCCGATGATTGCGACGAACTCACCCTTTTCAATTTCAAAATTTATATTCTTGAGGACGTGGAACTCATCGCCACCGAGCTGGTATGTTCGAGATATGTTTTTACATTTGATCATCATAAATATTTGGATCAATGCATTGCGCCGAAGAGGGCGGCTTCCGGTGGGCGTCCACTGGTACCAGTGGAACTTTTGGTGAAATTACTTGTACCGCTTTTTGCGGAACTTCCAGTCGTGATAGTCTGTGTTATTACGTTTTCTTCAGTCCCGATTCCACTCAAAATTTCAGTTTGTGTATCGTTGCTGTCTCCAGTTGTAATAGTTTTTTGTGTAGGCAAACCGTTTTCTAATACTTCAACGTACTTTGTTCCATTTTTTGTTTTAATTGCGGAGCTAGAAATCAGAAGCACATCCGGTTTGCTTGATAAAATGATCGTGACACTGACACTCATGCCCGGTTTCACTCTCTCGTCCTGAATATCAAAAGCGATTTTTACACTGTAACTGACAACGCCTTGCGTCACTGTTCCGAGAGCGTCGAGTTCCGTCACTTCGCCAGTGATTTCCAAATTTTCGATCGCATCAAAGCTGATTGTGGCTTTTTGACCAACTTTAACTTTTGCGGCATCAACTTCATTTAGGGAAATGGTGGCAATTTTTTGCTTTGTGATCAGTGTGCCAATGGTAGCGCCGGAAGAAAGAGTGTCGCCTTTTTTGGCAGTAAAAGTCGCAAGCACACCATCGAAAGGTGCGCGCACAGAGTAGTCGGCCAGTTTTTCGCGCGCATCAATTAGGGAGTTTTCTCGTTGTTTGACTGTGAGTTTGGCGGTCTCGACATCGAGAGGGTCGGTACCAGCTTTGATGTTTTCAAGAGAAGCGGTTTTTTCGGTGATTGTCCTGTCGGCGCTTATCAAGCTGGTTTTTGCGGAAGCAATAGAATTGGTGATTGAAAGCAGGTTCAAGAGGTGTGTGTTTGTGAGTCCGGTGTAATTTGTGAGAGAAGTTTGTGCTTGTGTGAGAGTAGCCGGAATAGTGTCCCGATCCGACTGAATCATAATATTTTCGACGAAATCAATATAATTCTTTGCGCTTTTGATTGCGTCAGCAATTTGTTTCGTGATGTCGTATGTTTTTGTGAGTAGATTTTCAATTGTTTCGGTGGAAGAGCTTCGATTGGTTGTTTTGTACTCGGCGAGAACTTTGTCATAGTTAGTGCGAGCATTTTTGAAAGAATTATCGGCATCGTCACGATATTGCTCTACTTGGAAAGATTTTAGTGGCTGTAAATAAACCGATTGGTCAAAATACCAATCAATATTTTCTTGGTAAGTTTCGTAATTTTTTCCGTATAGTAAATCTTCCATTCCTGACATTATATTTGGTAAATTCAAGAAAGCGTTAGCAATGGTATTGAAGCTGTCATCATATGTTTTTGTGAGATTGATGATCGTGGCTTCTTTTGATTCTTTGGATGCGAGAAGGGAGTTTTCCGCTTGTAGTATTGTGAGTTCTTCGGTCGGTTGTTCAATTTTTTGTAAGGATAATTTTGCCGCGGCGAGGTTGGCTTCGGCATCACGCACGGTTTTGAGTGCGTCCTTTGCGTTTATTGACAACAATGGGGCGCCAGATTTTACCTCATCGCCAATTTTTGCTTTGACGGAAATTATCTCACCAGAAACCTTTGGTGTTATGGATACTTGATTTGAAGCCGAGACTTGTCCGGTGCCACTGATTGATTGGATGAGAACCCCTCTTTCAGCTTGGGCTGTGATATGCCGGACAGTTGTTGTATTTTTACCCCATTTTTGGTAGCCATAATATCCGGCTATTCCCAAAATAATTATTAAAAAAATAATTTTCTTTTTGTGTTTCGCGATGGAAGGGAAGATCTTTTTCATAGCTAGTTTAGTGATTATTAAGGTTTTGTATTTGGATTAGTTCGGGTGGTAGAGGAGATGGTCCGAAACGATTTTCAATGCCGTGTTGTATCATAGGCATGTCGTCAGAATTGAGAATACGAATATCGCGGGCTATGAAAACATCTTTTTCGGGTTTCCCCACGGCAATGACAAAATTATTTTGAACAAAATGTGGAAGTTTATTTTTTTCAATTGTTGAAATATCAATAACTTTTTCACCGTGTGGTGTTCGAACGCGGATAGAGTTAGGTGTGAATGATTCGATTTTTCCAGCAATTCCGCTACGGCGAGGCTTCATTCCGCGATCAAGAAAAGGGCGAAATATTTTGGCACCGTGACCTTGTGAAAAAGTCTTTTTTTCAATTCTTTGAGCCATGCTCGTAAATGCCAGAGCTGTTCCCGAAAATAACACAATGCCGAGCGTTGTGAGTGAAAGTATCCAAACTGGTTTCTTGTAAAGTCCGCCTAACTGTCTCATAATTATCACAGTGAGAATAGTGAGCGTGATCATCACAATTGTCATGAGGTAAGGGAATGATTCGAGAAATGCGAAAAAACCTCGGTTACCAAAACTCAAATACCACAAATTATCCGTATTGTGTAAGTAGAATAAAATTAGATTGAAAAATAGTGCCGTGAGCAAGGCAGTGATGAATAACGCCCCACGCCAGCCGAATTTTTGTGCCCAAAAAATATATCGCGAGCGTAATTTCACTTTTCCCGTCGTGATGTCTCGCATGATTTTTTCTTCAATTATTTTGCTTTGGTTATTTTCCATAGGGTTGTTTTTCCAATTGTTTTTTTAGGGCTTGTTTGCCGCGCGAAATTAATGTGCCGGCGGTATTTCTCGGTACATGCATGATGTCGCTAACTTCGTCGTAAGTTTTTTCTTCGAGGTAGAACAGGATGATGGCCTCACGATATTTATCCTTTATTTTTTGGAGGGCATCGCCAATTTGGACGGAGAGGAGGCGACGGTCGGTGTCGTTTTTCAAATCTAGGCTTTCGTCTAGGATGTCCATTTCTTTTTCATCCAGTGATATTTTATTTTTATTTCTTTTTGTGTGATTCAGGGCTTCATTGTGGGCAATGCGATAAATCCATGAGGAGAATTTTTTGTTTATATCGAAGTCGTGCAGGTTTTGATAAGTTTTGATGAAAACATCTTGGATGATGTCGCTTAATTCATCAGAGTCGCGCACAAATCTACGCAAGTACCGGGTTAGTTTTGCTTCATAGCGTTTGATTATTTCAGCGTATAGATTTTGATTTTTTTCGCGAACAATCTCAATAATTTGCTCGTCGCTCAATTGGGCTGTTTCCACCATATACTATATATACAATCAAATGGGGTAAATTATTTCATTAAATCTAGCCATTTTGGGGGCAAGAAAAACCAGTTTGGCTGATTTTCAGGCTGTTTGCCGGTATTTTAGCATAGCCTAGGGAAAACAAAAAGACGCTTTTTGAGCATCTTTTTGGTCTAATTTTCAGTTAGGGAAATTAACGACGGCGAAATTTTCGACTTCGACCACCATTATTGTCACCGCCGAAAGACCTGTTTCTTCCTCGGAAGTTATTATCGAATTTTCTGCCGATATTTCCAGTTGCTACTGCTATGCCCGCACGACGTGGTGGCAGAATAGGGAGTTCGGCGAGAGGAATTGAACGGCTAATCAGTCTCTCGATTTGTTTGATGGCTGACCGCTCGTCTGGTCCGACGAAAGAAATCGCTTTCCCCGAAGTGCCGGCACGGGCAGTACGACCGATACGGTGTACATAGTCTTCCGGATTATCAGGTAAATCATAATTGATGACGAGAGAAATCCCTACCACGTCAATTCCGCGTGCCGCGATATCGGTCGCGACGAGGATGCGGTGTTTGCCGGTTTTGAAACCAGACAAAGCCGCTTGTCGCTGATTAAGCGAACGATTGGAGTGGATTTCGTCGGCGGTGTGTCCCATATTTCGGACAGCGACCGCGATTTTTTTGGCGCCATGTTTGGTGCGAGAAAAAATCAAAACTGTACCAGAATTATCCATCAGTATTTTGTCGAGAAGTTGCATACGCATATCTCTCTGTACGACAAAAATTTCTTGTTCAATCTGGGCGGCAGGCGTGCCAGCAGGAGCGACCTCAATGCGCCATGGTGTCTTCATGAATCGAGCCGCTACTTCTGCGATTGCTTTCGGCATGGTCGCGGAGAACATCATTGTCTGGCGATCTTTCGGGGCAAAATTCAGAATTTGTTTGATTTGCGGCATGAAACCAATATCGAACATTCGGTCGGCTTCATCTAGTACGATCATTTTCACTTTTTCGAGTGAAAGATTTTTTTGTTGTAAATGATCAATCAAACGTCCAGGCGTCGATACCATAATATGCGGATGACGACGAATGGCTTGGATTTGCTGGTGTGAAGATGCACCACCGATCAAAACAGCGGTGCGTAAGCCGAATTTACCGCCTATTTTCATGAGTACTTCATTCACTTGGAGGGCGAGTTCACGAGTAGGGAGCAGGATCAATCCTTGCCCCTTGTTTTGGCTGAGTAGTTGGATCATTGGGATGCCAAAAGCCAGGGTTTTCCCTGTCCCTGTCTGAGCGATGCCGACCACATCCTTACCTTCGAGCGCCGCTGGAATACATTGGTGCTGAATAGGGGTAGGGGTGGTGAATTGCAGTTGGTTCAAAACCTCGAGCAACTCTGGTTTGATACCCAGTCCATTAAAACTGGGCACAGTTTGATTCGTCTGTGTCATATACGTTAAATTAGTGACCCGACGTTCCCATGGGTCACTACGACACAGAAGATTCGAGTCTTTGACTGCTTAATACAGCCAAAATTCATTAGAATGGCGTATTATAGCACAAAATGAGAGTTTTGTCAAACTTGGGGGTGTGGTG
>DAOOSC010000026.1:0-12350 GCA_035389585.1 Candidatus Magasanikiibacteriota bacterium
GGTCGAATGAACCTCAAACGGTGGTGAATAACCACTTTTTTTGTATGGCAAAATCAAGAGCCGATAAGGCTGAGTCACTGAAAGTTCTCGTCGATGGCTTGAAAAAGTCTAAGTCTGTCGTATTTGCGAATTTTCAAGGACTCAAGGTAAAAGAATCAGAAGAATTGCGTAATTTGTGCCGGGCACAAGGGATCGAATATTTCGTCGCCAAAAAAACACTCGTTCAGAAAGCACTTGGGGATGCAGGTATGCAGGTTGATGCGAAATCATTTCCAGGCGGAGTCTCGACAGTGTTTGGTATCAATGACGAAGTTGCCCCTGCTCAAATTTTGGCAGAATTCGCAAAAAAACATGAATCCGTTAAATTCTTTGGCGGTATTCTCGAGGGTAAATTCATTGCGGCGAGTGAAGTTGATGCTCTTGCCAAATTACCAAGCAAACAACAGTTGCTTGCTCAATTGGTCGGTACGCTCAACGCTCCGGTTTCTGGCTTCGTCAATGTGTTGGCCGGAAATTTGCGTGGCCTCGTGAACGTCCTCAATTCGGTAAAAGATCAAAAAGCAAAAGTTTAATTTATTATCAATTTTATTCTCAAATAATATGTCAGAAGAGAAAAAAATCGTCGAAGTTCCTGAGAAATTTAAAGCTCTCGTGGAACAGGTAGAAAAAATGTCAGTTTTGGATCTCTCAGAGCTCGTCAAAGTGCTCGAAGAGAAATTCGGTGTTTCGGCCGCCGCTCCAGCCATGATGATGGCCGCCGCTCCAGCCGCAGCAGGTCCAGCCGCAGAAGAAAAATCAGAATTCAACGTCGAGTTGACTGATGCTGGTGCGAACAAGATCAACGTGATCAAAGCTGTGAAAGAAATCACAGGGCTCGGTTTGGCTGATGCCAAAGCGATCGTTGATGCCGCCCCAAAAATGGTAAAAGAAGGCGTCAAGAAAGAAGACGCTGAAGCAATGAAAAAGAAAATGGAAGAAGCGGGTGCAAAAGTCACATTGAAATAAGTATTTCTTATGTAATGCGTGGCCACTCCTTAATCCGGAGTGGCTTTGCATTTATAGGGGTTTTTTTGTGGATAAAAAAGGAGTATAATATGCGGGTCAGTTAGGGGTATCAAATTCATTACAGATTTTAGATGCCGAATTTCAAATCCGCGAAAGCGTTTTGAAATTTGCATTTGAAATTAGTGTGTTAAATATCACTATATGTTCTATCTCAGTCAGGTTTTGAATGCCAAAGTGCGCGACAGTGCTGATCATTATGTCGGTCGTGTCAAGGATGTGCTTGTGCGGCCTATTGCAGGTGAATATTCTCCTGTGACATACATTGAAATACGTCAGCGTCGGGGTTGTAATATTTTCATACCTATAAATAATGTCAGTGGTCTAACACGTGAACATGTCGATTTGAAAACAGTTTTTAATCCGAACGCCGATGGGGTATGTGAATCGCCACCAGACACACATATCTTGCTCGCTCATGAGATCGTGGATCAACAGATAGTTGATACTAACGGCGCACGCGTTGTGCGTGTCAATGACTTGCGAATCGGTAATATTGATAATATTTTGGCGGTGGTTGGTATTGATATTAGTTTCAAAGGTATTTTGCGTCGTTTGGGTTTAGATTTTCTTGATTTTTTGAATTTATTATCAGTGAAATTAATTGATTGGCGTGATGCGCAACCAATTAAGGGTTTTTTGAAACTTAAAATTCTTTCGAAAGACATGCAAAAATTACACCCAGCTGATTTGGCGAATATTATTGAAAATTTGGGTGTAAAACATGGTTCTCACTTGGTGCGATCTTTGGATTCTAACGCGGCGGCTAAAGCCTTGGAGGAGGTTGATCCAGATCTGCAAAAAGTACTCATTAAATATCTTGGGCCTGAATTAGCATCTGATATTTTGGCAAATATGCCGGAAGAAGAAGTAGCTGATTTACTACAAACTATGTCACGCGACGATGCGAGAGTGTTTTTGTCATATGTGAAAAATACTAATAAAGCCAACCGTGTTGAAAATTTGATTAAGTACGAAAAAGACGTTGCGGGTGGTATGATGACAATGGATTTCGTGTCCGTTGGTCCGGAATGGACAGTTGAACAGACTGAAAGAGAAATAAAGAAACGATCTCCAAGTTTGCGTTCCATGCTTTATGTGTACGTCGTCGATGGTGAAGGTAAATTCTTGGGCTCTGTTTCACTGCGTTGGATCATCGTGTCTCCGGGAAAAACAAAAATGGGCGAACTGATCAAAAAAATTCCGCGTGGTTCCCATATTCATCCTGATGATGAAGTTGATCATATTATGAAAGTAATGACGAAATACGATTTATATACGGCTGCCGTGGTTGACGATGAAAACAATTTAGTCGGTATTGTGACAATCGATGATGTAATGCGTCACCTCGTACCTAACGCCTAATTGTATGATAAAATTCTTGAAATCGGTTTGGCCAAAAGTATTATTTTTTTTCGCTGTCATTGGCCCTGGGATTATAGCCGCCAATGCTGATAATGATGCCGGTGGTATTACAACCTATTCAATCGTCGGCGCCCATTTTGGCACTTCGATGTTGTGGATATTACTTTTGATTACGTTTTCACTCGCTATTACACAGGAGATGGGCGTGCGTATCGGTCTGGTCACGCGTCAGGGACTTGGAGGTGTGATTAGAGAGAATTTTGGTTTACGTTGGACGGCACTTGCGATGGTAGTCATGCTTGTTGCCAACCTTGGCACAATGACGGCTGAGTTTGCTGGTGTTGCCGCGTCATTTTCGCTGATTGGCGTTTCGAAGTATGTTGCGGTTCCGTTTGCGGCTTTGGCGGTTTGGTTAATTCTTTACAAGGGATCATTCAAGACAACCCAGAAGATTTTCTTAATTTTTTCAGCCTTTTATTTGGTTTATATCATTAACGGTTTCGTCGTCGGTCCGGATTTTGGCAAAGCTGTGGGGGATATGTTTCACCCACAAGTACAATTGAATACTCCGTTTTTTCTTGCGATGATTGCTTTGATTGGTACGACAATCACGCCTTGGGGCCAGTTTTTTATTCAATCGTATGTGGTTGATAAGGGGCTTGATATTAAACATTACAAGGCAGAAAAAATTGAAGTTTTTTTTGGTGCATTTTTAACAAATATAGTCAGCTTTTTTATTATCATCAGTACGGCTGCTACATTGTATAAACACGGTATTAGAATTACTGATGCGGCAGATGCGGCGCGCGCACTTGAGCCGATTGCTGGTCATTTAGCGCAGATGCTGTTTGCTTTTGGCCTTTTCTCCGCTTCAATGCTTGGTGCCTTTATTTTACCGGTAGCGACATCTTATGCTATTTGTGAAGCTTTTGGTTGGGAATCGGGTTTCAATACCACTTGGAAAACAGGTAAAATATTTTACACAATAATTTTGATTTCAATTATTTTGCCAGCTTTGATCGTTCTGTGGCCAAAAATCTCTCTTGTCACAGTAATGATTTTGTCGCAGGATTTGAACGGTGCGCTTTTGCCGGTAATTTTGATTTTTGTGATGAAAATTATAAACAGCAAACATATTATGGGGGATTATGTGAACAAGCCAATTGGTAACATTATCGCTTGGTTGACGATTGTTGGTATTATTGGCGCGACAGCAGTGCTTGTGGGGTCTTCGATTTTGGGTTATAACTAGCCGAAATTGTATAATAAAAAACAGTGAGCGCTTGCTCATTGTTTTTTATTCAGAAATTCCGAGATTAAATTAATATGAAACCGAGAGTGATTGTGACGATAATAAAAATCGCCGAGCATCCCATGGCCTTACCGAGTGTCTCTCCCATATTATTCAATGGTTAATTTTATTTTATAAATTTTACCGTTGTCGATTATATAAGCCGTTTGGTTTGGCTCGTCAATGTACATACTGGTGGGGTTTTGCCATAATTCGGAAGTGAATTGGGCACGCAAAATTCCAGTTTTGTCTGCCATGATGAGTCGGTGGCCGGCGGGGTCGAGAATGTAGAGGTTTTGCAACCCATTGTATGTCCAGATTTTTTTCGTGCCAGTTATGGCTGGGTCGAGGCCGGTGATTGAGAATGCCTGCGCTTCGCCAGATGCGAATTTGAGAATTTTTCCATTGCTTAGACTGATATATACATCGCCATCGACTGCGATAGATGTGCCTTGATTGAGATCGGGGGCGGAATTTTTGTTCCAGACAGAACCTCGATCGTAGCCTGTTTGGGTTTCGTTATGTCTCCAGATCGTACTATTTTGGGTGTCGAGAGCGTAGAGTCGTCGGCTATATATGAAAATATCAGAAAGAGACACCGTGCTAGTCGGAAAAGTGATTTCTCGACTCACGAGAGCGTTGGTTTTCTTATCGAAAAATACAATGTTTTTTTCTCCAGACACAAAAGCGATAATGTCTTGCTCTTTGGGTACAGCCGCGCTTTTGAATTTGAAAATCGGGTCGTATTCGGTTGCATTTATTTCCGCGTTGTTGAGATTTATTCGGTATAGTCGGTGGTCGTCTACACCATAAGCAAAAATTTCTTTATCAAGAACGATAATTGAATCGGCTTTGCTATCGGGAAATTTCTGGGTAATGTCAGAAAAAATTTGTGGTTCTACTGCATAGATTCGACGCAAACGATTGAGAACATCTTTCATCTCTTTTTCTATTGCGGATTTTTTTTCGGAAGTATCTTTGGCATCTGATAGCTGGGTGTATTCTTCGAGCAATGCCTGTGTTTCGTTGAAAAGTTCGAGTGCTCGAGCTTCGTCTCCGTAGATTAGAGCCGCCTCTGCCGCGTTTTTGCGATCAATTGTTTCCTGGTATTTGTTTTCGGCCGCCAAAGTCCGCGTAGCTCGAGTTTCTCGTGCGCGAATCACCGCTACGCTCACAAATAGGGCGATTATGAGTAGAGTAAAAATACTTAGGGCGAGTTTTGTTGTAATGGGGACTTTGTGCCATCGATCTTTTTGGGATTCGATGTCTTCTCGGAGTGTTCGGATTACGTCAGCTCTTTTTTTATCTTTGTTGGTAATAAGTAGAAAAAGAAACACGAGAGTTCGTCCAGTATATTTTAAAACTGTGCGGATAGCGTGATAGATTGCACCAAAAAAAATTACCAGAGCATGACCAATGCCTGTGAAAATAATACCGAGCGTGGAATTACTAGCTGAACGATGTCTCGGCGAATGTGGTGAAGAATCATTTGCCCCGCCTGTCTTTTTTCGGTTAGTATTGGCGATGGCTGACTGGGTCTTTGCGAGGATTGATTCTAGCGGACTGTTGTTTATGACATAATTTGCCGCCGTTTCGTTTCTTTTGAGATTTCTAATTGATTCGGTGGAATCTGATTTTAGGTTGGTTGGCATTTTCCCCGTCGATATTTTTATTTCGGATTTTTTGGGGTAGTAGAAAATAATACCACCAAACGATGTGGTGCCATGCAAGTCTTTTAGAACTTTTTCAATATGTTCGGAACTTTGTTTGAGGGTGCGCGAAGAAAGTATTTTCCCGACACGATCAATAGTGAAATGTTTGTCGGTTTCCGGAGTGGAAATGTAGAAAAAATCTCCCGGGTTCATCGCCCCCTCGATCATCGTGGAGAAAAGTTGTGTGCGATCGGCGGGAATTTCATTTTCATCAATTGCGAAGGCGTGTTTGATTTCTTCGTTTTCCAGATAATACAATATACTACGAGGATGGCCATGGTAAGCGAAATACAGCTCTGTGTCGTGAATCACGCCAAATAGACAATGAACGGTGGAGTAGGGAAAATTCAAAACATGATGACTGCGTCGGTTGGCCGTCTCGAGTATGGTCTCGAAGATTTGCTTGTTGGGTGCTTGGGGTGAGGAGTAATATTCCTGTTCAAATTCAGTAATGACGCGTTGAAGTTGTTCGATTTGGCGCTTGTCACCGCGATTTATTTCCGCCAAAGCAAAAAAATAACCACGCGCCGCTTCTTCGGAAGTGGTTGGTTCGGTAATATGCAGTAAAACATGGGATTTTTCGGTATGGCCACCCTCGACGAAAAACTCCTTAAGTTCGATTAAATTGCTAGACATAACACCTTTTGACTTTTAGGGACAGATAAATTATACTATAAAACAAGTCCATCCGCAAACATTGCGTAATTTATCTGTTCGGTGGTTGTCAGAATGCTTGTGGAGGTGCTATGTAATTGTATGCTTGAGTATCTATTTGGTTCGAAAACACGCTTCAAACTTTTGAAGATTTTTTTTCGTGAGCCGATTGAACGGTATTTTGTGCGTCAGCTCGGCCGTCTGACCGAGACACAGATCAATGCCGTTCGGCGTGAGCTTGACCTTCTGTTGCGTTCAGGGATTATCTCCGAAGTCGAATTGGTGGAGAGTGAACGACGAAGTAAGAATGCCTCGGCCGGTGGTAGTTTGCGGAAATATTATACTCTGAATGTCGGTTCTACGATATATCCGGAATTGCGGGATTTGCTTTTGAAAGACCAGTTGATTGGTGAGCGACAGTTTGTGGCGGAGCTGAAAGAAAAGGGTGGTGAAATAGATCTAATCGTTTTGTCTGGTAGATTCACTGGTGATAAGACAGCGAAAACAGACATTTTGCTTGTTGGAGCGGTTCGCGAGGGGGTGGTGGAGAAAATTGTTTCTCAGGCGGAGAAGGATCTCGGTTTTGAGGTGCGTTATACGATTTTTAGCAAAGAAGAATTTTCCGATCGTAGACGTATGATGGATAAATTCTTATATTCTATTTTTGAAGCCGATCATTTGATTATTGAAGATAAGTTTAAATTACTATCTCCATAGTTATGTATCTAGTAGTAGATTTGACGGAAAGAAATGTCATCAAGTTGCGATTGGTGTCTAAGGATTGTACTCGAGAGCGTGCTTATGTCGGTCGTAACACCGATCTCTTATTATCTTTGGATAAATTTTTTAAACTTTGTCGGATTGAGGTGTCAAATTTATTGGGTGTGGCGGTTCATACGGGCGAAGGTAGTTTTACTAGTGTGCGTGTTGCAATCACTTGGGCGAACGCGTTTTTTCACACGACCAGTCGTCCGGTGATCTCTCTGAAATCTGGCGATTCAGAAGATTTTGCTGATTTGGAAAAAAGATTTAATAAAACACCTAGTGCCTATGTGTCGGCCACTTACGCATCTGGACCGAATATTAGTGAAAATCGTAGTTTGTGGCACACGATAAAACAGAAGGTTGCCAACTAAATATGCTTACCGAATACCAACGCTATCGTTTGTTTGAAATTTTACCAGGCTTATCGGTTTGGTTCACATTTTTCATCACAATTTTTTTGTCCATTTTTGTACCTTTGTGGATGATTTATTTTGTTTTGGTTTTTGATCTGTATTGGGTATTTCGAGCTTGTTATTTTGCGTTTTATCTCGTGATCGCTTGGTGGCGCTATCATCGCGCTTCGCGGATTGATTGGGTGGACAAAATGCGCCATGAAGCGCCGAAGTATGAAGATAAGAAACATATTGTTTTTCTGACTCTATACAATGAGACTTGGGATGTAGTCAATACGGCAATCGAGAGTGTGGCCAAATCAGTGTATGATCCAAGTAAATTCACGGTTGTGGTGGCAGGCGAGGCTCGGCAGAAAGAAAATTTTGACAGCATTTTTTCGAAAATAAAAAACGGCTACCAAGGGAGATTCGGAGAAATTATTGGGACATTACATCCGGTCGATTTGCCGGATGAAATTCAGGGCAAAGGATCCAATTTACACTATTCGGAACAAGCCGTGCATGCGCTCGTTGATAAACGTGGTTGGAATTATGATGAAATTATCGTCACCGTGTTTGACATTGATACTGTGTGTCATCCTGGTTACTTCTCTTACCTCACTTATTTATATTGTAATACTGAACGACCGACTCGTTTCTCGTATCAACCTGTCGCACTCTACAACAACAACATGTGGGAGTCACCCGCAGTTTTGCGTCTCATGGCTTTTGGTACGACATTTTGGCTTTTGACTTCTCTCGCTCGTCAGGACGGCCTCGTCACTTTCTCTTCCCATTCGATGAGTTTTCGGGCGCTGATTGATGCGGGTTATCATGACAAGAGGATCGTGAGTGAGGATTCACGCATCTTTTATCAGTGTTTCCTCGCGTACAACGGAGACTATGAAGTACAGCCAATATATTTGCCCGTGTCTATGGACACGACGCGAGATGATTCTCTCTGGAAGAGTCTGAAAAACTTATACAAACAACAGCGTCGGTGGGCTTGGGGGACGGAGCATATTCCGTTTTTGATCACGGAGTTCAAAAAGAAAGGGAAATTAATTCCGTGGTATAAAAAATTTAGAAAAGTATTTTTGGAATGGGAAGGGAAGTGGTCGTGGTGTTTGGTCGCCCCTCTGCTTACTGTGATTAGTCGGATGCCGATGTGGTTTGCGGGTGAAGATGTTCGCCAGAGTGCATTATTTTTCAATGCACCGCACATGCTTGGTAATATGATGACGATTGCGACTATCGGTTTGCTACTATCAGTCATACTCTCGATTCCACTATTGCCGAGACGTCCAGACAAACAGCCGCCGTATATGTATGTGGTAATGATTGTGCAATGGTTGCTTCTGCCGATTTCAATGCTTTTGGTTTCTTCAATACCGGCGATTGATGCGGTCACACATTTGATGTTGGGTAGATATCTAGGTTTCAATGTTTCATCCAAAAAACGCAAGTAATATGAAGTTAAATAAAAAAGGTGGAATTTTCACCCTGATAATAATGGTCGTGGCCGTGGTCTTGATAATTTTTTCTTTGGCGGTTTATTATTGGGTGAAAACCAATTTAATGTCTGATGGTGGGGCAGGTTTTTTGAAATCTCCGTTTGTCATGGATATCTTACAAAAAGAAGTGAGTGAAAAAATGGGTAGTGATACGGCGGCTTTGGTTCCGATCCTACCGCGCCTTTTGGGTGTGAGCAGACCGATGAATTATTTGGTTTTGTTTTTGAATAATACCGAAATGCGACCAGGTGGTGGGTTCATTGGCTCATACGCTGTGGTAAATGTGGAGAGAGGCCGGATGAATATTGTGAAAATGTCCGGCTCTGAGGCGTTGGATAGGGGTGTGTCGGATACTTGGCGTCCAGAACCACCAGCAATTTTACGCGAACATTTGGGCGTAGATCGGTGGTATTTCAGGGATGCGAATTGGTCGCCAGATTTTGCGGAGAGTGCGATGAAGACTTTGGAATTATATCGCGGTGAAGGCGGAGAAAGAGCGGATTCGATTGATGGCGTGATTGGTGTGACAACTGATGTTTTTGCACGCCTGCTTGGAATCACTGGCCCTATTTCGGTTGGGGGAATAGACTTCAATTCGAACAATGCGGTCGAGAAACTAGAGTATGAAGTCGAGTATGGCTACACGGACAAAGGCGTCGCTCGAACCGATCGCAAAGATATTATGGAGCCATTGGCTTTGGCGATTACACAGAAAATTGGCACTGACCTCAGTAGCCTCGTCACCAAATTAGGTCCCCTGTTTCAGGAAATGTCGAGAGAAAAACATATTTTTATGTATTTGTCGGATGATGATCTGCAGAAAAGAATTACTGAATCTGGACTTTCTGGTAGAGTGAAGGATTTGGCGATTGGTAATGATGCGGTCTTGTGGGTGGATGCCAATTTGGCGGCACTCAAAACTGACTATGCAATTCAGAGAAATTTATTTTATACTTTGAAAAAAGTTGATGGTGAGTGGCGAGCGCGCGTAGAAATGAAGTATGTGCATACTGGCAAATTTGATTGGCGAACCACTCGGTATCGGACTTATGCGCGGGTTTTTGTGCCGACTGGATCTGAATTTATTCGTGGTGAGGGGGCGATGAAATGGGATCGTTCGACGGAAGTGGGTAAATATGATATAGGTACAGAATTAGGTCGTAGTTGGTTTGGTGCTTTTATTGCGATCGAACCGGGAGAGACGAAGACTTTGGCTTTCGAATATGTTTTGCCATTAGACATTGGCGCGAAAATTGATGCGGGGGAGTATTCACTTCAAGTGGAAAAACAAAACGGCTTACCGGAGCTCGGGTTGACTTTACAGCTAGAATTTGGTAAAAATGTAGTACCAATCACTCCGGAGGAAACAGAAGGGAAGCGGGGAGACGCGATTTTTGATTATTCAGCAAATTTGCGGGAGGATTTGAGTGTGCGGGTGGGGTTTTAGTCTGTAAAATTAAGTAGATATGTTTATAAAAAAAGTTGCCATTGATCTCGGCACCACCAACATTTTGGTGTATGTTCCGAAACGCGGAATTGTTATTAATGAGCCTTCGGTGGTGGCAATTTCGAAAGACGATAAAAAAGTTTTAGCTGTCGGAATGGAAGCGAAAGAAATGATTGGGCGTACTCCGGATTCGATTGTTGCGGAGCGTCCATTGAAAGAAGGTGTCATTGCGAACTATCACACGACCGAAGCGATGCTTCGCTATTTCATCAACAAAGCTCTGGGTGGTGTACATTTGTTTCGTCCAGAGGTGATGATCGCGGTACCCGCTGGGATCACTTCGACCGAACGTCGTGCTGTGATCGACGCGGCGATGGCCGCTGGTGCGCGAGCGGCATATATCATCAAAGAGCCGATCGTGTCAGCTATTGGTGCGGATATTCCGATCGGTAGTCCATCCGGACATATGATTATTGATATCGGTGGTGGTACTGCCGAGATTGCCGTGATTTCACTTGGTGGAATTGTGTCTTGGGGGTCGGTGCGGATCGGAGGTAATCGTTTCGATGCGTCGATTGCTGAGCATATCCGTCGCAAATACGGTCTCGCGATCGGTGAACGTACGGCTGAAGAATTGAAAATTGCGATCGGCTCGGCCATGTTTATGGACAAACCATTGACGATGGATATAAAGGGTCGTGATGTGATTTCCGGTTTGCCACGCACGTTGACGGTCTCATCGGATGATACGACCGAAGCTCTCCAACACGATCTCGAGGGTTTGGCTGACGCGGTCAAAGAAGTTTTACACAAAACCCCTCCAGAACTTTCGGCTGATGTGATGGACAAAGGTATAGTGCTCGCAGGCGGGACAGCCCTTCTGCGCAATTTGGACGCACTCATCTCTCAGGCTACGGGCGTGTCTTGTTATGTCGCGGATGAGCCATTACTCTGCGTGGCCAAAGGTACCGGTATTGCTCTCGAAAATCTCGACGCATACAAACGCAGTATTCTCGCGACCAAATAAAATATGAAAATCGGAATTGATGCGTCGCGCATCGAAGTAGGGGAAAATCTAACAGGTGTCGGGCGCTATGCCCTCCAAATCATTTCGCACTTGCGACATCAAATTCCTGAAGATGTGCAGGTGGTTTTGTATTCGCGTCGACCTCTTCGTGCAGAAATATTTCCTTTACCAAAAAATTGGGAAAATAAGATTCTGAATTGGTCACCACGTCGTCTCTGGACACAAATTCGTTTGTCTTTCGAAATACTTTTTCATCCAGTCGATGTATTGTTTGTACCCGCGCATGTTCTCCCGCTCATTCGACCGGCGAAATCTGTCAGTGTGATTCATGATGTGTCGGCTCTGCATTCGCCCGATGCGTATAATTGGTTTGAAAAATGGTATTCACTCTATGCGGCACGGCTCGCATGTCGGTCTGGCGCGGTGATCGTACCGAGTGATTTTGTGCGACAGGATTTAATTAAGTATCTCGGCCCGCCTTCGCGCAAGGCTTCGACGGGTGAAATGATTGAAAAAAATATTTTCACCATTCATCATGGAGTCGAAGAAAAGTTCTTTGCTCCGATTGCAGAATTAGAAATACAAAAAGTGGCGGAGAAATATAATTTGATTCCAAAAAAATACTTTTTGTTTGTGGGGAGAATTGAAAATAAAAAGAATACAGAAAATTTGGTGAAAGCTTTTGAAATTTTCAAACAAACAAATGTCGGAAAAGATTTCAAATTGATTTTGGTCGGATCATTCGGCTTCGGTGGGGAGAATACGAAAAGATTAATCGATAATTCTGTTTTCAAAAACTCGATCATTGCCCCGGGATTTCTCGACGACACAGAAATGTTGCCGCTTCTGAAAGGCGCTGCGGCTTATGTATTTCCGCCGATGCTCGAAGGTTTCGGTATGCCTATTCTCGAAGCATTTGCCGTTGGTGTCCCAATTTTGACATCTACGCACGGATCATCACCAGAAATTGCGAGTGATGCGTCGTTTGAGGTCGATTGTACTTCACCGGAAAAAATGGCAGAAAGTATGGTTCTGATGGTGACAGGGGGCGCTGTTTCTGGTGAAAAAATTCAAAAAGGCATAAAAATTGCCCGAGAGCATAATTGGTCAAAAACCGCTGA
>DAOOSC010000027.1:0-12244 GCA_035389585.1 Candidatus Magasanikiibacteriota bacterium
AGAATGGCGTATTATAGCACAAAATGAGAGTTTTGTCAAACTTGGGGGTGTGGTGAATTGAGTTTTTGGAATAAAAAACCAGCGGTTAGGCTGGTCGAGGTGTCGGATGACAGGAGTATATATCGCTATGGCTTTGTCAGCAGAAATTCAAATTGGTGGAGAATCAACCACATTCGGTCGTCATTTTTGATCCTCTCGAGTACGGTTATTTGTTGATTGAGCTGGAGAATATATTCGCGTAGGGTGTCCGGAAGTAAAATATTCTGGATGACCGCATCTACGCTGTAGCCTGAGGCTGGGTCGGTGTCTTGTATCAGTCGGCCTATTTCTTCTGTGACGCAGAAGAAGCCGGCTTGGGTACAGAGCGCCCCAACATCATACAGTTTTCGACGAAGTTCTGGGGCTTTGACCGCTTTGTACTTGAGGGATCCTTGGATTTTCTCCAGAGAAGCTTGGATTTGCGTCAGCATGCCTAGTCTGTGGACAATGGCGCTAGCTAGGATGGTTTCGTATTCTTCGTACCCCTCTTCTTCGGCTTTGCTGACTCGGGTGTTGAGTTTTTTTCTCATTTCAAAACTCCTGATGTTTTTTGTTCATAATGTACAACCGACATATACCCATGGTTAGGTAATATGTCGCGCCAGAACAAAAATACACCAAAATCGGTGTCTCGTCAACCCCTTATTCTTTTCAGACTTTGTAGAAGTAAATTAGGCGGCCGTCTTGTTTGATTATATTTTCTGGCCTCCAATTCGGTACGGAGAATGTATAACTAACCAGGATTGTGCCGGGTCGGCATTCCGCATGAATTTTTTCGCCCAATTTCACCATCATGCCGGGGAGTAGATAACAATATATCAAATCCGCTTCTTGCAGACTGACTTTGAACATGTTTTGAAAGCGAATTTCAACTCGGCTATTTTTCAATCGGAGAAAGAGTTTGGAAATTAGAAAGGGGATCGGTGAGTATTCAAGGCCAATTAATTTTACATCGGAGAATTTTTTTTCGACCATGCGCAGAAATTTCGCACTGCTAGAACCGAGTTCATAGATTACTTGGTTTGGTTGGGGGCTGATGTTCTCCAAAATTGTATCGAGAGCAGTCTGTCGGCTCCCGACGAGAGGCGCAAAACCGCGGAAAATAATATTAAAAAAATCCGTCATTATCAGAATGGAAAATAACAGTAGGATTATGTCTATGATGACTAGGAGTATCATGTGAGAGTGGCACGGGCGGAGGGAATCGAACCCCCACCAATGGTTTTGGAGACCATTGTTCTACCACTAAACTACGCCCGCATTTATTTTTTAACTGTGGATATTATACTATGGTATTTCGTTTTTGACAAGATCCTTTGTTCGAAATCAAAAAAGTGGTATAATATACTAGATTTTTCAAAAACTTATGCCTGTCAATAATAATTCCGCCCACGTCGTCGCTGTCGATATGGGGTATGGTCATTTGCGTGCGGCTTATCCGCTTCGTGATATTGCTGTCGGTGGGAAAATTATCAACGCTAATTCATACGCTGGTATTCCGAAACGTGATTATCGCGAATGGAATGGGACGAGGCGTCTGTATGAGTTTGTTTCAAGCCACAAAGATTCTCCGATTTTCGGACAGGCGGCTTTTGCGGTAATGGAGAAAATTCAAAAGATTGATGATTTTTATCCCGCTCGTGATTTATCTCACCCTTCTTATCAGGTGCGTGTTATCTATTCTCAGATTAGGAAGGGCTGGGGGAGAGATTTGGTTTTGAAATTAAATCGTGACCCGCATCCGCTTATCACCACATTTTTCGCGCCTGCGTATTTCGCAGAGGAGCATGGTTTCAAAGAAGATATTTTCATGGTTTGTTGCGATGCGGATGTCGCTCGAGCTTGGGCGCCGATGAATCCGAAAAAATCTCGTATCCAATATCTTGTGCCGAATCGTCGTGTGAAGGAGAGGCTTCTGCTCTATGGCGTACGCGAAGAAAAAATTTTTGTCACTGGGTTTCCTTTGCCAAAAGAAAACATTGGTGGAAAGAAACTAACTGTTTTGCGCGAAAGCCTCGCCAAACGTCTCTCTGTGCTCGATCCACACCATCGTTTCCGTCATAAATACCGCCACACTCTCGAGGAAGTGTTGGGAGATGAATTTCGGCATGTGGATGAACCAGCCTCGCGTCCGCTCACGATCACTTTCGCGGTCGGTGGCGCTGGTGCTCAGCGCGAGATTGGTCGCACGATCGTGCATAGTCTCCATAGTGAAATCAAAAAAGGCACTGTGAAGATAAATCTCGTGGCTGGGGTGCGCAATGATGTGTATCGGTATTATTCGGAGTTTTGCAGAGAGTGTCGCCTCACGCCAGAACGTGATGTGAGTATTTTGTATGCCGAATCGAAAGAAGAATACTTCAAAAAGTTTAACTTGCTTTTGAATAATACGGATATCCTCTGGACCAAGCCGAGCGAATTATCTTTCTATGTCGGTCTCGGTTTGCCGATTATTATCGCGCCTCCGGTCGGATCACAAGAACATTTCAACAAACAATGGTTGCATGCGATTAGCGCTGGTGTGGACGAAGAGGATCCTCATTTTACCAATGAGTGGCTGTTTGACTGGCTCGAGTCTGGCTGGCTCGCCGAAGCCGCGATGAAAGGCTTCCTCGATGCGCCGCGTAATGGCGCCTATCACATCGAAGAAGTTGTGCTTCATGGTCGTCGTAGTGAAATCGAAATGACTCATTTACTCTAAATCTATGTTTTGGCTATTGTGTGCGTTTTTGGGCTATTTTCTACTCGCGGTTGTTTTCATAATGGACAAAAAAATTGTCACGAAATCGGTCTCGTCTCCACTGGTGTACACTTTTTATACATGCCTCTTCATGTTTCTTGTGATTTTGGCTTGGCCATTTTTCGGCTTTCCACTACTTTCAGGAATTGATTGGTTGTTCGCGGTAGTGTCGGGTGTCGCTTATGGGCTAGCATTGCTCGGGCTCTATGCGGCGATCAAAGTGGGTGAAGCTTCACATATTACACCTTTCAATGGCGCCTGTGTCACACTCGCAGTATTTGCCCTGGCTCTGGTTTTCCTCGGTGAGAGACTTACTTCGATGCAGATTGTCGGTATGGTGGTCTTGGTTTTTGCGTCCATATTGCTTTCGGCCGAAAAAAGTCGTCGGCATAGCGGTTTTCATATTGGATTTGTGTGGGCAATATTGTCAGCGGTATTTTTTGCGGTTTCACATGTGACAGCGAAATATCTATATGGGCAGTATGATTTCGCGAACGCATTTATTTGGACGAGGTTTTTCATGGGTGTCACTGCACTTCCGCTTTTATTTGCGCCAGCGGTGTGGCGGAGTTTGTTCCATCGCGGTCATCAGAAAAAAAATACTTCGACTTCGGTCTCAGTGCGCCATCCGATTCTGTATGTAATTTCCGATAAACTGCTGGCAATCGTCGCGGTGGTATTGATTCAGTACGCGATCGCGATCGGTTCGGTGACTCTCGTGAATGCGCTTTCAGGTGTGCAATATGTTTTATTGTTTGTTTTTATTTTTCTTTTGTCCAAGTTTCGTCCGAAATTTTTCAAGGAATTTTTTACACATCGAGAATTGGTCGTGCAGACGATTGCGATTTTACTTGTAGCGATCGGCACGGCATTTTTTGCATTTTAGCGTGCCCTACGAAGCCCCGCCTCTCGCGAGAGGTGGGGTGAAGGAGGGCGGATAGTATAATTATATGCATGTACTCTGGAATTTTATTAAGTATTTCCTCGTGATAATTTTCGCGATGATTTTATTCGTGTATGTGATTGTTTGGATAATGTCATTTCGAACATATCCGGTCGAATACGGTTTGACATATAATTATCGCCATGCGGAATATTTGGGTTTGGATTGGCGGGCGACTTATGAAGAAATGTTGCGTGATTTGCGACCGAAATATTTGCGCTTGACGGTCGCGTGGAACGACATTGAAAAAGAACCGGGGAAGTTTGATTATGCGGACATGGATTTCCTCATGGATCGGGCGCGTGATTATGGTGCGAAAGTGACTCTCGTCGTGGGGCAGAAAGCACCTCGTTGGCCGGAGTGTCATGTGCCAGAGTGGGCGAATTCTCTCGCGAATACCGACTACCGAAAGTCATTGTCGCTCTATGTGAAAAATACGGTGGAGAGATATTCGAAACATTCTGCGCTCGAAATTTGGCAAGTGGAAAATGAACCATACATCAAATTTAAGTTTGGTGCGTGTTTGGGTTTCGATGAGGAAATTGTTGCAGAAGAAATCGCGCTTGTAAAAAATTTGGATCCAAAGCACGAAATAATTGTCACGGATAGCGGGGAATTATCTGATTGGCGTGAGGCCGCGAGCGCGGCAGATAAATTCGGAGTGACTCTGTATCGTCGTGTACGTACGCCGAATAATTACATTTGGAATTATTCGTGGATTCCAGCTGGTTGGTACACTTTGCATGCATTTCTGGTCGGGAGGAATCCAGCCGATATGTACATTATGGAACTACAAGCGGAGCCTTGGTTTTCGGACGCGAGTGTGATGGATACGCCACTTGCCATTCAATACCGTACAATGAGTTTGAAATATTTTGAAAAAAATCTCGATTACGTCACACACATCGGTACACCGCGAGCATATTTGTGGGGAGTGGAATGGTGGTATTGGATGCGAGACAAGCAAAATGTCACTGGTTTTTTGGATATGGCGCGTGAAGCTTTGCGGAAATAATATAAAAAATACCGCGCCGAGGGGCGCGGGTAGGTGTGGTAGGGTGACATCCGTGTGTCAGCCCTCGATTATTTGTGCCAGTTCTTTGATGCTGGTATGGATATTGTCCATCGCTTGGGTTTCGCGTGTGTGTTGGAAAAAGGGTGTTTGATAGATAGTGGCATTACGTAGTAGCTCGCGTAATTCGTTTCTTCGTTCGATTGCGCATCTTCGCTCATCTCCGAAACTTCTTTCTATTTTCAGACGTCCTTCAAATTCTGAAAATACGCGGGATCCTTCTCCGAGATAGGCGATGCTCACATCTTGCATCAGGGCATGAGCAGGGTTCGTGTAGCGAGAATGTCCGGCTGTCGTTTGGATGAGATCGGTAATAACCTTCACTTTGTCCGCACCTGTTTCTATCCGGGTGAGGATGACTCGGGCTTCGACACAAGATGCTGTGGCAGTTGGTCGGTATCGGTGTAGGAACCAAGCCATTCGGAGTTCATCTATCTGCGTGAATTTGGTCTGGCTGGTTCCGCGATTGATGTATCCGCAATATTCGTTGATTCGAGCCAGACCGTATTCCAGCCACTGGAGGTTAAAAAATTTCCTCTGGGGTTGTAGGTATTGTCCGACAATTCCTCTGAACTCCGCCTCCACTAAATTCGACGGAATCGATGTGCGAGGTGAAAGAACTGTTTTTGTCACCGCACTGAAAGTTTCGAAAAGATCAAGATACTTTGATTCCATTTCCACTTCCATGTTTCCTCCTTTTGCGTTTTGGCGCAGTTTTTGGTGTTTTCAAAGCTTGGGCATTTTATTATATTCAAACATTCTTGTCAACTCTCAGCTCTTTCTTTTTGAAAATTTGCAAAAAAATAACCACCGGCTTCAAACACTTTTACAAGGTTGAAAACGGTGGCTGTGGGGATCCTGCTTAGTCGGGATCCTTTTGTTCGAGCTTACGAAAGTTGAATTCATCGATCATTGGGTGATTTGGTGACATGTCGAGACTAAATGCCATTGGAGCAAGGACGTCCTTGAGTTCCTTTATGGACTTTCTACCAAACCCAAAACCTCGTCGTTGGGTTGGTTTCATCAGGGTGACTTCGCTAAACTGCACGAGATCACCAATGAGGCGAATTCCAGCATTTTTCAGCAAGTTCCCAGTCCGAACCGAAAGTTCAAGTTCAGTGACGGGGCGAAGCAGGTTCGGAGCGTGTGGGGTCGGAAGTTTTTCCGCATCATCGGATGGTTCGGCTTTTTGGAAGTTATCTCCTTCGTTCATCGAACGACGGTATTCTTTCCAGCACTCGGGTTCTCGTTTTGGCGCCTCCCACAGGGAAGGAATCATCATCCACGCGTGAATCCCCATGTTTTCGTAATGGCTGTGCAACGAACTCTGAAAATTCCTTCTGTGGTAAATTTCGTTGATTTTTCCCCTCATGTGGCGAATAGCTTCTCGAGGTCGTGGTAGTAGGGGGTGTCCACATAGGATCAGCTGTCGGGCTGTAACCGAATTCGTCGAGTATTTCAATTATCCTCAGCACAGCTTTTGCATGGTGGAATTTCGAAATACTTCGTTGGTACGCTCTGAAGAAAGCGAAAAACTCTCCCAAGTAGACGACCCCGTATTTTTCGAAAAAGATCTTGTCCAGTTTCTTTATGGGCAGATCGCCGATTCGCAGAGAAAGAACGATGTTGCCGGTGTCCATTTCTAGTACTCCTCGTAGGTTGTAAAGCATCCCTGAAATAGGGAATCTGAACCTATTTAAGCACAAAATATGGTGTTTGTCAAGAGGTGGTTAAAATATCGAGATCAGTTTTTTTAGAATGTTTGCGTTGTTCTAGCTAGTTCTTTGTAATGTATCTCTAAGATAAAAAACGACCCAATCGCAATGATTGGGTCTTTGAATGTTCAGACTTACATGTGCCTATAGGCCAGTTGATACCCTCCTGTGTGGAGTGCACTGACGAAGGCGGTCTTTTTGGATTCAGCATCGTGGAAGTTGAATTTCGCGGTCTGCGAGTTTGGGTCAATGTAGTTGACCTTTATGAACACTTTCTCCGGAGAAAATATCTTCTCCAATCTCGTGACATTGTAGGTGTAGCCTTCCATTATCACGAAGTTGAGTGTCACAAGCTGGCCTCGCCAGTGATTAGCCATATCGCCGATTTCTTCCAAACGCATCATCCGAATCTTTGGGCTCAGATAATTTCGCTCATTATCGTCGGTGGTGTGACAGGAAAACTGTAGCCGTATATTGACTCCTTCATCTTGCAGTCTTTGTAGTTCTCCGAAGAAATCCTCTTCAACCCTCGGTGCCGCTGTGGAAACCACCATCATCGCATCAGGGAAATCTACCGCCAATTTTCGTAATGCGAGTACTACGTTGCGAGCGTTCAGCAACGGATCACCCATCTGCTTGAGTGAAATCTTCAGTGTGTCGCAGCTTTTTGAAGGGTTGTTGGCAAGCAGAAATTTAACCTGCCCACATAACTCTTCTGGGGACAATCGCCGGTAACGACCATACTTGTTGGTAAAGCAGTATCGGCAACCGACCTGACAGCCGGATGAAACAGAAATCCCCAGCTTCCGCGTAACACCACTGTCTTCTCGAAGTAGTGTGTCAGCGGCGAGAATGCGGAAGTCATCTGCTGTTCTCAGGAAATAACCCGTTCCGCCTTTTATACTACCTCGTGATTCCAGCGTTAGAAGATTCATGAAGCCCTCCTTAGTCGATTGCTTTGAGAATATCCAAGGCCAACATGAGCGGCCCCTTGTCGAAGCAGATGTCATCACCGATCATGAGAGTTTTATATCCCATTAAACGGGAACATTCGATGTCGGTGATATCACTGCATGTCGGCCTAGAGCTTTGGCGAAGCGATGTGAGAATTCGCGAAGCCAAGATTGCTTGCGGGTCAGCCTTGATGATCTTTCTTGTTGCTTTGATGATGTTGTCGGGTCGGTCGATGCCGATTTCGACATAAAGGTCTCCGCGCGCAGCCATCAGTGAAACTTGCGGATTGGTTGCGAATTTTTTCGGAAACGATTCGGTAGCCCAAGTGATACCTTTTCGTGACTCAATCTTGGCTAGCACCTTGGCGTCCGGATCAAGGTCGAACAAATCGGAAATGTCACTGTCCTGCTCCACGTACGAAAGCATGTAGGTGTGAATACCGACTTTCTTTGCTGCTTCGATGAACTCTCGGTCGGTTTCGGTAAGGTAGCCTTCGATTTCCAGACTCGGGTCGAGTATATTGATCGATTCTCCTCCACCGACCACCCGCTTCGGTCCGTCGAGCATGATGAGCCGATTTCCGTCGATGATGTCGGCGATATATGCCGAATCATAGCCGTCCTGCATGTAGCATTTGACAGGCCCTTTCGACAAGTCGAGCTTGATCTTGTGGGTAATGGTCAGTTCTGCCCACGGCGGTGTTTTGATCACCCCGTGAGTTCTTGGGCACGAAGGGTCGAGCGAAAAAGTAGTGTCACCAACGACGATTTTCCTGGGACGCTCAGGGGCGTCGAAGAAAAAACCGTGCGAAGTGCGAATTTGGCGGCACTTGAGGTCGATCCAAATATCCTTTTCGCCAACCGCTTTTTTCAGCCGTAAAAGTCCTTCTTCCAGTGGCCTTCTCATCGGCATGACGGTGTTGAGCCGGACACCCGAAATTACTGGGTGTCCGACTACGTCTGCTAGAAAAGGGCTGAGAGGGTGAATCGTTGATATTGCTTTCATGGATTATCCTCCCAATGATGTTAGACGAGTTTCCGGCTGCGCATAGATTTGCCTCCACCGGATTCTTCATCACCAGCTCTGACACCTTTGCCAGAGGTCATTTTGCCTGAAGTTTCCTTGACTGATTTCAGTGAATCACCAACGCGGGAAACTCGATCCGGCTTGTCGGAGTGCCGTGCGGATGAACGCATTTCGAAGTCTTTGTACTCGCCGAGTTCTCCGGCCACTATACCGATGAGAACCTCGACGATGTCACGAACCTCGTCGATCTTGATGAAATGCTGTTCACCAACAAGCTTCGTCCAGTAGTCCTCGTATCTGCCTTTGGCGGACACAACGTAGACGCGGAATTTTGCCGTAAGCTGTTTGAAGATTTTTTCGATACTAATCGGCTTGTTGATCACGTCGCCGGTGTAGGCCTCGATTTCTGCCGGAATCACACTACCGTGATCGGGCGCGTCAAGGATAAACATCAGGATGGGCTTGACGGCGTTCGGAATGTCACAGTGGTGCAGATAGTAGTATGCTGCTACTGCGTATGACTCTTCAGTGTCCCCACCATCGCCTTCGGCATAAAGCTTGCTGAGGTGCTCGTCGAGAGCTGGGCCAGAACCGAATTCACGAACCTGCAGGCCGTGCGCGTCGCATCTGGTGTCACCGACGAAACAGAAACTGATCGCATATTTCGGTGCGTAGCGCTCGACTTCTTTGCCAAACAGTGCCAGCTTCTCACGGATGATTTCTGGCCAGTCACCCATCGAACCGGTGTGATCACAGATCACGCCGATGGGGTGGGTACTGTCTGTGGAAATCGTCAGACCGATCGGACGCGGAGTTGCTCCGGGCTTCGGTTTCGCGAAACGCGGCTTCGACGCGCTCGAGGAGCTTGATCTGCTTCTCGAACCGCTGCTGGCCGGTTTGCTTTTGGTTGTGGATCTCGGTGTCGATGAGGGCTTAGGACTTCTGTACGCAGCACGCGCCGATTCGAAGCCTTTTCCATCTGTAGACGACATTCCTCCGCCTGTTCTTTCTTCTTCCCAACTGTAAGCCATGATTTCCTCCTTTTTACTCATTTAATAATGAGTTCCTTGTTACTTGTCCTACTTCCAAACACTATTTCCCGTAAATTACTAAGTTCTTCTGCGAGCGCCACTACGTCATTGGGACGCTTGAGTGGGTCGTGTCGCACCATCTGCATGAAAAAGCGCTGTAGCTTTTCCGGTACGGATGATGGCATGGTAAGCGAGCCGAGATTCCCCCCGAGGGCGAAAATCATACTTACACCCAAACAGTAAATATCTGTTTCTGGTATCGGAGGCTTACCTTCGAATTGTTCTGGAGCCGCAAAAGCTGGTGTGTAGCCCGGACACTTCGTGAAGCGATTGGGGAATGCGGTCGAAAGACCGTAGTCTACCAATACTGCGTTGTGCCGTTTCGGTTGGATAATCGTATTCTGTGGCTTCACATCTCCGTGGACGATGTCATAGGAATGCAGATAGCGTAATGCACCAAGCACGCGCAGGGTCATCCAGCAAACATGCCCAGGGTCGATTCCGTCCGGATAATCTTCAGTTTTGACCTTGAAGAGATCCTTACCGGGGATGTAACTCATTACCATTGCAATACTGCCGTCGTCTAGCCGGAAAATATCCTTGAGAGTCGGCAGAGAATGGTGATGGATGTCCCACAGAAGTTTTGCTTCTTGAATTAGCATTGCAGCATCTTTTTCGGAAAGATTGATATTCTGCTTGATGCAAGCAGGCAGCCCGAAAACGATGTGCTCTGCTAGGTAAGTGTAGGCAAAGCCTCCTTCACCGATTTGTTTCAAAACGTAGTAATTTCCTATTTTTTTCTTTTTTCCATCCATTTTATACCACCCCCTTTGTTTGGTTCGGGTTACTCGCCACGGTACAATCTTTCGTATAGGATAGGATCGAGATCTTTTTCGCGTATCATGT
The DNA here is from genome assembly GCA_035389585.1 of Candidatus Magasanikiibacteriota bacterium. GTDB lineage: Bacteria > Patescibacteriota > Patescibacteriia > Magasanikbacterales > UBA922 > DAOOSC01. Next base: position 10,427 of record DAOOSC010000027.1, read on the forward strand.
CCTCCATCTTTTGAATGTTGTAAAAAACGCGACGCAATGTAAAAAACGTCGAATCTCCATCAATTTCAATTATGCCATAGGAAGCACGGCAGTCATCGTCCCTAGGCTGTCCGACACTCCCGACATTGATGATATACTTTTCATTTTTGTCGAGGTTCATTCGGTCAGGTAGGTACTCGTAAAGGCCATGGTTACTTCCGTAGACCAAGGGCACATGGGTGTGACCCAAAACGCAGATATTGGTCGGGCAGTTTTCAAGCTCTTGCTTAATAACGCCTTCTTTTTCTACATACGTCCACTCTTTGTCAGGAATGGCAGAACCGTGAGCGATGGTGATCTGGAGTTCTTCTATGGTCTGCACTGGCTGAAGGGTGAGCAAAAACGACACTTCTTGATCACTGAGCTTTCCGCGAGTAAATTCAATCGCACGGAAGGCAAGATCGTTCAGGGCCTCTCTGGCCGCTTCAATGGTGTCGATTACTGCCTGCTCGTGGTTTCCACTAAGAATGACCTTGGCCAGTTGTCTCACAAATGTGAGGCATTCGGACGGATAAGGACCATAGCCAACAATATCACCGAGGCAAAAAACGGTAGTAATGCCGAGTTTCTTAATGTCCTCAGCTACCGCCTCTAAGGCTTCCAGATTCCCATGAATGTCGCTAATGATGGCAATTTTCATGACGCATTTCCTCCTTTGTTGTATATACAATTTTTAATTTTAAAGGGCAACGGCCCATCGTAGCATAAAAACAGAATTTTGTCAAGCATAGCCTGTGGACGGCGCATTCAACCCACAACGCACCACTTCATGGTAAAATACAGTTTTACGCATAACCTAGGGAATTATGTCAAAAAAAGCTGTGAATATCTCTCTGTATGAGAGACAGAAGATTGAACTTTGGCTCAGATTTAAACAAACATACCGACAAATCGGTCGGCGTTTGGAAAGAGACCATACTGTAATATCAAGAGAAGTTGCTCGAAATATCTCACTAGACGGTATATATCGAGCAAAGGAGGCTGAAGAGAAAGCACGAAGACGAGAAAGGAAAACGAATCATAAAATTATGGATAAAAATCCACATCTACGGCGGTTTGTGATTAGGAAGCTACAATACGAACAATTGTCACCCGAACAAATATCGGGTCAACTAAAAAGGATTAAAGACAGATGGTTAGGGGTGGTATCACACGAGACAATTTACCAATGGATATATACAGACGGAAAATGGTTGTACCCATATCTAAGGAAAAAGAAGAGACCAGAGAGGAATCACAGATGTGACCGGAAACCAAGGGTGTATGGGGCTGTACCTGGAAAGGTGTCCATACACGAAAGACCGGAGATGATTAACACCAAAAAGAGACTCGGTGATTGGGAGTCAGACAGTGTGAAGTTTTCTAAACAGAAAGAAGGGCTCTCTGTGCAGTATGAAAGAAAGTCGATGCTGGTTCGGATCACGAAGGTCGCTAACCTAGGGAAAGATGAGACATACCGAGCGCTCACCGAAAGCATCGACTCCCTCCCACAATACCTGTTTCATAGTATCACATTTGACAATGGAGGGGAAGGCGCGAGACATGTGGACATTAGAAGAGAATACAATTTAGAAACCTACTTCTGCGATCCATACAAAAGTTGGCAAAAAGGAGGTGTGGAAAATATTAATGGACTCATTAGACAGTACTTACCAAGAAAGACAAAAATTGATACAATTACAGACGCAGAGATCAAAGTGATCCAAGAACGCCTAAACAATCGCCCGAGAAAATCTTTAGGCTATTTAACACCAAATGAATTTATTCAGCGTGAAATCA
>DAOOSC010000028.1:0-12063 GCA_035389585.1 Candidatus Magasanikiibacteriota bacterium
GACCGCATAATATGAACTTTTGGCAAACATTTTCTTCGGATACAGACCTACCACCGTGAATATGACATTGTTATTATCATCATAAATATAACTGACATTTTTGTCCGCTGGCACACCACCAGAGCACCAAATATTGTCCGCGTCGCGCAAATCCTGCATAGTCGCAAGCGCCGGCATACCAATAATTCTCCTGAAAATATTCACAAAAGCGATCCATGCATCATGCACAAAATTCCACACCCGAGCCACGAGGCCAATCTCCGGCTCACCCATAGTCGATTCGACCAAATCAGTGACATCGTTCTCGCCCAGATCGCTACAAGTACTACTCGAATTATTGGTATCAATCGCCCTAGCTATCATGATTGACCCATCGATAGTCTTCTCATCAATCTCCCCACCAAAAGCAACTTCGACATAAGAATTCGGACAAACCGGTGTAGTGCCACTCCGAATTCCGGCACCGTCTATCGGGTATTCCGCTTCGCGCCGCGGACGTTCATAACAACAAGAATTGTCACCAACTCCATAATTATTTTGTCCGTCTGCGTTATTAAAACAATTATTCTCACCATCGTTATTTTCTACGAAACCGCACTGCACCGCGTATTTACCCAATCCAGATCGTCGCTCTACCGAAGACAAGTTTTTCACATCACTGCCAACACGCAAAACATTCGCCGTGGCGGATAATTCAGTCTCTTGCTGTTTGGTGTCCGAATTCACAATATCACTCTCACCGACACTTTCCGCGATTTGCACAGGATTACCACTCTTGACCGCCAAGCCGTCTGATTCGCAATCAGCCCATTCGCCTGGCGCGACAATCCCGTCGCCACAAAAAGACGGCGATGAACCAAGCAAAGATGAACCAGCCAATGTACAATCGGAATTGCAACCCGGTGAACCCGCCGTACATTTCAATCTCGAACCATACAAGTCAATATCACACAAATTTTTCAATCGACATTTGTTATCACAATAATTGCGGGCATCTTTTATACTAACAAAACCCCCATCGACCACCATCAATGTCTCACTAGATGCCAAACCAACTTCACATTGTTCCCCCGGTTCGATTTGCCCATTACCGCACACTGAAAAAGCCTGACCGCAATTATTTGTTATTTCGCCAACTGTCTTCTCGCCAATCACCAAAGTTTTATGATTCAAGCACCAGCCCAAAGCCAAAGGTGTGCCACCATGCAAACAATTCTGAGTACAACCATTTCTAGAAGTCGATAATTCTCCTGTATCACACTCTTCACCCAATGTCACGCTATCACTACCACACCAAGAATCCGAAGCATTGCTCGTCGGTGGTGTGCGTGTGACGCCCTTCCAACGACAATACTGATCACAATATTTAGCCTGATTCGGAATTCCCGGATCACATTCTTCGCCCAAAGTAGAAGATACCATTCCGTCACCACACCCATTCGGAGCAACGGTGGAAATGTTAGCATTACCGGCACGCAAACAATTCAGAGAACAGCTAATCCCTGGAATTTCCGCGGCCAACGCAATGTCACAATCTTCACCATCATCCACCATTCCATTGCCACACAGGGGCGCAAATATACCGTAGTTGCCAGACAAAACACTACCCGACAACAAACAATTCTTCGTACAATATGATTTCGGAGAGCCACCAGATTGGAGTGTGGAAATTGTTGCCACTGCACGATCTTTGCTCGCCCATTCCCAACCATAACTCCACGGATCCAATTTCTGACCCGAATCCGAGCATTTGTCTGGCGCGCTAAATGGATTTGCTATGTAAGTAGTCTTCTCCCCGATCAAATACGAAACATGCTCCGCCGGTTCGACCACTACTCGACTCACGAGACATGGAGTCGCGTCTTTTTTAGTTCTAAATTTGAAAACAAAAGGGTCTTTCATGCCTTTGCCGAACAGAGGACTATTGTCTGGATTGTAGCCGATAACCGCGCGTAAACTGGAAGATGCGACCTCGACCAAATACCAAGTGTTGGTAGCGAAAAGATAATCAGTTTTCAAAGACAAAGTAATCGAAGTACTGTCCGACAATGTCGGATCAACTTCTATACCGCCGAATAATTCCTTAGACAAACACATTTCATCCGCGCATTCATACACCACCGCGCTCTCTGCGTAAGCGGATTTGTCCATCTCTTGATTGAAACGCACACCGACTGTCGCATTCACACAAGCATCGACACATTTCGGCCAATAATCAATCACTTTCGGATCACCCAAATCGACAACAATCCTCGAAACTGGTTTGAACAAACGCGTGGTCAGGGCAGTATCAACGACTATATTAGCCTCCGCAAAAATATCCACACCAACAGGAGGTGTCGCCTTGTGTGCAATCGCTATACCTCTCGAATCCGTGTATTTATTGATAAGTGGTCTGACGGCGGATGATACCAGATCAGGTGAATACCCATCCCATCGCCAACCCATACCATCCACATTCATGGTGACACACTCTTGGTTAGCCAATCCCCAGACATTGAAATAACTCGGCACGACTGGTGGATCATTGAATAAATCCGACATCACCGGGGCACCTCGTTTGTCTTGCAAAATACCGAGTAAATCAGAAACAAACCGTGGTGGATTGATCGCGGCATTTTTCAGAGTACACTGTGCCTGACCAGTCTTGAAATCGAAACAGTAGGCTGTGCCCTGACCACAAGGTCGTGTACGCAATAATTTCTCATTACGCGCAATACCCGAACCAAACGGATTTAAAACCGTTTCATCGGACAAGATCTTATCCGTCAAAACCACACGATACCAACGACCGCGCGTGAGTTCGGAGCCATTACCAATTATCAAAGTATTTCCGCTTTCTAGGACAGGATTCAAATTAGTTATTTCTGTCGTCGAAGCCGAACCAGGTACACAATCAATCGCACCACTCTTCTCTCCACAAACATACATCTTCACCGTAGAAGAATTGATCGTACTCCCGAGCATGCCCATGTTGAATTGCAAAGACACTTGAGCATTGGTACAAGTATTCTTACCATCTTTCCATTTCTCCCAAGGTGTCGGAGACGGATACTGTACACTGAAATTCTCCGTACTCGTCATGCTCCACGCCTCCGCATCACAATTTTCCAAAACTCGTGGTAAATTCGGTATTCGTCCAGTGGTAAATCGCCAGACATAGCCACCAGTACGAGTCTCTCCCTCGCAAGTGAACATATTATCTTTCCAGAGACCCGCTTCCGGACCCTCAGCACAACAACGATAATTATCGCCGTATGGGTTCACAGCATCTTTCTCACGACAATCTATGACATTATAATTCAGACCATTACTCACCTGCGCGCCACCATTTGTCCCAACCTTGATCGGACCGGTACGCATCGAACGCCCGCTACCATCTACCGGAATTTTTGTTTTGATTTGTGTATCACTCAACACCTGTGTCAAAGTACCTGGGCCAAAATTCGATCCAGCCAAAGTTGTCAGCCAATTATTCGCATCCCGATAGAAATAAGCTACATTCACATTCGCCAAATTAACACCAAAAATCGACAGACCTTCGTGATCAGTCGGCAGAGGCGCTGGACCATAATTCGGATTAATTTTACAAATCGACGGACTGGAACTCACTGTACCATCCACACCTAGTGTCACTTTTTCTTGACTGATCCGACCAAAATTATTTATTAGACCAACATAAAATGATTTTATTTCTGTATTACTTACTAGATCGACTGGCACTTGCACCACCACTTCGTTGTTGTGCCAATTTACACCACAGTATTCCGGCAAAGTAGTCGAGAGCCGATAACAACCAGATGCGCCGCTATTCGTGAAACAAGTCTTCAGAGCTGACTGACTCTCATTCACGAAAACACTTCCCGACGCTCCGAAACCCTTACCGCGCAAAGTGACAAAAGACAGGGGCGTGGTCGTCGCTGGATCGATGGATTCGATGACTGGTGTCAAATCAATATTCCCGTTGTCAAAAACAAAAGGCAGACCATTACTTTTTTTCTTATCCGCGGATTCGACATAGACCACCATACTATCCGAAGACATATTGTCCGGTACACGCGCTCCGATCTGAGTCGATGTCCAACCGTTCGTCACTGCCTCCACTCCCCCAGTCAAATACCCATCGACAGCAGATCTAATTCCACCGAATAATAATTTGCCAGCAGTAGAACCAAACAGAACACCTTCGGCACGGATATTATCATTCGGCACCCCGGCCAAATCCACAGCCGAAGTCAAATTTCTCACATTACACAGACCCGGACGAACGATTTCATTTTTACGGAAATAACCATCACTACCCGGCTTCGGACCCTTCTGATCAATCGTCGTATCGAAGAATGTCCCCTCCCCGACCGACTCGAAAGGCCAATATAAAATCCGGTCGGAAGCTGTCGCAATATTTCCAATATCACCATCTGCCACCCGACTATTCGTCAACACGACCTCATCGATCGTACCGGCAAATAAATCTTTATTTTCCACAGCATTCAGACCGCCACCGACGACGAGCATACTCACTGGAGAAAAATCCGTACTGGAAACAATTTGTGGACTATACCAAACGCCGTTGACAAACAATCGAGCTGTCGAGACATCACCGTCATAAGCCAAAACGACTTGTTTCCAATTATTCACCGACCATTCTGAACCAAGTGCGAAGTAATTTTTACTATCTCCCAAAAAGATTTTACCATCCTGATAACGCAAGAGACTATTCAAATACATACTCTCACCAGGCGCCGGCAATTTGCTGAAATTGTACCAACCTGAGAGTGTCAGTGGGCCATTTTTCGGAATCGCGACCGTGAGCGCCTTCCCCACATAAGCATTCACCCCATTGAATACGAAAGCTTCACCCAAATGACCAATACCAAGTTCTATTCCTCCCGCTCGAATTCCATGATTATTATTTCCACTCAAATCCGCCGTGGTCGTGGCATAGGCATGCAGAGAATGAGTAGTGGAGATTTTGATAGCACTCTGTGAATTCAGAGGTAGATCAACATTACTCGGCACCTCAGCCACAACATAATTATTGCCCCAAGCAGGTTTTCCGGCGCAATTCACTACGGTCGCATTTACCCATGAAGATATGCTGTCGCTACCATCCGGCTTGATTCCGAATTGCACCGAACCAGTCGCATTGAAATATTTTCCCAAAATCGAAATCCAATTACCCGCCGCACCATCCATCGGCAGAACATCCAAAATAATTGGACTGCTCACGCATTTGCCATTCGAACAAACTCCCGAATCACACTGCCAGTTCGCATCACAATCACCGCCGTTTTCCATCGCACAGGATCCACCCACATCGACACCGGTCTCACCCTTATCCTGATCCTGAACACCATTGAAACAATGATCTGGAAAAGCCTCAATATCCACACTAACGGTACGAGAATTATGATCTATATCCCAAGCCTGAACGGTAATTGTATATTTCTGCATCTCCTCAATCAAGCCGGCGGACAGACCCGGATAAACAAATTTATATGGTTTGGCCTCGGTCGCGTTTGATGTCTGATCGACCGTCGGACCAAACAAATCAGAATAAACTAACTGTTTCCCGCCGGTTTTGGTTTCTTTTTCGATATTAAATTTCAAAAATCCGAACCCACTTAAATCAGAAATATTGGATTGAATTGTATAAATTTTACCAGAACGTAATTTGATATTATTGCCTGACTGACCATTGATCTTCATCTCCGAAACATCCGGTGCCGATTCGTCTTTCACACCATTGGTCCCAACAGCGAAACCAGCGCTAAGTGGATAATTGCCACAGGAAGTGCTCGTCGTGATTGCCCGATCCTCACCGTCGAAAACACCGATCAAACTATCCGAAACATCAATCCGATAATCCCCGGACTCAATGCAAGGCGTACCATCCGAACATTTTTTTTCTGGATTGCTATATTCCGCCTCAACCCCGATATTTTCATTTCGATTATTTGTCAAGAAGCGATATTGGAAAGCACTGCCCAGCTGTCCGTCCGCATTGGAAATACGCAGAGCGTTCTCCGCCGATTGACCGGATTTCAGAGGTGCGTTGAAAAGAACACGCACCGATACATTGTTCATGCGAGTATTGTCCGTCACTGGAGATAAACTCTTGGCGATGAACACTTTGTCTTTGGCGAGTTTTTTCTCACAGCAAAAAGACGAATCTGGATGTTCATCACACCATTTGCCCCAACCCTCCGGATCGCAAACTTCCGGATTGTCCTGAGCGTAAGTCTCATCCGCGCATGGTCCAATACCAGCCTGCTTCGTACCAGTAGCATCGGCCAATTTATTGATTACAAAAGTGGCAATCGCAAAGGCAGAAAGAATAATAGCGAGACCAATCACACTATTGATAATGATTTTCTTACCAGTCGTCACCCTATCTTCCTCACCACCCGCCGTCATATACATGAAACCCCCATAAAGCCCCATACCGATCGCCACGATCCCGAGGAAGCCGAGAGCCACCCGAATAATACGCGCAATCGTCAGGCGAATATCGGCCGTACCAAGTCCGATATTTTGCCCCACAGGCTCAAGTCCGAAATTAGGCGCGTTTTGTGCCTCGACTGGCAATACTGTCAAAAACAGAAAACCAGCTACGAACAAAAGACAAAACAGAACAAAGAATTTTATGGATTTGGTACGAAAACGCATAATTGGTTTCAAATATCGCCAAATAAGGCGAAAAATATCAAATTATTTAATTGAAAAAACTCACTGCCTGCATCTCACTCAAACAAGCGTTCACATCCGGTTGCAAGACCGCACCGATATCACTCGTCTGCACACAACCTGTATCAGTCGAAGATGCCACACTGACATCGACGCAATCTTCTGTCGTAAAACTACCGTCTGCCTGAAGACTCACACTACACAGAGGTTTCGAACCTTTCAAACTTGGTTCAGTATCCGATTCTGGGCCACGCCCTGGATACAAACAATTTTGATTGAGAGCTCTGACTGCACTGTTCACCGCAACGAAATAGTAAAAATCTTTGATACCATTTGGACCGTATTCACGATGTTCGATACGGGTCGCTGTGGTCGTGACACCGTCATACACGTGTACTAAATTCGAATTGGTGTAAAACCAAATATCATCAGTCATAATCCTCGTACTCGAAGCAAATTCACGCAGGAGTACTTGCCCGAAAGAATTATTGAACATCCTCATACTGAAATTAACTGTCGTGGTCGCTTCGCTCACCACATCCTCTTCATCGAGAGCTGGCTCGACTTCACGAATATATGGTGAACGTCGATCAATCGAGTTCTCCACCGTAAAATTCCAGAAAAAATTGTCGGCGACCTTTTCGGTAGGCGCTATTACCCATCGGTCAGATGTCGCCGGCTTGTCATCCGTCACACTATCACGATCTCCATCGAGCGCATTGCCAGAAACATCCGCGATACCAGTGAACGGTACAGATTCGAATGAGCTCGTAGTGAATAATTGCGCTGTCCGCGCAAGTCCAACATAAGATGAGGTACAGGCCGTGTCAGAGACTGGACAACCAGTCGGAAGACAATACATATTTTCACCACAACTATTCAAACCACAAGGAATACTCGGCATAAACTCAACCGTACGATAGCCATTCGAAATTTGCCAATCCCCCACCATGTCATTATTAGTACCACTACGATTGAAAATTGTGTTGTTGAAACTACCACCGTTTGGATTGTAGATGCCCGCCACTGTCAGAGGATCCATCGCTTCGGAGAAATTAATCTGCACGATTGTATTGCGTGATACTTTCTCATCTCGCGGATATACGTCTGTGATATATGGAGGCGTGATATCGAAATCGGTCGCTGTTTTGAAATTCCATTCGTAATAAGTCGTGCGCAAACCTTTGAAAATACCCTCATCAACACCCGCTCGCTTGAGCGTATTGTTGATCCGGACGACATAATCCATTTCTTCGAGATCATCTCCGAGAGCTCGGATTGGACGCAATACTGCGGTATAGACATTATTCTCCGAATCATAGAGCACCATCGCCGTAGCTTTTGACCAGCCACGATCCGGTGACTCTGCGTATTTTTTCGGATAAATTTCAATCGTGCTCGTCACCAAACTATCACAATCTGTCTCCCAAGAAAAATTGCCTGAACCGGTATTCCTACAATCCCCGAGGTAAGGAATCGGCTGATTTTGTTTATTCAAGCGACACATCCCATCGGCACCGTTATTGACTATCGCGACCGGTGTGGAACTCGTAATTCCGAGAGTCGAAGATACCGCCAAATCAGATGGCCAACAAGTGTTATTGGTGTTGGAAATGAAAGAGGCCGGATCGATCGCTAATTTGAAAGTGATAATAACTTTGGTATTTCTCTTCACACCCACTTGATCTCGCGCCGGATAGTGATCGCGAACCACCCGACCGAGAGCACCAGAACCGGAATAGGTATTGAAATCTAATTGGCCCTGCGGTGCACCGCTACCCCCACCCGGACCATTCATCGCATTCATGAGTTGTGAAATCACAAATTGTACAATCGCAAAAGCTGATAAAATAATCGCTACCCCAATTACTGCGTTGATAATTACTTTCTTACCCTCAGTCACTTTCGCTTCATCTCCCTCTGAAGTCATATACAGATAACCACCATAAATCATATATCCGACAACGACAATCCCCATCATGCCGAGAGCAATCCGAATAATCCGCGCGATCGTGAGTCGAATATCAGTCGTACCAAGACCAATATTCTGCCCCACAGGATTCAGACCGAAATAATCCGTACCGGTGGATACAGAAACCGGATCTGGCACTGCCACTTGCGCAATTACCGAAGAAGGAATGACCAAAAAATAAAAAAACAAAATCGCCATAAAGCATCCGGCAAAGGACGCGGCGATTTTGAAAACATTGTGTTTTTTGAGTAAGCGAGAGAGCATGGGAACTCGGTACTCAAGAATTAATTTTTATTAGGTATTCGCGAGCATCTTGATTACAACTTCACGAACCCTATTGCCATCGGCACGGCCTCTAACTTCTTTCATGGCCGCACCCATGACTCGACCGACATTGTCGGACCCGACCAGACCACTTGTCTCAATTACAGTCTGCACCACTGCCTCCAAGTCAGAATCGGAAATCTGTTCCGGCAAAAAAGATTGCAGTAACGCGATTTCCTGTTCTGTTTTGGTTTGCAAATCAACTCTGCCGGCGGCTGAGAAATCCTTCAGGGCGTCTTTTTGCTGTTTCACCAGCCTAGAGATCACGGTCTGAATTTCCTCGTCATTTAATTCGGCATGTTTGTCGATTTCAGCATTACGAATTTGCGACCACATAAACCGCAACGTGGATAATTTCTCCTCGGAGCGGCTTAGGGTAGATTCCTTAATTGTTTCTACGATGTGGTTACGCAAAGACATAAATTAACGTTTAAATCCCATTGTTTCTTCTTCGGCAGGTAAGCGCCCGATTTTGCGCAAATAATTCGTCTTCGAAACTTTGTGGATTTTGTCGACAGTCTGTTTGTGACGCAAATTCTTGCTTTTTGATCTCTCAAAAAACTGAATTTTCCGAGCTTGGATAATCCTCCCGGACTGTTGCCAACTGCGTTTTACACGGCGAATAAATGATTCAAATGATTCGCCTTTTTTTCTTTTTAATTCTGACACACGATTGTCACCTCCCGATGTGACTTAGATAAATTAAATGTCTGCAACCATCCACAAGTGTGGATAAGTGCGAACTTAGCTTAATAATACACTAAATTTAGGCATTTGTCAAACTCTGTATTTTTTTGTCAAGGATGGATTTCAGCTTCTTTTGATCCACGATTTCTTGAATGCCAGATTCCATGTCACGGATGATAATAGTCCCATCCTGAACTTCTTTTTGGCCCAATATCAAAGTGTAAGGACATTCGTACTTATTCGCTAATTCCAGCTGATTTTTGAGTGAAGTCTTCGACAAATTGTGATAAGTGACTGTACCGGCGTGGCGCAAATCCTCAATTAAATACAAGGCTCGACGTCGCGCCTGTTCACCTAATTGTGCAAAATACACCTGATTATTCTTCGCCTTAACATCTGTTTTCACTTCTTTGTCGAGATTACGCTTGATCGCATAGGCAACCCGCTCGAGACCGAGAGCAAACCCGCAACCCGGAGTCGGCCGACCACCCAATTCTTCTACCAAACCATCATATCGCCCACCGCCCCCGAGAGCGCTCTGCGCGCTACCCTCGCCAGTCTCCTCTTCGTAAAATTCAAAAACCGTATCGGTGTAATAATCCAAGCCACGCACTAATGTGTGGCGCAATACATACGGCACACTCAAATCGTCTAGATATTCGATCACTTTCATGAAGAAATTCCGTGAAGATTCGGACAATGAATCCACAATCTGAGGCGATTCCTCAATCGTACTTTGACACTGTTCATTTTTACAATCCAACACCCGTAGAGGATTTTTCAGCAAACGTTTTTTACATTCTTCACACAAATAACTACGCTTGGTACGCAAATACCCTGACAATTCCACGAGATACTTGGCACGATCATCTGCGGTACCAATACTATTCAAGTGTAGAACTGGAGAAATGCCCAATTCTTTCAAAAAATTAAAAGCTGTGACGATCAATTCAGCATCATTTACTGGATCACGATCACCAATTGATTCTGCTCCGAACTGGTGAAATTCGCGGTATCTACCAGCCTGAGGACGATCATGGCGAAACATTGAACCGAAATACCACATCTTCACTGGCTGAGGCAGAGAAACCATGCCGTGCACGATATAGGCTCTAGCGACCGAAGCAGTCGCCTCTGGACGCAAACAAATTTTGGCCAAATCACGATCTTCAAAAACGTACATTTCTTTGTCCACCACATCAGTACCACGTCCGACCGAACGAATGAAAAGACTCGCCTCCTCGAGGACAGGAGTCTGAATCCGACCGAATCCATAAGCTTCAGAAATATTCTCGGCCGTATGATACATTTTTTTCCACACTCCTTCATCTTTTGGAAGAATGTCTTTCATGCCACGCAAAAGCGCTGGGATCCTCACCCCTTTGGCGTTGCGCTGTTCTCCTGAGGGCTGTTCGGACTTCTGTGGATTTTCTTTTTTAACAATTTTCGTCGGAGTAGATTTTTTCGGCTTTTTTTCTTCTTTCTTCTTCTTGATGATTTTTTTTGTTGGCATATGTGAAGTAATTATTTAGAAATTATATTCCGGCCCACCGACAATCCCAATCCGATGAATCGGCCAACCGCGAAACCACGTCCTACCCACAATCGCCGATTGTTTGATCGGACCGAAACGGCGCGAATCATAACTCGAGTCACGATTGTCTCCAAGTACAAAATATTCATCCGCCTTCAAATCAAAACTGACCTGCCCGCCCGTCTCTTCTGTCAAATATTTCTCCTCCATCACGATACCTTGAGGATACTGCTCGTTGTAAATAATGATCTTGTTATTTTCTAATTTCACCCTCTCATTCGGCATGCCAATTATACGTTTCAAATAATAATCTTCGCCCACAGGGGCGTGAAAAACAATTACATCCCCACGCTTTGGCTCACGCAAACGATAACTGATTTCATCAATTATTAGATACTCGTTCTCGTGGTATGTTGGTTCCATGGATTGCCCTTTCACATAGAACGGTTTGAAAAGAAAATATCGCACTAGACCTACGGTGAGACCGGCGATAATCGCTAATTTAATTAAATCCAAAAAAAACCAACCCACCTTCGCCAAGAGACTCTGTTCTCGCTCTGAAACTGGTGCCGTCGGACTAACAGGCGCTTCACCACCCTTATTTTCTTTTTCCTGATTGATCATAGATGTGACTATAAATTCAAGTGCCCCAAGCACCCCTGACCTTATTTAGCAGTATTATATGCTAAATCGAGAAAAAAATCAAGCCTGCGGATAAGTGCCCGAGCACACTTGACTATTCAGAGGGATTTATAGTATCATATTTGAGCAAAAGTGGTTTTTACGCTATACTTACACAACGATGGATTCATAGCTCAGTTGGTTAGAGCGCCACATTGACATTGTGGAGGTCAGAGGT
>DAOOSC010000029.1:0-11297 GCA_035389585.1 Candidatus Magasanikiibacteriota bacterium
CCTCCTATAACCCAAAATCACCAAAAATTATACCATTTTTAAGCCAAAAAAGAGAAGGGTTGGTATAAAGGTAGTTTTTCGCAATCGTTAATTCTCCGCCAACGCTTTTTTACAAAAAGCTAAGGCGGCAAGCCACACAGACTGATCACGGTCACTTTGCATAACGGTTATGACGACATCCTATTTTTTCAAAAACAGGACATCGTCAAACGCTTGTTATGCAACATCCCTATCGTCTCTTCGACGATAGGGACGACATGACCGCGGTCTGTGTGGAGAATCAACGACTCTGCGCCAGCCCTCGGCTTTGCCTCGGGACATTGCATTCTGGCTTGTCCTCAACCACACTGCGTGTGGTTTCGGAGCGCAAAACATACGATATGCGGTTGCGCTCGTTGCACTCGCTCCACCAAAATGCCGCCTGCGGCGGCACTTCGCATATCTTCACGTTGTGCAAAATCCTCCGCTTCGCTCCGGTTTTGCACAATGCGCGGCGGTGCCCGCTGTTGCACAATGCCCTTCGCTTCGCTACGGACATTGCACAACAGCGGATATGCAAAATCCCACTTCGGCAGCGTGGCTGCCTACGTGGGACATTGCATATCCGCCGCGCATTATGTGCAATAAGTTTTGAGCCCTAAAGCGGAAAGTTTATAATATTTTAAATCTCTTAATTTTTTATTATGGCAAACTATAAATCATCAACAGACGAAGGAAAATGTATCTTCTGTGAAATTATAAAAGGAAATATCCAAACTCCCGGAATTTTTTGGGAAGATGATGAGTTTATGGCATTTCTATCTACATGGCCAAGTGTTGAAGGCTTTACAGTTGTAGTCCCAAAAAAACATTATGGTAGTGATTGTCTAGCATTGCCAAATGAAGTTTTGCAAAGATTTATTTTAGTAGCAAAAAAAGTTTCTAATATTCTTTTGAAACATTTTGATGATGTTGGCAGAGTCGGATTGATTATGGAAGGAACTGGCGTTGACCATGCTCACATAAAACTTGTTCCAATGCATGGAACTGGACATATGAAAAAGGGAGTTTGGAAACAATATCTTAGCGGAAGGTCTGACTATTTTGAAAAATATGAAGGATATATAATTTCAACCGATGGACCAAAAGCAGATCCAGAAAAAATAAGAGATTTAGCAAAAAAATTAAGAGATGTTCAATAACGGGCTCAAAACTTACTTTCTCGCTAACGCTCGAACCACGCTGCGCTCTCGTTTCGCTTCGCTACACTCGGGGCACATAACAAGGGATATACGGTTCAGCCCTCGGCTCGGGCTTCACCCAAATTTTTCTTCCACTGCGTTGCAGAAAAACTTCGTATATCCCTAACGTTAGGCGTAGTAAAATTATTTTTCAATCTTCTAACAAAACTATATGAAAAAGTGGTACAAAATAGTATTGGGTATATTTGCTGTAATAGGAGTACTCGTTTTATTAACTCTTGTAGTTCCTGGTGGAAAAATGTTTTGGAGTCAAAGCGTCATCCTGCCTGTAGCAAAACCATTTTCTGAAGCATGTGGGTATGGTGGTACTTCTGGAAGAGAGGTTCAGTGTGCTTGTGGCGGTTCATTGCTTGCAGATGTAAAGATGGGTTCAACAAATTATTATTGCACGGGCAACTGTAATCAATGTAAGTGCTACTCAGTAAATTACCAAGATGGAAGTAAAAAAGAGGAAGATTGTGCTACCTTTTCTGATTTGAAGAGTTCGTTTCCCAACTAAAAGGCTACCCCCTTGATATTTTCACAGATAGGGTGTATAATAGTTTGGCTTAAATAAAAACCTCATATGTTAGCGAAAATACTGGTAATATTTCAAATTATCTTGGCCGTATTGCTCATCGGATCAATTTTGCTTCAGCAAAAAGGTTCCGGCATTGGTTCTGCGTTTGGTGGATCGAGTAATATTTATAGTACGAAAAGAGGTGTTGATAAAATGCTTTTCAACGCGACTATTATCATCTCGATTTTGTTTTTCCTGGTCGCCTTGGCCAATCTTGTAGTATAATACTAGAATAGTTCTCTCTCGGTTTCAAAATCTGTTATGTTGGAAAAAATAAAAGCCACTCTCGGTAGTCTGCGAAAACGGTGGCAAATCTCGCACCTGTCACAGCCAATTATGACGCCCAAACACGATGTGCGTCTATTGCGTCGTCTGCGGGGGAGACATTTGCCGAAATTTTCTCAAATCACCCACATGGATCGTCTGCTTAAACCGACTGAGCGGGTCTTTTTGCGAATAGCCTTGTTGATGTTGGTGGTGGGTGTAGTTTGGATAGGTTGGAATTTCACGAGTCGATTTCGTGTTTCCGTGCCCACGAATGGCGGTAGTTACACCGAAGCGGTCGTTGGCGCTCCCCAATACATCAATCCGATTTTTGCCTCTTCGAATGATGTAGATATGGATTTGTCGCGATTGGTTTTTTCTGGTCTGCTTCGTTATGACGAGAAACATCGTTTGTTGCCGGATTTGGCGGCGCAATACTCTGTTTCAGAAGACAAAAAAGTTTATACATTCAATTTGCGTAAAGACGTCTTGTGGCATGATGGTGAACAGTTCACCGCCAAAGATGTGGTGTTCACTTTCGAGACGATTATGAATCCGGCAGTGGCCAGTCCGCTTCTTGTTTCTTTTCAGGGGATGAAAGTCTCACTGATTGATGATTACACAGTGAGTTTCACTCTGCCGGAAGCCTACCCTCCGTTTTTAAATTCTTTGACTGTGGGTATAATTCCGGAGCATGCTTGGTTTGATATTACTCCTGAACAAATGCGTTTGGCCCAATTGAATGTTCAGCCGATCGGTACGGGGCCTTTCAAATTTTCCAAATTATCCAAAGATGATTCTGGTCGAATTTTCCACTATGAATTGACGCGTTTTGATCGCTACTATCGCGAACAGGCATATCTGGATTCGTTCGCGTTCAATTTTTATGCGGATTTCGAAGGTGATAATGGTTCTGTCTATGCCTTACGTGGACAAAAAGTCGATGGTTTGAGTTTTGTGCCACATAGCTTGCGTGATCAAGTGGAGCGTAAACACATTGTTTTACATACGGTGAATTTGCCTCAGGAGACCGCTTTGTTCTTCAATTCCAATCATAATGTCGTGTTGGATAATAAAAACGTACGCTTGGCTCTCGCCAAGTCGGTCGATGCCGGCAGAATCGTGAATGAGGCTCTGAAAGGAGAGGGTGAAGTGATCCACGCGCCAATTTTACCGGGATTTCCGGGATATAGCGCAGAGGCCGGCAAACGTAGTTTTTCCTACGAGGAGGCGAATAAATTGTTGGATGAGAAATTTACTCGAGTGTCGGTCGAGGATTATCGAAAAGCTCGTTTGGAAGAATTAATCAAGAAATGGAAAGAAGAAAATCCGGATAATAGTGCATCTTCGACTGTCACAAGCACGGTGGTTGGTTCAATCAGCGCTAGTTCGACGACGAGTACTGTCTCGACCTCGACGGATCTCTTGGCGCAGGCGGCCGCAGAAGCCACTCTGAGCGAGGAAATACAGGAGGCTCAGACTTTCTATCGCAAAGACAAAGACGGCAATATCTTGTCTCTTGAGATTGTCACTGTAGATACGGAGGAATATACACGCGCGGCGAATTTGATTGCCGGTTTTTGGCAAAATATTGGCGTGAAGACCAGTTTGCGTTTTGTGAAAGCGCGTGATTTGAGTCGGGATGTATTGAGAGATAGGAGTTATGATATTCTGCTTTATGGAGAGATTGTCGGTGATGATCCGGACCCTTATCCTTTTTGGCATTCGTCCCAGGTGGTATATCCAGGTCTGAATTTAGCCAACTATGTGAACCGAAGTGTGGATGAGATTATTGTCAAAATTAGAAGTACGAGTGACGCCGTTATTTTGGAAGATTTGTATAAAAAATTCCAGTCAGCTGTTCTCGCCGATCAGCCAGCAGTATTTCTGTATATGCCGACTTATACTTATGCCACGAGTGATATGGTGAAAGGGATGTCGGTGAGCCGGATTTCTCATCCGTCTGATCGTCTAGGCGATGTCACTCATTGGTATGTCGAGACGAAACAAGATTGGAAATTTAAGTGATGTTTTTTCGGTTTCAAGACGCTGATGTGGTGAAATTGGCAAACACGCATGGTTCAGGGCCATGTGCCGCAAGGTTTGTGGGTTCAAGTCCCACCATCAGCACAATATTATTTATTAGAGGAGGAAACGGATTTTTGACTACGGCTTCTGGTCGTGGGCGCAAAACTAATCGTTTCATCTTCGAGCCTGACTTTTAGTCGGCTTGGTATATTTATTTATGAACTCGTTCACAGCCGTTCCGTCCGGGAACAAGCCGCGTAATTATAGTGGCTACTCCGGTCGGACGCAGTCCGGTCAGCGGACAACAGGTTTTAGGAGACCTGTCGGGGCAGTTGCCCCACAGCACACGAATCGCATGAGCGCTTCGGGTGTTCCGACAGTTAATTCAAGTGTACACAAGAGTTTCCCAACTCCACCAGTCGTGTATACGCGCGATCCGCATCAACGTAAATTTCAACACAATAGTGGACGTCCTAGTATGAGTCGAGGGCGTGGTACACCGGTGTATAACACATCGCAATCTCGCAATATTGTGCCGGCTGGTATGGGCGCAAATCCGTCGATTATGCAGGTGGGTTCAGGAGCTGATGTGGTGCGTATCATTCCGCTCGGTGGATGCGAAGAGGTGGGTCGCAATATGACAGTATTTGAGTACAAGGACGATATTGTGATTTTGGATATGGGTCTGCAATTTCCAGAAGAGGATATGCCGGGTATTGATTATATAATCCCGAACGTGAAATACTTGGCGGGCAAAGAAAAAAATATTCGTGGTGTGATTTTCAGTCACGGACATTTGGATCATATCGGAGCGGCGCCGATCCTACTCGAGAAATTAGGCAATCCAGTGATCGTCGGACGCGATCTCACGCTCGCACTCGTGAAACACAAACAAGAAGATTACAAAAAAGGTTCTGCGAATCGTCTGAAGACAATCCGTATCGGTAATTTGAGCGATGTAATTCGGCTTGGTAAATTCACCGTGAAATTTTTTCAAATCGAGCACTCGATCATGGATGCGGTCGGTGTGGCTCTAGAGACCCCGGCTGGTACGATCCTGCACCCGGGGGATTGGACACTCGAGAGGGATGATTCCGGACGCCCGACAATTGATTATACAAACTTGCAAAAATTAAATCGTCCGACCGTACTCATGCTCGAAAGTTTGGGGGCGGTCAATGATCGTCATGGCGGAAGCTACAAACAAATGTATGCCAATTTGAAGCAGATCATCCAGAGCGCGGAAGGTCGGGTAATTATTGGCACATTTTCTTCACAAGTGGAGAGAATCAAATGGGTGCTCGAACTCGCGGGGGAAATTGACAAGAAGGTAGCGCTCGATGGGTATAGCATGAAAATGAATATCGAAATCGCCCAAAAACTCGGCTATGTGAAGGTGAAAAAAGGTACATTGATTAGTATTGATAAAGCCGGTGGTTATCCGGAAAATAAAATGATCATTGTCTGCACGGGCGCGCAGGGTGAGGAAAATGCCGTTCTCTCTCGCATCGTCACCGGTGAACATCGCCATATCAAATTATTGAAGAAAGATACAGTCATATTCTCGTCGTCGGTGATTCCGGGCAATGAACGCACTATCCAGAGATTGAAGGATAATATCTATCGTCAATGTGACAATGTGATCCATGGCGATATAATGGATGTGCATGTGAGTGGACACGCGACGCGTGAAGATATCATCGAGATGCTTCGGGAAATTCGTCCGGATTATTTCATCCCGGTATATGCGAACTACTACATGTTGAAAGAGGCGTCGAATTTGGCTATCAAAAACGGTTTTGATCGCAATCGTGTGTTCGTGCCGGACAATGGCACGGTGATCGAAATCGGCCAGAGAATTGCCCGTGTCCTACCGAAGAAAGTGCCGACTGATTATGTCTTCGTGGACGGTCTCGGTATTTCGGATATGCAGAATGTCGTCTTACGCGACCGTCAGGTCCTCGCTGAGGACGGTATGGTCGTCGTGATCGCGACAATCGAATCACGCACTGGTCGTCTGGTGCAAAATCCGGATATCATATCGCGTGGTTTCGTATTTCTGAAAGATAATAAAAAACTGATCGAGGATCTCCGTACGAAGGTGAAGAAAATGATCGAAGATTCCAACCCGACAACATGGGCGGACACTGCGCAAATCAAAAATGACATCAGAGATAAGGTGGGTCAATTCCTATTCAGCAAAACCGAGAAGCGACCAATGGTCCTGCCGGTGGTGATAGAGGTGTAGAACACTTTTTCACAATTTGACACAAATTTCGGTGGGTGGTACACTAAATCCAGTATGATGATAATCAAACCCACAATGCAAATCTGGTGGGCTGTCCAAATTCCTTGGGCAGAGTTTTGAATTACTTGAAACATCCGATAAACTGCCCTTGGTGCCCCCTTGGGCAGTTTTTATTTCACACCCCACTTCCTTGCCTAAACCAGTCAAATCAAGTAAAATATAACTAATTCAAGTTTAAGAAAAATATATGGGAAAACCAATTTGCGTATCGGGTATCCAGCCAACAGGCAATCTACATATTGGGAATTATCTCGGTGCGGTGAAAAATTTTGTCGAAATTCAAAATTCGGATAAATACGAATTGTATTTATTCATTGCCGACTTACATTCACTCACTGGCAACATGAAAGCAGATGAGCGACGGGCGCAGATTTTGCGTACTGCCGCTGAACTGGTCGCCGCCGGCGTCGATCCAGAGAAAACCACTCTGTTTGTCCAGTCTCACATTGCCGAACATGCTGAATTGGCTTGGATTTTCAACTGCGTCACGCAGGTGACCGATCTCGAGAAGATGATCCAGTACAAAGACAAATCTTCACGGCAAGAGGGAAATATCAATGCCGGTCTCCTCACTTATCCAATTCTTCAGGCGGCCGATATTCTGCTTTATCGCGGCGAATTTGTTCCTGTCGGTCAGGATCAAATTCAGCATGTGGAATTGACACGAGTAGTGGCGCGCGCTTTCAATAATCGTTATGGGGAATATTTCCCAGAAGCGAAGTCTCTGCTCACGCTGACACCGAAAGTGATGAGCCTTTTGATTCCAGAGAAAAAAATGAGCAAATCGCTCGGGGCCGGACATGTGATTGAGTTAGCCGATGCGCCAGAAATAATTTCGGCAAAAGTGAAAAAGGCGGTGACAGCGACGGTGGGTGGAGGGGAGGCGCCGGGTGTGATCAATTTGCTTTCTATGTTGAAAGAATTTGGCGCTGTTCAGAAGTATAACGAATTTGTAGAAGCCGAAAAGACAGGTACCATCAAATACGGGGAATTGAAAACAGCGGTCGCCGAGACGGTTGCTGGGTATTTCACTGAATTTCGGAGACGAAGGGCGGAGTTGTTGGAAAAACATGACGAGTTGGCAGAAATCCTCCTCCGAGGTGCTAGTAAAGCGCGACCAATGGCGGAGAGTACTATGAATGAAGTTCGTCAGAGAGTAGGACTACGTTAATTGAAAAGTGGTTTTTGTAGGTGTATAATTAAGGGGAGATAAAATTATGACATATTTTTTAGGTATTTTGGTAATATTGCTCGGTATCGCGATGATCATCTGGACCGAGTGGTTTGTGCAAAATTTCGGCGCTAGTGCTTGGGCGGAAGATAAATTTGGTTCGAGTGGTGGGACGAGAATAATGTACAAAATACTTGGCATAATTTTCATTTTCGGATCTCTCATGGTGATGACGGGGATGATGGGGGAGGTCGCTCTCGCGGTTTTTGGTGGATTGTTCGGTATAAAAAAATAATTATTTTTAATCCGAGATTGTGCTCAAAATTCCCAAAATTAATTTCACCAACCCGCTCAATTTAGCAACGGGCAGATTTCGCGATTTGAAAAATCGTCTCAGCGCACACCATAATGGCAACCAGTTGATTGATCCCGATATGATTTTGGCCAAAGCGCATGTGCGTCCAGGTATGCATGTGGCGGATCTGGGCTGTGGTCGGATCGGACACATTGCCTTTCCCGCTTCGACTGCGGTCGGCGAAGCTGGGGTCGTCTATGCGGTCGATATTTTGCCGGAGGTTTTACAAGACGTGAAAAGGCGTGCGGAGGACGAAGATATTTTGAATATTCATACCGTGTGGGCGGATTTAGAGAATTATGGTCGGACGGCGATTCCGGCTCGTTCGTTGCAGGCTGGATTTTTTGTGAATGTTTTCTGCCAGACACCGGGTCGGGAGGTCTATGAGAAAATGATTACTGAGGCGCTCCGATTGCTTACCGACAAAGGACGGCTCGTGATTGTCGATTGGGTGCAAACCGGTCTGCCGATCGCACCGCCAGCGGAACGTTTGGTCAATTTTCGAGATTTGAAGACTTGGGCGGTATCTCACGGGCTCTCGGTGGTGGAGGAATTTGCAATGGGTAAATACCATCAGGGAATTGTGTTTTTCAAACAGGACTAAATGGCGACTGACAAGAAAATGCTGGGTGATTGGGGAGAGCGGCAAGCCGTTCTCTTTTTGGAACGACGCAATTATGTGATCATCGCTCGGAACTATCGCACTCGGGGCGGAGAATTGGATATTATCGCGCGTGATTCTCACGGCGTGCTGTGTTTCGTTGAAGTGAAAACGCGCAGTTATTGGTATGAGAGTGCCGCTCGTGCGACAGGATATTTCAAGTTGAGTAATTTACAATTCGCGGCACGTTGGTATTTGCGCGAAGTGGGTATTTCTCCAGATATGACACCGATTCGTTTCGAACAGGTGGGTGTGTATGTGAATCGGGAGAAAAAGACAATTCAGCTGAGATTACAGGCGATTATTTGACATTCCCCCCACTTCGTGGTATAATACTCCACGTTAGCTACTTTTATAAAAAGTTGCTTTTTTTTATCAAAATTTAGAGCCAGTGTGTTTTTTGCCCCAAACAGCGATTTGTGGTAAAATGCATGTGGCTCAATCTAATAAATAATATACGTATGTCAGAAATTACCAAGGCAATTCAAGCGATTTGTGATGAGAAAAATCTCGATTACAATGTCGTAATGGAAACTATCGAAGCCGCGCTCGCCGCCGCTTATCGTAAAGACTTCGGCAATCGCCAACAAAATATCAAAGTAAAGTTCGATCCAGAGACTATGGGGATGCAGGTCTGGGATGTGAAAGAGGTGGTGAAAAATATTGATCCCGAAGAATTAGAGAAGGCTCAGGAAGAATTATCAGCACGGCGAGAAGCGGCCAAAGAAGAGGGCCGTGAGTTGTCCGAAGAAGAAATTGCCGATTTACCGCGTTTCAATCCGAAGAATCAGATGATGCTCGCCGAAGCGAGAGAAATCGACAAGAAATGCAAAGTCGGTCAGATTTTGGAAATTAAACTAGAAGTGCCAAGCGCTTTTGGTCGGATGGCGGCACAGACTGCGAAGCAGGTGGTCATTCAGAAATTGCGCGAAGCAGAACGCAACAACGTCTTCGATGATTTGAAAAAACAAGAAGGGGAGATGGTGCAAGGGACGATTCAGCGTCGTGATCGTACTGGCGTCGTGATCGTCGATCTCGGTAAGACGACCGGTATTTTGCCTCAAAACGAACAGTTGGAGCGGGAAAATTATCGCCCAGGTGCGCGCATGCGTTTCTTCATCGAAGCGGTGAATATGGGTGTGCGCGGTCTCGAAGTTATTTTGTCACGTTCGAGTAAAAAGATGGTGGAAAGCGTATTTTTTCAAGAAATCCCAGAAGTGGGCTCGGGTGTGGTCGCGATAAAAGCAATTGCGCGTGATCCGGGCAATCGTTCTAAAGTTGCCGTCTTCACAGCTGATGATTCGATCGATCCAATTGGTGCTTGCATTGGTCAGCGTGGAAGTCGCATCAATACGATTATTGAGGAATTGGCTGGTGAGAAAATCGATGTCATAAAATGGAGTGATAATGCCTCTGATTTCATCAAAAGTGCGTTGTCTCCGGCCAAAGTCATGAGTG
Source organism: Candidatus Magasanikiibacteriota bacterium (assembly GCA_035389585.1). Classification (GTDB taxonomy): domain Bacteria; phylum Patescibacteriota; class Patescibacteriia; order Magasanikbacterales; family UBA922; genus DAOOSC01. Next base: position 10,046 of record DAOOSC010000029.1, read on the forward strand.
TGGAATTAAATGAGGCGATGAAAGAGGCTGTGGCCAAAGTTGCGCCCGATCAATTTTCGCTCGCTATCGGTCGTGGCGGACAGAATGTTCGTCTCGCCGCTGATTTGACTGGTTGGAAAATCAAAGTGGTGGAAGACAGTACGGGTGTCGTCGTGTCGAGTGATGAGGCTGTCGATGCCGAAGTCGCTGTCGAAGCGGCCAGTGGAGCCGAAGAAAAAGTCAGTACCGAAGAAGCTTCTACCGAAGAAACTAAAACAGAATAACTATGTCAGGATTATTTCATACATTTCTCTACCAACCACTCTTCAACATTTTTGTCGGACTCTACAATTTAATTCCGGATGTCGGCGTGGGGATTTTACTCATCACAATTATCGTGAAAGCGATTTTGTACCCGCTCAATTCATCGTCGATCAAGGCGCAGAAATCTCTCTCGGACATGCAACCGAAAATTGATGCTCTGAAAGCGAAGTATAAAGATGAAAAACAAAAAATCGCCGAGGAGACGATGAAATTGTATAAGGAAAATAAAATCAATCCGATGGCATCGTGTTTACCTTTGCTTGTCCAGTTGCCGATTTTCATCGCTTTGTATTGGGTGTTACGCGATGGACTTTCCACGAATAATTTTGATACATTGTATTCATTCGTGAAAAATCCAGGCAGTATCAATACTGTGACTTTGGGACTGGTAGATTTGAAAAACAACAGTTTGATCCTCGCAATTTTCGCCGGTGCTGCACAGTTCTGGCAAGCGAAGTCGATGATGCGCAAGAAGGCGCCAGTCGAAGCAGGCGCGGGTGCGAAAGACGAGAATATGATGAGTATGATGAATAAGCAAATGCTCTATCTCATGCCGGTCATGACTGTCCTCATCGGTATGAAATTACCTGGAGGCCTCTCACTCTATTGGTTCCTCTCGACAGCGCTCATGGCACTCCAACAAATGCTCGTGATGCGAACACCAAGTGCTGGTGGTCCGACCGCTCCGACCGCGATTGAAGGAAAAATTGTTAAATAATATGAGCCAAGTCAATGTTAAAAATATTTTGCATTTGACTGTCGTCACAGAATCAGGAATAAATCTGGGTAAAGTGCGTGACATCTCTCTCGATCTCGACACGCACATGGTGAATCACTACATCGTCGCGAAACGTCTCCAAAAAACTCCATTGCTCATCGCACCGAAACAAGTAGTTTCGATTTCTGATGAACGCATGGTGGTCGAGGATACGACGAATCCGAATGTGGT
>DAOOSC010000030.1:0-11265 GCA_035389585.1 Candidatus Magasanikiibacteriota bacterium
TGTTTTCTCGGCGGCGGGAATGATGTAATCTTCGACATCGTCGAGCTCGTCATACTTCTCAGCACCGAGATCTTCGACAGTAAGTTTCAATTCATTTTCCATGTATCTCACTAGACGGGTTTTCAATTTATGACCAGCATGATCAGAGGCGATATAGATTGGTGGCATAGTCAAAAGATTATTTTACTAGGGTATTTTACACTTTACATCATTGTTTGTCCACGCATTGACAAAATTATTAAATAAGGTACTATTGATACAGTCATTTTGGAGGTTGAAATGAAAAGAAAATTGGTCATTAAGTTGATTTGTTGGGCGGTTCTTTTTGGGTTGGCCATGGCGGCGTTTTTGGTATTGTCTGTTCGAAACGCGAAAGGTGATGAATTGAAGCATCTTCGATTCGACGGAATTATGCGGATTACCAATACCGATAGTCCGCATGAATCGACCTGTGGGGGCGGTTTTGCCCTTCGTTCGTCTCTGGTTTTGATTAGACCCTTCATCGCCAGTGTCGAGCTCGGAATGGGTGTGCGTAGTACGGGGGTAGACCAACAATTTGAGGCGACTGAGAAGGCGATTATTTGGGGGGCATTCCTCGCGGGAATTGAGAGGGTGAATGGTGCGGTGCGCTATCTCGGTCGAGTAGAATTGCCTACCGTTGGTCCGATGGCCTGGCTCGGTGGAGAAATTGATGCCTTTTTCTTTTTCTTGGGGTTTGCGGGTACGCCGTCGGATAGCGATGCTTGGAAATTGGACTGCGGGGTTCTTTTGAGGTTTTGAAGTAGATTTGTGCGGCAGAGATAGTTTGGGTACCCGAGGGTACCCCTTTTTTTATTTCCCCATGATGATTGAGGGTTTCGGAATAACTTGACAATTTTTATAAACTAAGGTATACTTCACCCCGTATTAATCACTTCCTCAGCCATCCTGGGGAGTTCGGACCTCGGCTTTTGGACCCCATTCGGGGCCTACATGCTGGCCCATGGCCCGATAAATATTAGGCATGTATGCTCGCAAAAGAGAAGAAACAGCAGATAATTAAAAAGTTCCAGACACATGCTGGAGACACTGGTTCAAGTGAGGTTCAGATCGCTATCCTCTCGTCCGAGATCGATGAGCTCGCTGAGCACTTGAAGTCACATCCGAAGGATCATTCATCTCGTCGCGGTTTGCTCCGCAAAGTAGGTGAAAGACGCCGTTTGCTCCGCTATTTGAAAAAAGACAACGCAGTTTCGTACGAACAATTAGTGAAAAAACTCAAATTAAAACAAGCTAAGGCCTTTTTGAAAGAAGCGGCTGTGGAGGTAGAAATTGACGATATTAATGAAGAAAAAGATGCTCACCAAGAATAATAATCAACATCCGTTGAAACACCCCGAACAACGCGTCGGGGTGTTTATCGATGTACAGAATTTGTATTATAGTGCCAAAAATATCTATGGTCGCAAAGTCAATTTTGGCAATATTGTGAAAGAAGCGGTGGCTGGTCGTAAATTGATTCGCGCTATCGCCTATGTGGTTCGTACAGAATCCAAAGAAGAACAGCCTTTTTTCGAAGCGTTATATAATTTAGGTATTGAAACCCGTGAAAAAGACTTGCAAATCTTCTCGACCGGTATGAAAAAAGCCGATTGGGACGTGGGTCTCGCGGTCGATGCTATTCGTCTCGCACCGACGCTCGATGCGATCGTGATTGTGTCTGGCGATGGTGACTATTTACCACTCGTCGAGTATTTACAGAAAAGTTCAGGCAAACAAGTCGAAGTGGTCGCATTTGGGGAGACAACTTCTTCAAAATTGGTTGAAGCGACGGATGATTTCATCAATCTTTCTGAAGATTTGGCGAAGTTCCTGATTTTCGATCGACAGAAACCGGTTCGAAATGAGAAACCACAGACGAAAGTTTCCGCTCCGTCAGCACCTTATAAAAAATAATTAATTTAATCAGGCTCGTTGGGAGACACATAGGTCCCACAAAAGGATCTGGAGTTTCCTCGCGAGCCATATAATAAATGTATGGATATAAAAAATTGGTCCATTGAGTGGGGCGGTAGAACCCTCACTTTTGAGGTCGGCAGACTTGCCCTCCTCACGGCTCAGACAGTCACCGCTCGATATGGTGACACTATGGTCATGGCGACAGTCATGCGTTCCGAGCGCCGTCGTGACGAACTCGACTATTTCCCGCTCACTGTCGATTTCGAAGAGAAATTATACGCCGCGGGCAAAATCAAAGGCTCTCGATTCATCAAACGCGAAGGTCGCCCAAGTGATGAGTCAATCCTCAATGGTCGTATCATCGACCGCACTATTCGTCCACTTTTCGATGACTCGATTCGCAATGACGTGCAAGTAATTTTGACACCTCTTTCTGTCGACGGCGAAAATGATTCAGCTTTGACCGGTCTTTTGGCGGCTTCCTGTGCGCTCGCATTGTCACCAATTCCATGGGCTGGTCCTGTGGCTGGTGCTCGTATCGGCCGGATCAACGGACAACTCGTATTGAACGCGACTACAAGTCAGCTTACGGAATCTGATTTGGATTTGATCGTCGCTGGTACACCAGAAAGTCTCATCATGACTGAGGCGGGTGCAAAAGAAGTGAACGAAGCCGACATGTATGCGGCGATGAAGTGGGGTTTGAATGAATTGAAACCGGTTATTGATTTGATCAGTAAAATTACGGCTGAGATTGGAAAAGAGAAAATGGATTTGACAAAGAAGACAACTGAAGTAGGTGAGGCAGACAAAATGCGTGAAGAAGTGCGCCGTATCGCACGCGAATATATCGCAGATCATGCTGATGATGTGATTTTTGCTCGTCCACGCATGAGTCGTCTCGAGAGAAATGACATGATTCATGAAGTCGAAGATGCAATAAAGAAAATCTATACAGAAAAACAGATTCCGGAAGAATTCTGGCCAGTCGCTTTGAATAGTTTGAAGATGATGATCGGTGATGCCATTTCAAAAAGGATTTTGGACAAGGGTCAGAGACTTGATAATCGTTCACTGACAGATATTCGGCCATTAAATATCGATGTGGATCTATTACCGCGCGTCCATGGTTCAGCCATGTTCATGCGTGGCGATACTCAGGTCCTCTCGGTCGTCACACTCGGATCTCCGGGCGATGTACAGACCCTCGATACAATGGAAGAAGATGGCAAGAAACGCTACATGCACCACTATAACGATGCACCATATACATACGGAGAATGTGGACGTGTCGGTTCACCAGGTCGTCGTGCCATTGGTCACGGCGCACTCGCAGAACGAGCACTGGAGCCGGTTTTGCCAGCCGAAGAAGATTTCCCATATGCCATTCGCGTGGTGTCGGAAGTCCTCGGTTCAAATGGTTCGAGTTCAATGGCTTCGACTTGTGGCAGTACTCTCTCGCTCATGGCGACAGGTGTACCAATCAAAAAGCCGGTGGCAGGAATCGCTATGGGTCTAGCGTCTGATGAATCTGGACGTTTCAAGGTTTTGACTGACTTGCAGGATGTAGAAGATGGTAAAGGCGGAATGGATTTCAAAATTGCCGGAACAATCGACGGTATCACTGCTATTCAAATGGATACGAAGACACGCGGTCTCTCACTCGAGATCGTCGAACAAACAATCAAACAGGCTTTCGAGGCACGCAAATTCATTCTCGCTGAGATGAGTAAGGTGATCGCCACTCCACGTACTGAATTATCCAAATATGCACCACGCATCGTGACGATCAAGATCGATCCAGAAAAGATTCGCGATGTCATCGGTTCGGGTGGTAAGGTAATCAATAAAATTATCGAAGACACTGGTGTGCAGATCGATATCGAACAGGATGGTCGCGTGATGGTGACATCGAGCGATGCGGCTGGCCTCGAAAAGGCTTTGAAAATTATCAACGATATTACACGTGAGATTCAAGCGGGGGAAATATTTGACGGAGCGGTCGTTCGTCTCGAAGACTTCGGTGCTTTCGTCCAACTCACTCCGAATAAAGATGGCCTCGTGCATGTGAGTGAAATCGCTTGGACACGTACGAATCGTCCTGCCGATGTATTGAAACTCGGTGATGTGGTGAAGGTGAAAGTGAAAGAAATTGACAATCTCGGTCGTGTCAACTTGACCATGAAAGAGCTTTTGCCGAAGCCAGAAGGTTGGACACCTCCACCAGCATTTGATCGCGGTGACCGCGGTCCGAGACAGGGTGGTTTCAATGGTGGTCGATCGGGTGGATTTGTGAAGAGAGATCGGTAAAATATAATTGAATGAAAAAATTCTAGGAGTAACAACCTAGGATTTTTTTATTAGCATATACGAAAAAGATCGTTATTAAAACAGTCTTTTTGTCATCGTCGTATACACCGCTATTCAAACTACTTTTTTGTAATATTTAGTTTTCTCATCAGTAGTTCCCCTGCTATATGGTCAAAGGATGCGAGTAATTGTTTTACATCCGCATCAAGCATGTCCCACACTTCAAGAATTTTTAGGGCATCGTTACGGTCGAAGTAGCTTCCCACACTGACTCGACCCTTAATCATTTCCATTACATCTGCTGTTTTTTCCATCATTTCGCCCTTCTGCTCTGAAGGATTATTCATAAAATATGAATTTAATTAATAATGAACATATTATGTCACAAAAAAAACGAATACAAGATGTTTATCCACCTTTTAATTTTTTTGGGCAATAACTCTAGGGTCTTATTGAATACACAAAACAACCCTCGTTTGAGGGTTGTTCGGGTGGTGGACCAGACGGGGATCGAACCCGTGACTTCGTCTTCGCAGGACAATGTTTTGCCACTAAACTACAGGCCCACAAGTCCACCGAAAAACATTATATCACAAAAATAAAATCCCGGAAAACCGGAACTTTATTTTGCGAAGACGATATTTGAGCCAAATTTAATGGCCACATTGTCCATAAGTTAAGAATACCAAAAAATACTGGTTTTGTCAAGACCAATTATCCACTTTTTTGCTTTTTGAGGTTTTTTGGGGTAAAATAGGGGTGATTAAATTCGTAATATGGAAAGAAAATCGGAATCTTCCTACCATGATATATCGATCCCAAAAAATGAGAGTGGGAAAGGGTCGGGGTTTGAGGAAGTGGGCAGAGGCGAAGCAGAAATGCGTCGTGTTTTTGGTGAATACATTGAAAATATTTATAATCAGTTGGTAAGCTTCAACCCAGGTCGAAAAGCGTTCGAAAATAAGACAGAAATGTATATAGCGAAGGTGTCAGGTGAGGAAGAAAAAGTTTCAAAGGGGTTGTTGCCAAAGAATTATTGTAGGGCAACTGCTTTGTTTTTGGAGGAAATGGTGAACTTCATTAAGCTGAAGAGAAATTCAAAGGATGAGGATGAAAGGATTAGGCTCAAAGAATTTATCGTCGAGGTTAATGATGGTTTATTTTCTTGGAGTCCAAACATTTCTAATCATACAGGTATCGATGAATTGTTCTCCTTGGGATCGATGGCAACCAGGGTGCCAGAAGTACAAGGGTGGTTCGGAAGTAATATGGTTGGCAAATTGGTATATGAACTGGCATATGGTGGTGATAAGGTTGTAGAATTAATATTTAAAAAGTGGGAAAATAAGCCAGTCTCCGAAGTCTTGGACGCGGTCGACTTCTTACAAAGTGTCGGCGCGCATTCGATTGCCAACGGCGAGTGGGCTGAGGCTGCTCTCGAAAAGGTCGCCGGTCTACTTCAAAAATTATCAGATGCGTATCCGTGTGCATTGGTAGGGTATGCAATTAGTAATGCCGAACAGAGAATTGATAGTGAATGGGATGATCCAAGTGTCAGTATTTTTCAATTTCGTGGAGACAGAGCTAATAGTCGTCTCAGCGAAGATTTGGACAGAAAATTAGTAGGTGAGTCATTGCGTCTAAGATCATGTATTTCATCCGATGTAAAATTATCACAGGGTGGAAAAATTTTACGCGTGGCAAGTGACGCTATTGCGATATTAGATCACAGTAACACGGCGCGGTATTATGGGTATAATCAGAGAAAGGAAAGTGAAGGTGAAATGGATAATACTGCGAGAACATATAATTTGGCACTAACATTTTCTTCTTATCAAATAGAACAACTTGTCGGGTATGACAATTTTGAAGCGACTTTGGACATAATTTTAGAAAATCTACAGCGAGAAAATCCAGACATTGCCCCGAGTGATACCGAAAGGATGGCTACCGCCTTGTTTAATGTTTCAGATTTTTTTTCAGAGAAAGAATGGAAAACTATTATAGATTATTTGTTTACACCAAAAAATAGTAGTAAATTAAAATTAACTTTACAAAAATTATTTACTAGAATTGATCAAAGCGGCTTGAAACTTTTTCAAGATATAAAAAGGAAAGTGTTGTCGTGGGCAGAAGAGATCGAAGAAAGAAAGACACCTGTTTCATTTCATGAGTATGATGATCTTCCAAAGGATCAGGGTGTTAATCCTTTTGGTGGTGATGGTACGGAGTTGCCATTACTCATGCAACATTTGCACAATCCCGCAATGAGGGTCGGGATTGAAAAAGACCTTGGGATTTCATTGCGTGACCTCCCTCTGCGTGCTCAAATTAGACTGTTGGAATTTTTGGCGGATCCACAAGGTGGAAATTTCAGTAGACTGCAAAAAGTGTTACAAGATAGTCCTGAATCACGCTACGACATAGTGGTCTCATTTTTAAGTTGTGCTGAGGATAAAAAGTTTGGTGAGATTATTTTAGATCTTCTGGAAAAATTGTCGAGTGAGGCGATCAAAAATATTTTTTCAAAGTATGGTGATATAGTAAAGATGACGGATGATTTGAGGGGGTATGTCAAGGATAATTTTGGTGATAAAGTTCAAGAGAGTGATTTGCTGAAAATAACACAGGCTGTATTACATCGAGGTAATGTTTTATTAGAAAGTTTTGCTCAATATAGTGAAGCAGAACTCGAAAGCAATGAAAAACAAAAAGAAATTATTGACAGGCTAGAAAAAGTTGAGGCCGATGCAGTAATTTTCGGCGCCACCTTCAAAACTCTTTTCAAAGAAAATCCGAGTATCGATATAAAAGAAATGCGCGGGTTGGATTTACAGCGTACGCCACAGGCTTGGTTGTCCGACAGAGATAAGAGCGAGATGGTAGAAATTGCAAAAAAGAACTGGTTGTCACGTGATGGGGGGAAAGAGGTTGTCGAAAAATTTGAGTCAGTTCTGAACGGTGCCAGTAAAATTGATTTTTACATTTTGCGCAGAGACGGGAAAATTATTTCATTCATGCGTTTCGACGAAGCAGATAGTGAAGGGAAAAGGCATGTGGCGTCATTCAATGTCGATTCGAAGTATAGCGGTTCGGCTATTGGAGAGATGATGGTGAGAAATGTGCTTGTTGCTGAGACAGAAAAGAGTGTGGTGGAGGCATCGGTATTTCCTTTTCAAGAAAAGGCGCCAGAATATGTGGAAGAGATTGGTTTCAATATCACCGGTGTGTCGCATGACAAAAAGACCGGATTAAGTGAGCTCGTCCTCGAGTGTGACCGAAGAAAAAATGCACAGTTCGCGAGTCGCGGTTCGTCGAAAGAGACATTGATGTCGCTCGCGACGAGTGATGGCGCGCGTAATTGGCGGGAGTTGATCGGACACAACGTAATTGTTTTGAAATTTAATCCGACAAAAGAGCGTGCGATATTAGTCGGAGCGGTCGATGGACTAGTGGAGGCTGGGTATGTCGGGACGAGACACTTCTTCGCTCCGAAAAATAAGGATGAGAGGTATTATGTATTCGAATTGGATAAGACGAAACAGAAAACTGAGGGCATGCCAAGAGAAGAAAGACGCAAGGCTGTGAATGAATAAAAATCTCTCCTAGACAGGAGAGATTTGTTTTGCATTGTTCCACTGTGATTCGAAAATATGTCGGTGGAGCAAATATATTCCCGGATCATTGATGAGGAAGGCGATAATACTTTTTTCCGTTAAATTTAGAAACACAACTTTGTTATTGTAAATTTCCACACCCGTATGAAATTGTTTGAAGTCGGCGGGTAGGAAACGATACTCAGTGTGGTGCGTGCCCTGCGTGCGTACCAGTTCACGCGATTCGGGTGTGTCGAGCAGAAGAATTTTTTTGTCGATACCTTTGGCGATGCGGGCCTTCACGTATTCACGGTTGATTGCGCCCGCTTCTTCATTGATTGCTTCCACGTCGACATACGAATAGATCGGTTCGGTAGCGGACAAGCTATCGAATACCGCGTCACGAAAACCAGCCTTTCCTTCGAAAAACCGCACCCCCGGTCTGTTTTGTGATAGGTTGTAGGCGCCGGTCAGGGTTTTGATAGTGTCTCGGACTTCGGTCTCGAGGAGGGCGGTTTCGCGCTTTTTTTCCTCAACTAAGCCAAAAAGCTTGTCGGGGTGGACGGGTTTGTAATAGGCATTACGGCCTTCCTTCCTATACTCCAAGTACCCCTGGGCGAGGAGGATATTCAGGGCGTCATAGGCGCCGGCGCGGGAGAGGTGACTCCGCTCGACTATCTGCCCTACCGCGAGCTCGCCCGACTGGGTGAGAATTGTGTAAATTTCCGCTACACTTGGCTCAAATCCGGCTTTTATTAGAGAATCTGTGATCGTGCTCATAGATGTATTTTTAGGCTCATTATAGCCCTATTATACCACACCCCTGATTGATTGTCAAGTAGTCACTATACATATTTACATAATCAATACGGCGCTAAATTAAGCCCAATTCAAACCGTGTCAAGTTAAACCTCCACAATACTCTTGACATATTTCATAATTCGTGATATACTGTTTCGTTAAGCTGATGAATCCGAAAGGACAGCCTAACAAGTACCTTTAGAACATTAAACCTTTAACGGACGACAGAGCTTGCACTCGAGAGAGGTGCGGGTGGACACAAAGTTAGAGGGTAACGGCAGGTTGGTGATGCTAGTTTCCTATGAGGAGAGAGGATGTGAAACTAATATAACCAACTCCCGGTGCATTAAAACTAAACTGTTCAAATTGTTGGAGAGAGCATATTTGAACACCGATCAACATATACATATATACGAGTTTTTTCAGATCTCTCCTTAGTCAGGTGAGAGTTTTTGTTTCTGCCGAAGAGAGAGCCGTCGGGCCAAATATCCTATGTGATAACCGGCCACAGTACGACATCTCTTCGGTCGAAATAAACCCAAGTGGTTTTCCTTTGACCAAACAATGTTCATTTCAATTCATCTCAGATGGCCTATGTGAGAGAATGTTGCTTCTTGCAACAATCTAGGCCGCCTACGCTCTGAGGAGCTTCGGCGGCCGAAGAGAGATTCTCATCGGCGATTTGAGACTTCGGCTATTTCTGTCTACCACCCATGCTTGTGTGGTAGATGGGACAGCCATCTCGTACTACCTAATTTCATTTGATTATGAAAATAGGAACAAGCTCCGATCTAGTATCAGAGTGAATATGGAGATAATGGATTATGTCGCCGCGAGGCGATCCGATCCGCTCGCGATATTCCTACCAGATCTACGAGAGATCTAGTAGTACCGAGTGCGTCCTGCCATATAGGGTGATCGAAAGTGATCTCTATATGACCGGGACACTCTGTATTACAGAGAATATAATAATCAAAAAATATGTTAGAATTTCATCCTGAAAAATACATTACATATAATCCGAATACTGGCAGTGAATCTCCACAATTCAAAGAGTTGGAAGACCTACCGCCACAATTCGTAAGTGAATTCAAAAAGTCACCACAAGGCGGATTCGTGAGAAAAACCGCGGAGAGTGATGAAGTGAAAGCGCGCTACATGGCATTGGCAGAAGATGAGAGACGGACAGCGGCAATGGCACTACGAAATAAATCAGAAAGACAAATTGATAGGATAGAGACTGAAGCGGAGAGGCAGGGTGAGATTGCAGGGGAGGCGTATGAGGTGGGTTTGAGGAGGTAATTAATAAGACAGTAAGTAGTTCTTTACAAAATACAAAAAAGTCTGTCTTGGGCAAAGTTTGGTTTATGCAGTAGACCGAAGTTTGTCTGAGAGAGACGGGGACTCATCCCTCCCGCACGATGTGGGGAAAATGAGAAGAAGGTCGGTGAAAGATCCGACTAGTTCAAAAAGGAGAAAGACATGAAAAAGATCGTCATCAGCAGCAACCCCGACAACCTCTCCGCCACCATCGCCAACAAGACCGCCGCCGTGGTCGAGACCGAGTACGGGAGCCGCGAGGTGGTGAGCTCGAGCGACTTGCTCACGCTCAACCACCACGTCCGCACGGAGCGTCCCTGCCCGTGCTCGCTCTCCAACGACCGCTTCGACAGCGTCCGTCAGGACATCGAGATCATCGGCATCAGCCACTTCGACCTCGACACCCTCGGTGGCATCGCGGCGCTCCTCGGCATCAAGCCCGAGCCCCTCGAGCCCGGCTTCTGGGAGATGGCCGAGTGGGTGGACACCAAGGGTCCACACCGGATCCGCGAGTGCCCCACCTACAACACTGCCACCCACGTGCTCCTCGCCTCGTTCTGGGCATGGTCGCAGGTCAACCGCCTGTTCCCGTCCCGGGACGGCTCGGCCACCGACTGCACGGAGTTCGTAATGAGGGCAGTCGAGGAGCTCAAGGCGATCCTGGGCAACAGTGCCGACGCTGTGATCCGCGGCCAGGACTTCCTGGAGAAGGAAGAGGCCATCAAGACCGAGTCCTTCGTCCGCGACGGCGTGAGCGAGTCCGGCCTGCGCGTGGTGCTGCGGCGGTCCGACAACTTCGTGAACCACCTCTACTATATGGAGAACGGTTCCCCCGCTGACGTCGTCGTCGGGTACGGGGAGAAGTTCAAGGCCGTCACGGTCTCCCGCGCGGACGACTCCGTGGGCATCATCGCCAAGACGTTCGTCCAGGAGCTCTGGGGCGAGCTCGCCGGTGGCCACCCCGGCATCGCCGGCAGCCCTCGCGGCCAGGAGCTCGACTTCGCCGAGGCCCAGCGGGCGTTCGAGACGCTGATGGCGCGCTAGCGGATTTCCCGACAACGCTTATCGTGTTACGGCTTACACGGTGGGTGGTTCACAGAAAGCCGGAAGTCGACAACGAAACTTGTGACTGACACAAGCGTAAAAAGTCAGCTCGCGACTCCATGCAACGCATGAACATGGATATAGCTGTCCCGGCTGAATGAAACGGGTAAATATTCCGCCACATGGCGGAAAGCACTCGAGTCTTAGTGTGTTGGCTTGCACAGCAACACACTAAGATCCTCGATTTGATTTCTAA
>DAOOSC010000031.1:0-11238 GCA_035389585.1 Candidatus Magasanikiibacteriota bacterium
CTTCTCCTCATCGCTTTCGGAACAATTCTCGGGATTGAGAGCTATGAATACAAGAAATTACTGGGGAAGCTCATCATTTCCTCCATCCTCATCAATTTCTCGAATACGATTTGTCAGCTCATCATCGATGCGGCGCATGTTTTCACGATTACTTTCGCGAATGCGATCATGGCGACGGCCGGAGGCAATCTCATCAAAATGTTCGGGCTTGACAATATGATGACGATGTTGACACAGGGTCAGAGCGAGGGTGCGGATATGGTGCTGACCATCTTCGCGGCGACGCTGATGTCCTTCATGTTCAGCCTCCTCGCTCTCCTGACGATCGGGGTGTATATGATAGTCATGATTGCTCGCATGGTCATACTTTGGGCACTCATCATTCTCTCTCCGCTCGCATATATTCTCGGGGTCATCCCACAGACACAGTCATACGCGTCTCAGTGGTGGGACAAATTCGGTAAACATGTGGTGGTCGCACCGGTAATGGTGTTTTTCCTGTGGCTCGCCTTCGCGACTATGGGGACGGGCAATATGATCCGAAGTATCGGAATCGTGGTAGATAATACGACGCTCACCGAGGCGGCACCGATGGCGGTCTCTATATCGAGAGTGAGTACATGGGAGAATATGTCGAACTTCGCGGTGGCGGTAGTTTTTCTGTTTATTGGTATTCAGATCACACAGCAATTAGGCGTGGTCGGTGGCAGTCTCCTCGGCAGTGCGGTGAATTTCGCGACCAGTGCCGTGAAGATTGCTTCGGGTTATGCGCTCGGTAGGGCGGCGGTGCGTGGGGCGGCGAATTTGGGGAAGAAGGCGGCGGTGGGGACGGGGAGGTTGGGACTTGCAGTGACGAAGGGGGTGGCGAAGAATGTACCGTTGGTGGGTGGAAATGCGTGGAAAAGGCGTGGTACAGTAATTGCTGGGAAAGCGAAGGATTACAAAGAGAGGTTTAACATGTGGAGGGATAGTGGGGCGGAAGCTCTAGATAGAAAAGGGAAAGAAAAGGGTGGTATAGGAAAGGCTTGGCGCTGGGCTTTGAGTTCGGCTATTCAGTCAGGCAAGTTTGCTGACAAAAAAGCTGAAAACTGGAAAGATATTGGTGAGGAAGCGGCCAAACAACATGAGAACTTGTTAAGTACGAGTAGTACTAAAGGCGGTGATCGAGTGTTGACGATGCGAGTAAAGACACAGAAAACTGAAGAAAGAAAGAAAGTAAAGGGTGAGCAAAAGTATGCCGAAAGAGAACAGGTGTTGTTGGGTGAAAAAGTTGATTCAAAATATGCAGGTGATTCAGAGCAAATGAAAGAATGGCAGAAAACTATTATGCAGGCGGGGATTAAGGCGGATCAGATAAAAGTTGGTTTGAACCAAATGAAAGAAACACAAAAAGGTGAACAATTGAGAGATTGGCAAAGGGATCCATCCACTATTACGGATGATGAGGAGAAAAAAGATGCAGAGAAATTTCAAGGTAAAGAAGCATCTATTGCAAAAGGAAAAGAGGCTCTGATAATGGCGCAAACGGCAATCAATCAGTTGCAAGCGGATAGGGATAGGGCTGGATCAAAAACAGAAGCAGATATGCTTTTGGAACTGAAACGTCTTGTTGCAAAAAATGATAGAACAGTGGAAGAGACAAGGCGAATGGCTGATTTACAAGCCTTTGCTGTTCGTCAACAGAAACTGGCTAAAACTCAGGCAGAATCATCTGTATATAAAGATGTGGTAGGACAGGGGGATGAGGGGCGTAGGTTTAAGGCTCAAAAAGATTTTGTCACTTCAGCTGAAGGGGTGCCGTTGATTGGGGAGCTGGATAAAGTTAAGGCTGAGTTGGCGCAAGACAAGTTTAACTATCAAAAGGATCGTGATTTGTCTGAGGCCAAAGCTAAGGACGAAGCTCGTTTTGCGAAGACTGGTGTTAAAACCACTGAATATTTTGATGAGACTAATGCACGATATGATAAAATTAGAGAGGATCGTATGCTTGCCGGTGGTTTCGATAAGGTGAAATCTCGGGCAGGACTGTTTGCGTCAGAAATAGTAAAAATGAAGAAATTGATTGATGACCCCAGTACGTCAGCAGAAGACAGAGATCGTTTAAATTCTCAAAGATCTGAGGCCCAGAAGGATCTGGCGGATCTGCGAGTTGGGGCAATGGCGAGAGGGCAACAGTTTACGGGGGCTACGCGTAACGAGGCTTTTGAAGCGTTGGCAGGTGGAGATGATATTAGGTTGAGACTATATAAAAAAGTATTTTCATATACTAATGAACCAACGGAAAAAAATTTAGTTAAAAAACAAGCTTTGGAACTATCCAGTTTGTTAGGTGAGCTTGTTGTACCCACAAAAGCACATGTTGCTGACGCGTGGAGTAAATTGGAGGCCTTAAAAGGCAAGGCGTTTACGGAACATCTCGTGGACTCTTTGAATAAAGAGGCGGAAAAAGGATCCGCGGGAGATGCTGGTGTATTTATGATCAATAAGGACGGTAAAGCTTTGCCGACGGATCTTACAGATCCTTCTGGTGAGGGTGCGAGGTATTTGGATAACAAAAGAGAGTGGGCTATTTCCCAAGCTAAATATGGCGGAGGCGAGGGGGTTTTTGGGAGTATGGATTATATTAATGGTGAATTTAGAATTTTTTCACAAAAAACGCAGGAAATGATTGGAAAAATGTTTTCTGGTCTCACGTCTAACAATGTTGGTAGGGTGGATCAGAATGTAATTGAATCATTGGTTGTCGCTCTAAACAATGCCAAAAGCAGTGGAGAAAGGAATAGTGTGTATGAGGTCGTTTTTAATAACAACGTGGATAGTAAGGCTCTCCCATTGATTTTGAATCGTTTGGCAGAATCAAAGAAGATGAATGCGGCGATTAAGAGGGAGCTCGAGGGCTATATTAGAGCGCATATTGTACCATGATAGAATTATCGGTGGTTAATGTTTCGTGAAGTTGTGTAAGTGTTTTTTCAGTGTTTAATTTTAAAAGTAAAATGGAAAGTTAAAATTAGTCGTATGGAAAGTATTTTGCTTGGTGAAAGGATGTCTCAGGAGAATATTTTTAAGATTCATAAGTCTTATCGTGGTTTGGATTTTCTGGAACGGAATAATTTTGGCCACGAATTGAAAGAAAAATTCTTGAACAGTGGGCACTCTTTTGATTCGATTAATTACTATGATTTTTTCTACTTATATGTTAATTGGTGTTGGTTAAATTTGAACGATCAAGATCATGACAGTGTGGATAGTGAAATATTCGCTCGACAGGTGCCGGTGGCGGCGATGAATGGTTATGATCTGATCGATAAAACGATGTCTTTTTTATGGTTTAGGTCATATAGTCAGAAAGACTTGGAAGGTTTATATTCAAAAATTAAACAAGCGGTAATCAGCTCTGAAGCTCTGATTGGTAAAAATGGTGATAAGGATTATCTCATGAGAGAACTCATGGTGGATGTACAGAGAAATAATTCACGTGGGGACTCTATGGAAACCGCTGGTTTTCAGGCGAGACTGGAGAAGATTCTCACAATCGGTGTACCTGTGGACACAAATGTGATTTTTTTGGAGAGTGCTGAGAATATCGCTCGAATGTTGATAGGGTTTGCAAATTTTCTTTTGGGTGTGGAGAATGATAAGATCTGGTATGTGTGTGATCTGTGGGCACACCCAGAGAAATATGAAAATCCTGTGGTGGCTGAAGCGCAAAATGAAGAAGATGGGGAGCGGGATATTGTAGAAAGTCGACTAACAAGGGAGAGTGGAGAAATGGAAGGTGAAGAGCTTTATAATTTCATAATTTTGTCGCTTGAGGAAGAATTTGTGAGGGGTGAAGACGGTCAGTTTATTGAGGTAGAGAAAGTTTTGGAAAGATTGGATGAATTAGCCCGTCAATACGATGATGATTCAATCCGCGACCTCTATTATTTCAACGAATCCACCGGTAAATTCGAATGGAAAGAATAAAATATGAGTGATGTGAAACAAACAATGATCAGCGTGAAGAAATCTGACGGTACGACCGTGAAGATGTCCTTGTCTGATTTCAAAAAATATCAAGCGGAATTGGCACAGAAAAAAAATTCAGCACCGGTCCCCACCACCGCACCAGCACCCGCGTCTGTGGTGCTAGAGAATAATCTGCCGGCAAAAATCCAAAATGAATCAGTAGCAACTTCGACTCCGGTCGTGAAAGCGTTTGTAAATGAAGCGGAGGCTGTCGCTAAGAGTGAGGAGAGAGTGGTGGTGCAGAGACCACCAGTACGTCTGCCAGTTCGGCCAGTGGAAAACAAACCGAAACAGTGGTCTCGTGAGGACTATTCTTCACCACTCGCAGAGAAATCATCTCCAGGAAGTCAGAAAAATGAACAAGGTTCGAATCTGGTGGAGGATATGAGGAAACGGGCGGAGAGGGTGGTCGGGGGGATGAATTTCTC
The DNA here is from genome assembly GCA_035389585.1 of Candidatus Magasanikiibacteriota bacterium. GTDB lineage: Bacteria > Patescibacteriota > Patescibacteriia > Magasanikbacterales > UBA922 > DAOOSC01. The sequence continues at coordinate 4,440 of DAOOSC010000031.1, forward strand.
GATACCTGATGGTGTGCGATCGCGTATGGTCAATCTCGTGTCATCGGTAATTAGCGGGGCGCGTGATCGAAATACGGCGATAGAATACGCGACTCGACCGATTGCGAATGGTGGGCTCGGTCTCAGTGAGGAACAGGTAAGTTTGCTCATGGTGAAGGTTGGAGCGGAAATGCCGAAGGATTTCAAATCATATACAGCTACACACGTTTTACCAGAAAATTTACGACCGAAGACACCAATTCAAAATCAGTCAGTTTTGCCGCCGAAAAAAATGGAAAATACGGTGACGCCTGTTCAGAAATTAGATCGGATGGTGCGGGCTGAGGCGGTACGATCCACACCTGTGACGATCGCTCCGAAATCAGTCGTGTCAGCGGCTCCATCGGGCTCTATCGGTATGATGGGTGCGAAAACGAAGATTAGCGACATGAAGCCATCGATCGAACCGCGCGAGCGATTGACTACGGGGCCAGTGGATGAATTTGCTGGAATGACTCTGCGTGATTGGCGACGGATGGCCGTGAATACGGAGGGTTCGCTCAGTCTGATGCAGGGGAAATTCGCGGCTTTGAGTAGTGAATCATACACTCTGTTTCTCGCTGGACGCGATGGTTGGCGAGCGAGTCCGCTGTTTGGCCAGTATGTGGATGTGGTGAGAAAAACATTGAGTGAACGTCGTTCTGTCGAGGATGTTTTGTCTGGTAGTGGGGAAAATATTTTGACTTTGGCGGAATTTCGCGCGCTAGTCGAATTGAATGAATCTATTTCCAATTAGTTATGCAACAGTTTGTCGTGCCACAATTCATCGATGTCGAGGACAAGATTTTCGGGCCGATTACGACACGTCAGTTTTTGATTTTACTCGTGGCGGGGCTGATTACTTTTCTCGTCTATCGTTTCGCGGATTTTACTTCGCTGATTTTGACACTGGTACTTCTCGATGGGGGAGCATTGATCGTCGCGTTCGTGAAAATAAATGGCCAGACTTTTCATTATTTCCTCCTGAATGTCCTGCAGACGACACGTAAACCACGCTTGCGGATTTGGAGTAAGAGTATGTCGAATGAAGAATTGAATTATTTACGCAATGAGAAACCGGCAGAAGTGGTCGAGAAGATGGAGAGGAAGACGGCGGGGGCGGGGCATATTCGGGATTTGTCGTTGGTCGTCAATACTGGAGGTTTTTATCGGATTGAAGATGATAATTTTTGATTATGAAGCCAAAAAATAACAAAACCAAAAGACCAAATTCGCAGACGTATTTGCCGATTGCGGAAATAAAAAAAGATACGGTGGTGCTGAAGGACGGCACGATGCGTACGGCCATCATGGTCTCGAGTATAAATTTCGCTCTCAAATCCGAAGAGGAACAAGAGGCGCTGATTTCTTCGTACGTGAGTTTTCTGAATGGTCTGGATTTCCCGTTGCAGATCGTAGTGCAGTCGCGTCGTCTCCAGATTCAGCCATATCTCGATAATCTCGGCGAGCTCGAGCGTGGCCAGGCGAATGAATTATTGCGGGCGCAGATTGCGGACTATCGTTCGTTCGTGGGTGAGCTCGTGGAGATGGGGCAGATCATGACGAAGAAGTTCTATGTGATCGTACCTTTCGATCCGTTGTCGAATAAGAAAAAAAGTTTTTGGAAGAGATTCAAAGAAGTTCTCAGTCCAGCGATGAGCGTGCGGGTGAAAGAAGAGCGGTTCATGATCCGTAAAGAAGATCTCGAAATGCGTGTGAATCAGGTGATGTCAGGGCTCTCGAGTATGGGGCTCCAAGCTGTTCGTCTGAATACGCAGGCGTTGATCGAATTGTATTATTCGACGTATAATCCGGATATAAGTTTCAGTGAACAAATGCAAGCGGTGGAGTCTATTCAGATTGAAAATAACTAATATGGCTTTCAAACCAGTAGCAACAAATGAAAAAAAGACCGGTAAGATCTATCATGATCCGCGCGCCGAAGAGCGGGTGCGAGCGGTCGATGCTGAGCTGATCACGCTCGAAGAGGAGCGGGTGTATCGTGAAGGTACGGTTGCGATTCGGGATTTGATTGCTCCATCAGCATTCAAAGTAGAGAAAAATTTCATTCAGTTGGATGAAGTGTTTTTGCGGACAATTTATATTATTACCTATCCGCGCTATATTTCTGTCGGGTGGAGTTCGCCGATTTTGAATTTGAATGTGACGATGGATATCAGCATGTTTTTCTATCCGATCAATTCGGCGATTATTTTGAAACAACTGAAGAAAAAAGTCGGTAATTTGGAGGCGCAATTATCATCTGACGCGGAGAAAGGCGCGCCGCGTGATCCGATGCGTGAGACGGCTCTCCGTGATATTGAGCAATTGCGTGATGATTTGACGCAGGGTATCGAGCATTTTTTCCAATTTGCTTTTTATGTGACGATTTATTCGAAGGATTTGAAGGAGTTGGATCGGATGACTGAGGAAGTGGAGAATATTTTCGGTTCGCAGTTGATCTATAGCAAGCATGTATTATTTCAGGCAGAGCAGGGGTTCACTTCGACTATGCCACTCGGGATCGATGAACTCATGATTGCTTTCAACATGAATTCTTCCCCGATTGCGGCTTCGTTCCCTTTCATTTCTTCGGAATTGACGAGTGATAACGGGATTTTGTACGGGATCAATCGGCATAATAATAGTTTGATTCTGTTCGATCGTTTCAGTCTGCAAAATGCCAACATGGTGGTGTTCGCGTCATCTGGTGCGGGTAAATCATACGCGGTGAAACTCGAAGTTCTGCGTTCGCTCATGATGGGGACGGATATTATTATTATTGATCCAGAAATGGAGTACTATCATCTCTGCGAAGCGGTGGGGGGTACTTATGTGAATATTTCTCTCGCATCGGAAGCGAAAGTCAACCCATTTGATCTGCCGCGTCCGGTAGGGCAACAGGTGAGCGTAGAGGATATTATCAGGAGCGCAGTGATCACCGTGAAAGGTCTAATCAGGATTATGTTCGGCAGTCTGACTGCTCAGGAAGATTCGATCGTGGATCGGGCATTGCTCGAGACTTATGCGAAGAAAGATATTACACCGGATTCAAATCTCGCGACGGTGGATCCACCGATTATGCAGGATTTGCTCGAGATCATGGAGGGAATGACAGGCGCGGAAAATTTGGTTTTGAAATTACGCAAATATACAGAGGGTACTTTCCGTGGTTTGTTCAATTCGCCGACCAATGTGAATACGAACAATCAGTTGGTGGTATTCAGCGTGCGTGATCTCGAAGATGAATTGCGGCCGATGGCGATCTACACTCTCGTCAACTATATCTGGAATGTAGTTCGAAGCGAGCGTAAAAAGCGCCTACTTATCATCGATGAAGCATGGTGGCTCATGCAACACGAGGATTCAGCGAAATTCATGTTCGCGCTCGTGAAGCGATGCCGTAAATACTATCTCGGGGTGACGACTATCACTCAGGATGTTAATGATTTCTTACGCTCTCCATATGGGATGTCGATCGTGACGAACTCTGCTTTGCAATTACTTCTCCGACAATCTTCGGCGTCGATTGATTTGGTACAGAAGACTTTCATGTTGACGCAGGGGGAGAAATATCTCCTACTCGAGGGCGGTGTGGGTGAAGGGATCTTCTTCGCCGGATTGAAACATGCGGCGATCAAGGTGGTGGCTTCATATACCGAAGATCAACTGATCACTTCGGATCCGAAACAGTTGCTCGAAATCGAAAAAGCGAAAAAAGAGTATCAACAAAAAATGATGAATCAATAATATGTATTTAGAAAGAAAAAAACTTCTGTTTTTGGTCGGTGGGGTAGCCATACTTTTGATAATTTTGGGGATCGTATTGTATTTTTTCCGAGTGTATAAACATAACGTGACGCCAGCGGGGTCGAATGCGGTCGTGTCTCCGACGGAAGAAATAAATTCAAACCAGCCGGCACCAGTAACACCTGGTATCGTGAAGCCAAGCGCGCCGATTATTGTGACCAAAGGTGAACCGACGGATGTGTATTTCAAACAACTGACGCAGATGTTCGTCGAGAGATATGGGAGTTATTCGAATCAAAATGGTAATTCACATATCAGTGATGTTTTGCCACTCGTGACGAGAAGTATGGCCAAATGGCTCACTGCTCAAGATATCGAACAAAAAGCGGAGTACTCAGGAGTGACGACACGGGTAGTGGCGATGCGGATTACTGACAAAACCGCCACCAAAGTGACGGTGGCTTTCGATGCACAGATGGCAGTGTCGGATGGAAGTGGAAGTCGAAACGAAAATCGCTCCGGTCGGGTCAATTTGGAAAAAGTGGGGGAGGATTGGAAAGTGGCAGGGTATTATTTGGATAAATAAATTGAGACCGGCGCGAGTGCGTCGGTTTTTTGTTATGCAAAAATTTTGGCGGAGGATTTTGTCGGTGGTTTTGGAGGCATTGTTTCCGGCATATTGTGTGGGCTGTGGACAAGAGGGTGGAGTCTTGTGTGTAAAATGTGCACAACTTTTGTGTTGGCAAAAAATTGAGCTATGTCCGTTGTGTCGGAGAGTATCTTCGGGTGGGAGGGTTTGCGATAGGTGTAAGCCATCTTCGTTGTCGGGTGTTGTGTCGGGGTTTATTTATGACGAAGGGGGGTTGGTCGGAAAATTGATTAAATCCTACAAGTACGACTATCAGTATGAAGCTGGGGTTTCGCTCGGTCGTCTGGTGTGTCAGCAGGTGCAGTCGATGGGGGATTTTTTTTCACAATTCGAATGTGTCGTGCCTATCCCATTGCACCGTCGTCGATATGCCGAGAGGGGTTTCAATCAGGCGGAATATTTCGCGGAACAGATTGTCAGCGTGTCTGCGTCGGGGTGTGTGGTGAATTGTTTGCGAAGGGTAAAAAATACACCACGGCAGGCGGGGTTAGGTCGGGAGGAGAGGTTGCAAAACTTGGCACAAGCTTTCGTGTGTAATGGAGATGTGCGAGATAAAAGAGTGTTGTTGGTAGATGATGTTTTGACGACGGGGACGACGATAGTGGAGGCGGCGCGGGTGTTGTGTATTGCTGGGGCGAGAGAGGTGTGGGGGTATACGGTGGCGCGGGGGTGAAATTAGTGATTTTCAATCTCTTCTTTTATTAGCGGCGCAATCTGCTTGCGCATGATCAATCCGGGTTTTTCGGCATAATTATTTGAAAATTTTATTGAAAATATTTTTTCAAGCATTTTTTGGGTTTGCAGATCGTCGGTGACGAAGTAATTGAAGTCAGTTTCCAGTTCAATGAGGCTAAGAAAAATATGACTTAATTTTTTTTGGGCCTTCATTTTTTGTAACAGGTCTATAATTTCAGCACCTCTTTCGGCGATCAGGTTTTTGCCGCCAATCATTTCGATTTGGGCGATACCTATCGTAGTATTTCCAAATGTAAATGTTGCAAAATCGTTTTCAATGCTCTCGAATAATTTATTTTCGGATAAATCTGATTTGGCCAAAAAAAGTTCTCTTGAATAGGTTTTTGGTAATCGAGCTATGGTGTTTAGCCATTGGTATGCCTGTCTGTCTCGTTCGGTGGTAGTGCTACTTTTGAAATTTAGAGTATTTGAAATTATGGCAGATAGGAGTAATGTGGCGGATTCTAAAGAAATTGGAGTATTGGTTTGTATGAATTTTTCGGCAACTAGCGTGGCGGCGGCACCGACTAGTTCAATTTGAATTTTTGCGTTAGTAAATGCCCTGGCGTCATTGATTTTTCGGTGGTCAATAATCTCAATCACTTTTTTCGGATCCACTTTGTCCTCTAACCCGCTCAAAACACTGGCGTCGACTAGGATAATTTTTTCGTAGTCATTGGAATTTAAAATTATGTTTGGGCCCTTGAATTTGAAACGATTAAAAACATATTTTGTTTCTTCGCTTGGTTGTCCGATGATCCCGGCAGTTGCTGAAATGTTTGTTTTGTTGAGGAGTTCAGCATAAGCGATCGCTCCGGCGGTGCCGTCGAGATCTGGGTTTACAAAACAGGTGACAAGGGTATTAGACATAGTTTTTTAGGGGTTACTCATTGAGAAGTCGAAGTTTTGGCCATTTAGAGAGCCATTGTTTTTTGTGAACTCTATTTAAAAATACTACACGACCGCTCCCAAAATCTGGTGTCATGCGCACAGTTAGAGAAAAAAGATCTTGAAGTCCGTGTGGTGCGATGATTCGAAGTGAGTCATCGGTGAGCATAGCAATACCAATCGCGGTGGCGGTTTCTGGCCAGTGGGCGATTGCGTTTGTTGTGGAGGTGTAGTCTTTACTTTGATTATTTAATTTTGCCATTCTTGCCTGATTTGTGACTGACCACTCAGCTTGGATTTCCTTGTAAAGAATTTCTTGGAATCGTTTTTCTGTATCCTCGCTCTGGTCGTTGGGGTCGAAGTAGACGACATCGATATCTGTAATTGGTGTCTGCTTATTGAAGCCATGCAGGGCGTCCCATACGGGATTGCGAATGAATCCGGCTCCGATTAGCCAGTCAGGAAGATTTAATGATCGGACAGCTCGAAGAACGTCCATTCGCCATGGATCGTTTTTAATGAGATTAATAATAAATTCTTCGTTCATTTTTGATGTGTCCACAGTTGGTTTGATAAAGAAACAAACCAATTTCTGTTGCGGACTGTGTCCGCCGTAGCTCGCCCTTTGGTTTCCATTTGCCGAAGTTAGGTGGTTAATCTTTCGGGGTGCTCGCCTATGCTCCTTCGGAGCTTCGGCGAGCGAAGGCGGAGAGGGGGGGATTCGAACCCCCGAGGGCTTTTGAGGCCCTACAGCTTTAG
>DAOOSC010000032.1:0-10818 GCA_035389585.1 Candidatus Magasanikiibacteriota bacterium
TTAACGTTTTCTCCACTGATGTCCGCGACGAGCTTTGTGCTTACCGAATTTCTTCCGTTCTTTGGCACGAGGATCGCGAGTCATGAATCCTTCCGCGCGTAAAGTCGGTTTCAATGTCTCATCCCACTCGACGAGAGCGCGCGCAATACCGTGGCGCACTGCTCCGGCCTGAGAGGACGATCCTCCACCGATCACCTTCACTGTGATATCGAGAGTGTTCAATCGACTTGTCACTACGAGTGGTGAGAGAGCGCGATTTCGCAAAACTTCCGTTGTGAAATACTTCTCGAGCGGACGATCGTTAATTACGATTTTGCCTTTGCCCGGAGTAATTCGGACACGAGCTGAGGCGGTTTTACGACGACCAACAGCGCGGGAATTTTCGGCCGGCTTAGTAATTTTTTCTTTCATAAAATTAGGCGATTAAGGTCAAACGTTTCATCATTTCCACGCGAGTGCGATTCTTCGGCAACATACCATTCACTGCATGTTCCAAGACCTTTGTCGGGTTCACTTTCATGAGTTTTTCGACTGAGGTGCGTTTCAGACCGCCTGGGTGCATGGAGTGGTGAAGTAAATCTTTTTGAACCACTTTGCGACCGGTAAAGATTATCTTGGATACATTGATCACCTTCACCATATCACCACAATCCGTGTGTGGTTGAAATGTGGCCTTTGTTTTGCCGCGTAAATGACTTGCAATGACACTTGCTAGACGACCGACTGGCTTGCCAGCGGCGTCGATTTCAATCAATTTGCGATCTATTTTATATAGAGATTTTTTATCTTTATTCATACTAGACTAATTCAATTCTAACCATTGCGGCCGCATCATTAGCACGCGGGGCAAGTTTCACAATGCGGGTATAACCGCCATTACGATCTTTGTACTTCGGACCGACTTCTTTCATGAGCTTATTGACGGCTTTATCTGTGTACAAAATACGATGAGCTTCCCGATTCGCAGTGAGCGAACCAGTTCGAGCTTTTGTGATAAGTCTCTCGACGGTCGACCGCAGAGCGCGGGCTTTGGCGCGAGTGGTGCGGATTGATCCATGATTGATCAAACTTTCGCACAAACCGCGCATGAGAGCGAGGCGCAGATTGCGTTCACGTCCGAGGGTAAATTTTTTACTTTTGTGACGCATAGGGATTATTCAGTTAATTTTGTTTTTTTGGTTTTCTTGATTTTTTTAGCAGGTTTTTCTGTTTCTTGATCGTCATCTTCTTCTTCAATTGCGATTGGCTTGACAAAAATTTCATTTTCATCTTCTTCGCCTGAAACAACATCTTCAGCTTTGACCTCTTCTGCGGGTTTAACGACCGGTTCGAATTCTCCCGCTCTCTCCAAAATCAAAGTGAGATGGTCCATTAAAATTTTGGCAGATTGTACGACCGCCTCTTTCGGAGTGATTGTACCGTTGGTCTCAATTGTAAGTAGGAGCTTTTCGAAATCAGTGACATCGCCCACGCGAGTCAAATCGACTTTGTATCCAACATCGCGAATCGGAGTGTAGAGAGAATCAATAAGTATTGTCCCAAGATCGAGATTTTTCGAATCTTTCTCCTCCACCGGTACATAACCACGGCCTTTGCCCACAGTCACTTCCATTTCAAATTTTAATTTATCATCTGTGACAGTGCAAATCCTCTGTTCAGGGTTGACCAGCTCGACATCGGCATTTTTGTCGAAATCAGCGACGGTCACTTCGCCAATGCCTTTTTTTGTGAGAGTGAGAATCACCGGAACATCAGAATGTGATTTCACCGCCACTTTTTTCAAATTGAGAATGATCTCGAGTACATCTTCGAGCACCCCATCGATATGGGAAAACTCATGTGAGGCTCCCTTGATCCGGACTGACTCAATAGCGGCGCCCGGCAACGAGGAAAGTAAAACCCGACGTAAAGCGTTTCCAAGTGTTGTGCCATAGCCTTGGTGGCATGGTGTGATTATCACTTTTCCGACATTGGTCTGGTCAGTGTCCAGAAATTCGATGTTGGTTGGTAGAAGTATATTTTCCATAGATATTGATAATTATGGCCCATGTTTGACTCCACATGGTAGAGGACAGGCCGAAAAAAATTAGCGAGTTGAATAAAACTCGATAATGAGTTTCACATCGAATGTTTTCTCAAAATCGGCATTGGTTGGTTTCCCCAAAATCTTGCCGGATTTAGCGGTTGGGTTGACAGAAAGCCATGATTGAGTTTCTTTTTTAGAGAGCTTGTCAGTGATAGTCTCAAAAAGTTTCTTTTTGGCTTTATTCTCGCGCAATGAAATTACATCGCCCACACGACAAATATGTGATGGGATATTGTTGCGCTTACCATTGATGTCGAAGAATCCATGACTAACGAATTGGCGCGCTTGAGCGCGTGTATCGGCAAAACCGAGACGATAGACGATATTATCCAGACGATTCTCGAGCATGAGCTGTAGGTTGACACCTGAATCACCTTTTTCTTTTGTGGCTTCTTTCACGTAGCGTGTGAATTGTTTTTCACGTAACCCGTAAATAATTTTTGCTTTCTGTTTTTCAATAAGTTGCATACCAAAACTCGACATTTTGGAATTGCGCTTCTTTTTCGGTCCATGTACTCCGGGCATTTGACCCAAACGACGAGCCACTTTGGTCGGATTTGTCTTGAGGCCGAGATCCACACCGAAACGGCGTGAAAGTTTATTTTTTGGTCCAATATTTCTTCCCATATTTTTATCAGTTTATTACAATCTCCTTTTTCCTGGCGCACGACAGCCATTGTGTGGAATTGGGGTGATATCTTTCACAGAAAGTACGACGATACCATTCGTGTTGAAAGCGCGAATCGCCCCCTCACGTCCACCACCGATACCTTTGACATAGACATTCACCTCTTTGACATTGTAGTCTTTGGTGGCATCTACGACCTTTTTCACCACTTGACTGGCGGCAAACGGAGTTGCTTTCTTCGGCCCTTTGAAGCCGACCATACCGGCACTTGCCCAACCGAGTACATCACCATTCGGATCAGTTAATGTGACGATAGTATTGTTGAAAGTCGCCTGAACATAAGCGCGACCGTGACTGACCTGCTTGGTTGGTTTAGCTTTTTTGACAACTTTTTTGACTTCTGATGTGGCGGCGGTTGCGTTTGTTTTTTGATTACCCATATTTTTCATTTATTAGCAATCTGGTTTAGGTCTTTTGTCCAGCTAATTTCTTGCCACTCGGAGCGAGATTACGCTTGTTGCCGCGTACGGTTCGAGAATTGGTCTTCGTACGCTGGCCACGAGATGGCAAATGTTTAGTATGGCGAATACCACGGTAAGATTTGATATCTTTCAAACGTTTGATATTGGCCGCGACTTCTCGACGCAAATCGCCTTCGGTTTTGTATTTCTTCTCGACGAGCATGCGGATTTTATCTTCCTCGTCCTGTGTCAAGTCTTTGACACGTTTTTCTGGGTCGATTTTGGCTTCGGCCAAAATTTTCTTCGACAGTGTGAGACCGATGCCGAAGAGATAGGTGAGCGACACGAACACTTTTTTCTCCTTCGGAATATTGATACCTGCTACACGCATAAATTCATTAGATTAAGCGGATTTTGTCCGTTGTTTATTTCCCTGCCTTTGTTTGTGGCGTGGATTTTCGCAAATCACGAAAACTACACCGCGTCGGCGAACTGTCGAACACTTCGGACAGCGCACCTTGACTGAAGCTTGTACCTTCATAGTGTTTTTTAAAAATACCAATTTGATAAATTAAGCAAAAAAATACCAACCACTGCCGCGATATCGTAGCTCAATCAACAAGGATCGAGCTCCACCGCACTGGTTGATACTAATATCTGTAAGTTATGCGACCTTTGGTAAGGTCATATGGAGTCATTTCCACTTTCACTTCATCTCCGACGCCGAGACGGATACGATTCATTCGCATCTTGCCGGCGAGATGAGCGATCACTTCGTGACCATTTTCGAGTTTGACTCGAAAGGTTGCGCCTGGGAGCAATTCATCAATTGTCCCACGCATCTCCATGACATCTATTTTTGACATGATCGATTTGGCCCGTGAGGGCAAATTTACCTTAAGTTGCGGATATTTTACCTTATTTTTAACCCGCTGTCAAGGACCACAGTTGTGGATATATACTATTTGATTTAGCTAATTTAAGCCTATTTTTGTCATATTTTGGCATAACTTGACAAGTGTGTGGAGTTATACACACCCCTCTTCACTCCGATACACCCAATATTTATACAAAAAGAAATTCCAGGCAACCATCATGATGATAGTACCTAATCGGACTAGTCGATAGTCAAACCCGAGCCAATCAGACCCGACATGCATGACGCCGACTGAGAAGACGTAATTCACACCTGCGAGAATCAGATAGCGAACGATCTGTTTGTGAGGGATAGCGCGATTGCGAAATGACCAGTATTTATTCAATGTGAAGTTATATGCGAGAGTGATGAAAGCGTTCAGCGATACAGCCAACGTCGGATGCATACCAAATTTCTCTTTGAACAAAATCAAAGTGCCCATATCCAAAAAAACGCCAGAAAATCCGACGACAAAATACTTCGCGAATTCGCGACGCATAGACCAGAGGTGAATGATGGGGCGACGAAGCATGTTGATTTTAATTTCAAAATCCAAATTACAAATTTCCAATCAATGCCAAAAAATGATGTTTGTGAAAATTTATTCTAATATCGCTTTTATACGACGAATACCCGCTGATGACGCCTCTTCTTTGGCAATTTTGAATTTGCCGAGCGTACCAGTGTGTTCGACGTGTGGCCCGCCACAAATTTCTTTACTGAAAGTCGGTGAATCGATTTCGGCGTGTGGTGATTGCGCGGGATCACCTACGGAATATACTTTTACTAGTGTACCATATTTTTCCTCGAACAATCCAATCGCTCCGAGATTTTTTGCTTCAGCGACCGTCATTTCGGCGAATGTGACTGGGTAATCTTTTTGAATTGCATAATTGACGAGATCCTCCACACGCTTTTTCTCTTCATCTGTCATTTTTGCAGGATGAGTGAAATCGAAGCGCATTCGTTCGGCTGTGATATTACTCCCCTTCTGTTCGACATGATCACCGAGCACAGCACGGAGAGCGGCGTGGAGCAAGTGTGTAGCGGTGTGGTACTTCACAGAAATTTCGCTCGTGTCCGCGAGACCGCCTTTGAATTTGACTTCGGCGCCGGAACGGGAGAGTTCTTGGTGTTTTTTCATTTCGGATTCGAAACCGGCGGTGTCGACTTGTAACCCTTTTTCTTTCGCAAATTCAATTGTGATTTCGAGCGGGAATCCATATGACTGATACAAATCAAAAGACTGCACGGCTGGAATTATTTCTCCCGCTTTCATATTTGCCGTGCCTGTTTCAAATACTTTCATTCCCTGTTCCAAAGTCTTTCTAAATTTTTCTTCTTCGGTAGTGAGTTCACCCAAAATCTTTTCTTTTTTATTCACCAAATCAGGATATGCTTCGCCATATACAGAAATATATGAATCAGCTACGTCTGCACAGAAATTCTGTTGCACGCCGAGATCTCGCGCGTAGCGTACTGCTCGACGGATCAGACGACGTGTGAAATATCCCTGATCTTTGTTCGATGGTACAGCTCCGTCAGCGATGAGAAAAGTCGCTGCCCGCACATGATCCAAAACGACGCGGAATGCATAAGTCACTTTGTCATTTTTGTCGGCATCATACTTCTGCCCACTGATACCCTCAATCTTCGCAATCGCTCGCGTAAATATATCGGCACTGAAAATATCACGATTGCCATTTGACGCGGCGACCATTCTCTCGAGACCACCACCGAAGTCCACATTTTTATTTTGCAAAAATTCAAAACCCTTATCAGTCCTTTTGTATGCCATGAATACATTGTTGCCAATCTCGACGAATCGTCCACAATCACAATTCACATGGCATGGTTCATTCTTCCACTCGGACGCCTCATGAATACCGAGGTTTGCCCCAAAATCCCAAAACATTTCTGTATCTGGTCCACCCGGCTCTCCTATCGGCATTTTTTCCGGCACACCCGCGCGACTCCACCAGTTTTTCTTCTCATCATAATAAAATATCCGACCGCCTTGTAAACCGTCTCTCTCTGGAAAATCCACAATCTGGGCATCGATTCCGTCTGACGCAAATTTATCCTGCCACAATTTGGCGGATTCTTCATCTTTCGGAATACCAATTTCTTCTTTGCCACGAAAACATGTGACGTACAAATTCTTCGGATCCAGTCCAACCTCTTTCGTCAAAAATTCATACATCCAAGTAATTTGTTCTTTCTTAAAATAATCACCGAGCGACCAGTTGCCGAGCATTTCGAAAAATGTGGTGTGGCGATTATCACCCACGTCTTCAATATCCTGCGTGCGAAAACATTTCTGCGAATCACAAATCCGCGTACCAGCCGGATGTTTCTCGCCGAGCAGATACGGAATCATCGGTTGCATGCCCGCACTAGTAAAAAGCGTGGTCGGATCGTTTTCTGGAATAAGTGAAGCCGATGACATGATTGTGTGCCCTTTGCTTTTGAAAAAATTGAGATATTTTGAGCGAAGTTCGTTTGAATTCATAATTTTGTTTTTATACAGTCAAGTTTACCTGTTTTATTGCCGTCAGTCAATTTTTAATATTTGCATAACATACTTATACTCATTCACAATATCATCCAATGATTTTTGTGTACTTTCAATGATTATCGGAATGTTTTTGTCCGGAATAGCATGAATTATTTGCGGTTGCTTCGTCAAATACAGTGGTTCGTGAAATTTTTCATAACCACTCAAATGGATCTCTTGGATTCTTTGGCCAAACGCAACGTAAAAATCGTTTGCGAGTTGCATCGTCGGATCGTTCGTGAAACAATGATTGACGTCCATCACCATTTTCGCATCCACATTAGAAAAAACCTCCTTCATATCCTTTACATCACGCGCGAAATTTTGATTATGATCCATATTCTCAAAAGCAAACGGTAAATTGTAATTCGAAAAAACATCCCAATCTTCCACCAAATTTGGATGAATTACAACTAGATCAAAATCGTATTTATTATGTTTATCTTGTAATCTCGTCAAAAAATCCTTAGTCTTATCATCGTTTTTGTAAATTAATTCATGTGTCAGTGCGTGCACAGAACAATACGAAAACCTGTCCCATGGAATCTGATCCCAATATTCATTTAATTTTTCTTCTTGCTCAAAACTCATCATGCTGAACTCAATCGCATTACAACCTAATTCCAAAAAGACCTTTATTTTTTCCATGAAAGGGATTATATCTGTTCGCCCTGTGTTAAAACCTATTTTCATATAGTATAAATTAAACAATCACCCCACCCCCCAAACAAACACCTTTTTTGTAAAACACCGCATACTGCCCTGGGGTTGGGGCGCGGAGAGGTTTTGCGAATTTTACGATTAGGTCATTGGTCTTCTCACCCTTCACTACATTCACCATGCACTTCTCGAGCGTAGCACGATGACGCAGGCGCACTACACAATTCAGGGGTAATTTCGGAGCTGATACACCGACCAAATGTAAATCGCGCACGCGCATTTCTCGTGGCCACATTTCGGGTGAATCTTCTGGACCGACAATCAAAATATTTTTCTGCAAATCTTTACCCACAACAAAAAGCGATCCACGCCCACCTGCCTGGACGAAACCATGACGCTGACCGATCGTATAGTACGCGAGGCCGGAATGCTCCCCAATCGGATTACCCGCAGTGTCCACCACTTTTCCCGGTTTGGATTTTACTTTACCGTGCAAAAATTCTTTCATCGGCACTTCACCGACAAAACAGATCCCCATACTTTCCGATTTGTCCGCCGTCGGGAGAGAAAATTTGCGTGCTAATTTACGCACTTGGTCCTTTGTATATTTACCAATTGGAAACATCGTATGTGCTAATTGTTCTTGATTCAGACGATGAAGGAAATATGTTTGATCTTTATCCTCATCTTTCGAAGTCACGAGTGTGTATTCTTTTTTAATTCCCTTACCAACCACCCCAACCTCCGCATAATGTCCAGTCGCCAAATAATCAAACCCAAATTCACGCGCACGATCAAGCCACGCACCAAATTTCACAAATTCATTACAGAGTACATCCGGGTTCGGTGTTCGTCCAGCGTCATATTCCGCATAGACTTTTTTCAAAACTAATTCCGAATACTCACGCCTGAAATCCCAACGCAAAAGTGGAATGCCGAGTTTCGCGGCCACACGCAGAGCATCCTCATAGTCCGCACGCCAGCAAAGCGCTCCATCATCACCGGTAGTCGAGTAATTGACCATGAAAGCACCTGTAACATCAAAACCAGCCTGCACGAGGAGAGCGGCTGCCACAGACGAATCGACGCCGCCGGACATGGCGACGAGTACCTTAACTTTTTCATTAGTTTTCTTCATATACTAATTCTATCTATAAATTGGCGAAAAATCAAGTACCAAAAAACCCCCGTTAGGGAGTTTTTTGTTTTCGTAAAAAATTATTCACGATTGCGACGAGCGCGCAAACAGTTCGAGCAGTAAACTGGCTTATCACCATTCGGTTCGAATGGCAATTCACTGATCCCTGTACCACATTCAGCACAGTTCAAGTTCACTGAGAACATTTGGCGAGGTCCGCGATTTCCACCACCAAAACCGCCATTTGAAGGGCGAGCAGGTCTGCGAGCGCGATTGCATTGTGAGCAATACACTGGGCGAGAGCCTGTTGGCTGGAATGGCAATTGTGAGATGTGCTGACCGCATTCTGCGCAAGTCAAATCCACATCGAACATTTGCCTCGGTTGACTATTCATCATAACGAGTTCCCAAATTTTTAGTTAAAAAATGCGACCTTGTTTTTGGGAACCACCGCCTCTAAACGAGGCCCGACTATGTGCCTATAATGGCATCTAACTGTCTTAAAACGATTTCCCAAACATTTTGTTGACGTCAGTATAGCACAAAACGAGGATTTTGTCAAATATTGGGTGTTTATATGAGTTTTTGGGGTGTTTTGGGTAAAAAAATACCACCATTGCTGGTGGCATCGACGGCTTAGACACTTACCTTTTTCACCTCACTGTTCTGAGACAGGAGGGAGAATGATTGGTGTGGGTGGTGGCGACTTCACAGTGATAAATAGCAAAAACTGTTTCCATTCATCGGGAAGTTGATCGTTTCCCACATCCGGGGGTGGTGCTTTTTTTCTTGTTGTTCACAACATCACCATTGTAAAAAAATATGATTGCCTCCGAAAAGAGATATAAGACCGGCCAAAATCACAATTGACACGAAAATTACCAATGCAATTTTCCACATCACAATACCTCCTAATGTATTCAAAATAAAAAGTTCAAACTCCAACAATGGTGTGAGGCTTCGACTACTTTCCTAAGACACGAATAGCCTATCAAAAAAAGACATTCCTGTCAATAAGATGCGTGTGTGTTTTTTGGAGTTTTTGCCAGTTTTTATAAACAAAAAATCACCACTAATCATGATGATCTTTTGGAATGGCAGGTTTCTGAAACCTGCCGAAATTGGTCGTCCGCCCTGTCACGGCGGAGAAATGAACGTGATGCCTCCGAGAACTCGGTGCACCAGAATGCTACTTGCCATCTTTCTTAAGGTGTTCCACTGCCCTACGAGCATCTTCAGCTTCACGCACGACGATCTGCTGGGAGGAAACGGCCAAGTCGATGGAATGATTGGTGAATTTGAGCATTGGTTCGACATCTTCCGCTGAGGGAACATATGTGATCGATACCAAATCACCAACTTGGGTAATAGTCAGAGATGGGGAGGACAATTCTGTCGCTCCGCCAGTGAAAATCGTCGGCTGATCCTGCAAATAGAGATAGTATGTCGTATTTCCCTGAATTACTTCCGAAGAGACACGCAACACCTCACTTGTTATTTCAGACGAACCATGCGCCTTTTCCAGCGCCACAGAATTCCCACTGCCAGCAAGCAATTTCTGGTACTCACGAAGAGCGCTCTCCAAATCTTCTCCGACCACAGTTTCAAGTGTGGTACCCATTTTAACGAGCGCAACTCCTTGATATGTATGCGCCTCGCCGAGAATTGGAACGACCGATGTCATGACACCGTACAAATTGTACAATGTGGGAGATGAGCCGTGCCACTTACGATAATTAACCTTATTGTTGACAGCCTCAAGTACTGCTTCATCAGTGCCACCGACGGCATGGTATTGTACCGACACACCAGTGCGGGAGTTTGTGTAAATAAAACCCACAACGGATTTGTCGCCATCATTAGTCGATGTAATACCAGTCACAAAGTAAGGCTCACCGTCGGCACCATACACCAAAGAGGGGTATTCGGGCTCAACAAGATCTTTTCCTCCCCAAAATGAGTTCCACCAACCCCCCTTGAGATCGCCCCAATACGAAATGTACTGAGTGACAAAACTCTTCGGTATGGCTCTATCAATCCAAATGGGGATATCATCCTTACTAAAGAAACTATGTGAGCCTGTTTCTGGGTCGACCTGAATGATGCCGGTCATAACCTTACCGCTCCAACCAATTGTGGTTTCGAAAACAGGCACTACCCACCAAGCTCGACCATCATCATCTACCTCGAGCATATACTCGGCCAATCCCTTGAAAAAATAACCATCGCTTCGAAGATGTCTTTCAAGATTGTGTCCAAAATACGCATTTGGTGTATACCGGAAATGGAGATCGTTCACAACGACAGGCGTCGCCGAAGGGTCGGTACCATTCACTTTGATGTATGCTGGAACCCCATCGACTGATGTCCAT
>DAOOSC010000033.1:0-10432 GCA_035389585.1 Candidatus Magasanikiibacteriota bacterium
GTTTTTTCGATAACCTTTCCGGTTTCGGAAGAAATACTTCTGATCTATTGTCTAAGATCATAACAGAGTCGAGTTTTACTCAGAGAGAGCTGTATTCTAATGATGTGGACGTAATGAGGACGATCAAAGGTGTTATCGGGTTAAATGGTATAAATTTGGCAGCAAGCCAAGCTGATTTGTTAGAGAGGAGTATCGTTGTTGAGATGGAACAGATAGATCCTGACAATAGAAGGTCAGAAAAGTCATTAAAGGCGGAATTTGATCAGGTGAAAGGTAAAATATTGGGTGGAATATTGACGCTATTGTCTTCCACACTAAAAAAATATCCAGAGATAGATCATGATACAAATATACCTAGGATGGCGGATTATGCGCTGTATGGCGAGGCCATGTCTCAGGCGTTGGGGAATAAACCTGATTATTTTAAGACGGTATACTGGAAAAATATTAACGAGACGACTGAGAAAGGCCTTCAAAGCAATATCGTTGCGTCGGCAATTTTGGAATTTTTATCTAAAACTCCTGAGTGGTCTGGTACAGCTACTGCGTTGTATGAAATTCTGAGTGACGTGGCAGTTATGAATAAGATTATACCGGGTCGCACATACAAATGGTGGCCACAAGAGCCAAATAAGCTAAGCGAGCAAATCAACTTAGTTAAACCAATGCTTAGGTTGAAAAATATTGAAGTTACTGGTCAAAGAACTAGCACTGAAAGAACAGTAAGGCTCATTAATAAAGATTTTTCGATCAAAGCTGAAAACATGAATCAAATCATTCCTTCAACTTCTACTCAGTTAAGCATTGTTAGATCCAAATCTTCTTTGGAGGTAAACGGCTATGATGCAAGTGAAGCCGGCGAAGCTCCTCCAGAGGATGCTGAATTGGACTCCGAAGATATTCTTGATCAAATTGATTTCTAGTTATGAATTCCATACCAGCCGACAATTTATATCATGGGACTACCCACGATGAATTCGTTGATTCGGCCGCCAAGCAGTTGGCTGGTATGGTTTTCGATCTGTGGCTCGAATATGTGGATAAAGAAGACAAACAAGACAAACAAGACAAACAAGACAAACAAGAGGCTCTTCTTTTGGGGAATGGTGGTGTATAATAACGTTTAATCTTAACTCAAAAACTATGTCTAATACACAAGAATTAGCGATTATTTATTGTCGTGTTTCAACGACAAAACAGGCACAGCAGAATGAAAGCATAGAAATTCAGGAAAAGCTGTGTAGGAGTATCGCAGAAAAAAAGGGGATCAAGGTGGTGAAGGTTTGGCGTGATTCATCATCTGGGCGTAAGGAAGATCGTCCAGTTTTGGAAGAAATATTCGAGTATATCAAAAAATTTGGTCAACCTATTCGTTACTTGATATTTCGTGATATTGATCGGCTGACAAGAGGGGGTAGTAACAAGTACAATGTAATAAAAACCCATTTTACCAAATTGGGGGTTGAATTGGTTGATTCGTATGGCCTTATCCAGGCGCGCGTTAATACGTTGAGTCATTTGGGATTTGAGTACGATTGGAGTGTTTATACACCTAGTGAAATGGCGGAAACAATGAAGGCTGGCGCTTGTGGTGATGAAGTGCGTAATATTCTAACGCGGATGATTGGGACAGAGGTTGAGCTGGTGCAGAAAGGTTATCATATTGGTGACAGCAATGACGGTTATATTAACCAAAAGGTATTCATGGAGGGAGGGAAGAAGAATATTATGGTTCCAGATCCGATGCGTAAAGATTTCTATCTCACCATGTTCAATATGAGAGCGAGTGGTGAATTCACTGATGAGGAAATAGTGACCAAGGTTAACGCTATGGGTTTCAGATCGCGTATTGTGAAGAGGTGGAATCTCTCACACACTGAACAGGTGGGAGAAAAGGGCGGCGTACCCCTAGATGTTAAGCAGTTACAGAGGATAATACAGCGTCCTATCTATTGCGGGGTGATTGTGCGCAGGTGGAGTAATTATAAGCCCGTAAAGGCCAAATTTGAGGGTCTGGTGAGTGTTAATGTCTTCAATCAGGCTAATCGAGGTAAGGTCTTCGTTTCGGTAAAAGAGGATGGTGGTCTTGGTATCCTATATGACTACCATCCGGAAAAGATTAGAGACCACAAAAACAAGTATGCTTCCGTGTTTCCCTACAAAAAGATCGTTATGTGTCCTTTGTGCAAGAAACCATTTACGGGTAGTTTCTCTATAGGAAAATCAGGCGGAAAATTCCCGTATTATCATTGCAGTCGAGGGCATAAATATTTAGGGGTGCCAGTTGCAAAGATTGAGTCAAAGGTGCAGGACATCTTAAGTGGTATGGTGTTTACGAAAGAACTGAAAGCCAGAGCGCTAGCATACTTACGTTCAGAGTGGATAAATAAACAAAAAAATAATTCTCAATCGTTTTCCAAAGTTGAAACGAATATCAAAACATTGGAGGATGAAAGAGATCAGGCTATTGCCACTTGTATTCGAGTCTCCAATCCGTCCATCATAAAGGGGATTGAGGAAAGGGTGGAGGAGATTGAAAACCAAATCAGAAAAGCGACTGCGGAACTAGAAGCAACAAAGTTAAATGTGAGGAGTTTTGAAGAGTTTTCGAAATTTGCCGAAACTTTTTTCGAACACCCTGCCAAATTAGTCAATTCTACTGTCAACATAAAGAAAAAACAAGCGTTGTTCTCGCTTGTTTTCTCCAGACCTCCTACATACGACGAAATTAGTTTTGGAACACCAGAATTTTCGCCAATTGTAGAGGTATTACGCAAATCACAGACTAGTGATTCGCAGGTAGTGACCTGGCTGGGATTCGAACCCAGGACCGCTTCCTTAAAAGGGAATTGCTCTACCAGCTGAGCTACCAGGCCGTTCAAAAAGTACGGGGTATATGATATACTGAATTCAGGCCAAAGTCAAGTCAACTGTGAATAATTGGTTTTAATTAATAAAAATATGACAATAGATCAGAAACATTTAGCCAAAATCCGCAAGGTTTTGAACGATTATGGGGCGACTCGGCTCGCCATCATGGGTCTCGCGAATGATGCTCTCCACCATGCCAAACGGGCAATTTTTGCGTTGCATCGGGACAATATTGTCGAAGCTAACGAAAGAATTACGGCGGTGGAGGATAAATTAAAAGAGATTGCCACCAAATATGGAAAAGAAGATCGGACATACGACGAAGGTGCGTATCGGGCGGCGATCGAGGAATATGTGGAAGCAAAAATATTTTTGGCTTTTGTCAGGGGGGAGAAAATTGGCGAGGTCAGTGGTTTTGGAATTGATTCGGAAACTTATGTGGCCGGTCTGTCTGATTCGGTTGGGGAAATGTTGCGTTTCGCGATTCGAGCGGCGACTCGGCGTGATCTCCAGAGTGTGGTACGGGCGGCCACGACGGCTGATGATGTCTTGGCAGAAATTATGGAAATGAATTTGACGAGTTATTTGCGCAACAAGGCGGATCAAGCCAAACAGTCTCTGCTCAAATTAGAGACAATATTATTTGAAGCGAAATTACGTTTGGAATAGAATATTTTTTGACAAAACAAAACCACATCTAAAGTATTGTATATGAAAATGAAAAAAGGATTGAGAAAAATTTTTCCGCGTTGGGTTTTTGATTTGCGGCATTTTTTCATTGCGTCTCGAGCGGCGCGGCAGTATCGACATCCATCGCGAGAATTATTCGTGATCGGCGTCACTGGGACGAGCGGTAAATCCACGACGGTAGATTTCATCAGACAAATGTTGATTCAGGCTGGTTTCCGGGCCGGCTCGCTTTCGACGGTCGATTTTCACATTGGCGGTATGGCTGAGATCAATAGTTACAAAATGACAATGATCGGTGGCGATTTCATCCAGCGTAAATTGCGGGAAATGGTCGAGGCAGGTGTCGAAGTTGCTGTAGTCGAGACATCTTCCGAGGGAATTTTGCAATATCGGCATCGATTTGTGGAATATGACATGGTAATTCTGACCAACCTGTATCCGGAACATATTGAAGCGCACGGTGGTTTCGCCAATTACAAAAAAGCCAAAATGAAATTGTTTGCGCATACAGCTGGTTTGTTCCGCAAACCGACGACGGGTAAATTACAACGCTTCGTCTCGCTGTTTGGTGAGAGAATTGATAAGATTGGGATTGTGGGTGCGAGTGATCACGCGGCTGATTTTTTACAGTATGATTTGGATTTGAAGAAAATTTTTGGTGAGAAAAATAATTTGGCAGACATAAAAAATACCGACGAACAGATAATTTATTCGGATGTTTCCGTCACAGCCACCGGTTTGGATTTCAGTTTAAACGGAGAAAAATGCCACGCGTCTCTGCTCGGTGAACACAATGTTCACAATATCACTGCCGCGGCACTTGCGCTCTCGTCTCTGCGTGTGCCAATGGAAAAAATTCGTAATTATATTTCTCATTTACATGGCGTTCCTGGGCGTCTAGAAAAAATTTCCGAAGCGGACGTTCATGGATTTCAAGTAATTGTAGATTACGCTTTTGAACCGATTGCCGTCGCGGCGCTATATCGTTCGATTTCTACTGTTCCACACCAGCGGATTATTCATGTCTGTGGTTCAACTGGCGGTGGTCGTGATGTGGCGCGACGTGAACCCCTCGGTCGATTGATCGGGGATATGGCCGACGTTGTTTTCGTCACGAATGAAGATCCATACGATGATGACCCACAGTTGATTATTGATGATGTGGCACGGGGTGTTTTGAAATCTGGCAAACAAATCAATAAAGATGTATTCAAAATCACCGATCGCCGTGAAGCGATTGAAAAAGCTTTGAAAATGGCGGAGCCGAACGACCTCGTCCTCATCACCGGCAAGGGTTCAGAACAGGGTATGTGTATCGAGGGCGGAAAAATAGTTCCGTGGGACGATCGAATGGCGGTGCGGGAGATTTTGGAGTCTATTTGAATGAGGGATGGGTTTCATGATACAATATTCACATGGCCGACAGACAGAAATCAAAATTGGTTAAGTTTTTTAATTCGCGTGCTTTTCTGGTCGTGATTTTTGTGGCTGGGATTTTGGTATTGGTAGGCTACGGACGAGCATATTATCGCGATTACAAAATTCGCCATGAAATTATTTCTCTCCAGCAAGAAGTGCGCCGTCTCGAGAAAAAGAAACTGGAAACCCTGTCTATTTTGAATTATGTTTCGAGTCCTGATTTCGTCGAAGAGAAAGCACGACTCGAGTTGAATATGCGCAGGCCGGGGGAGCAGGTTCTCGTCATACCGGAGGTCTCAGTATCGACTACGGTCTCAGATATACAGGTGGAGGAGCTGGGGAAAAAGTACTTGAACAATCCTATCAAATGGTGGTATTATTTCACTGATTCAAAGTCGCGGCTGAAGGGTGATTAGACACCCTCACTGTCGTGGTTTTAATTTATTAATAATTTCTTGTCATAAATATGTCAGAAGAAAACAAAAATATCTCTGAGTCCGCCGGTGGGTCTGAGAAAACCGTCGATGCTTTGGTGAAAGAAGTGGAGAATTTGGGAAGTGTTGACACAAAGATCGAATCAGTTACGACAAAAAAGCCTAGTTCGGCACGGATGTTTATCTACGCTTTGCTGGGGGTGGTAGTCCTCGCTATTTTAGTGACTTTAGGTGTCGGCGTTCGTCAGGCGTATGCGCTTTCGACCAATGCTTTCTCGAGAACTATCGCTCGAATTGTTAATTTGACAGCCGCGCGAGTCAACGGCGTTCGGATTTCATATAGCGCTTACGTGGATGATTTGAAGGCTGTGAAGACCTACTACGCTTCCAAAGGTGCCGCCGCTCAATATACTGACAGTGATTATTCCGCCCAAGCCATGCAACATCTCATGATCAATGCTCTCGTAGAATCGAAAGCAAAGGTTTTTGGTGTGAAAGTTTCGAAGAGTGAAATTGAAGAAGCCAAAAAACAAATGTTAGCCCAATTCAAAGACGAGAGTGAATTAAATACAGAATTGAATAAAACTTACGGCATGGATTTCGATGGCTATATCAAAAGAATCATTGAACCTGCCTTATTGCAACGTAATTTGGCGACCGTGTTCGCTACGAGCACTGTCGAAGAAGGCAAGGAATTCATGAAAGAAGAAGTGAACGCTCGGCATATCTTGATTGTGAAGGATGACAAAATCAAAACTGATGCGGCTCTAAAATACAAAGCGGAACAAATCATCAAAGAGTTGAAGGGTGGAGCAGATTTCGCGAAGTTGGCTGAGAAATACAGCACCGATAGCAGTAAAGACAATGGCGGCGATCTCGGCTGGTTCGGTCGTGGACAAATGGTGCCGGAATTCGAGAAAGCGGCTTTTGCGCTCGAACCTGGCAAATATACCGAAACACCGGTGAAGACTGATTATGGTTTCCACGTCATCAAATTGGAAAGTAAGAGAATGGTGCGTGATTTCGAGGCCTATATGAACGAGACTTTGAAGAACGCCAAAATCAACGTGTATATTCCAGTAAAAAATCCGTTTGCAGAATTACAACAGACGACAGATGCTAGCGAAACGGAGACAACAACGTTAGAAAAATAATCAAAAGGGGCCGCGCGAGCGGTCCTTTGACGCGGGATTAGTACAATGGTAGTATGCATGCTTCCCAAGCATGAGACGCGAGTTCGATTCTCGTATCCCGCTCAAAACCGTAAATCAATCTTTATCTTTATGCCAAAAGTGAATATCAAAACAAACAAAGGAAATATTGTGGTTCAATTATATGTAGAGGATGCGCCGAAGACGGTAGAAAATTTTCTCACTCTGGTGAGGAAGGGTTTCTATGATGGGGTTATTTTTCATCGCGTGATAAAGGGCTTTATGATTCAAGGCGGTGATCCGACGGGTACCGGGCGCGGTGGTCCGGGGTACAAATTTGCGGATGAATTGAATTCGGAAACATCTTCATACAAACGGGGTTATGCGCGCGGAACTTTGGCGATGGCGAATGCTGGCCCAGATACAAATGGCAGTCAATTTTTTATTATGCATGTGGATTATCCTTTGCCACACGCTTATACGATTTTCGGGAGCGTTGAGCAGGGGATTGAAGTGGTGGATGCGATCGCGTCTAGTGCGGTGGACGCGGACGATCGGCCACTTGAGGATGTGACGATGGAGAAGGTTGAAGTGGTTGGGTAACCGAAGTCGAAGTAGATCACAAAAAGACACTCGGTTTTTTTCGGGTGTTTTTTTATTAGCGTCTTATTGACATTGGGGATGTTTTTACGATAAAATAAGGTTATTATTTTAGTACTTAATCATATAATTTGTGTTTAAATAAAATTATGAATGAAGATCAAAAACCTACACCAGCAGTCGACACAAATTCCATCCCCACCCCAGATGTTTCAGTCATACCCGCCGCCGTCAATATCTCGACTTCTCAAATCACAGAAACAAACAATCCAGCAATTAGAAAAAATTCGGTCATCAATTCAGCGCTTTTTCCGCTAATCGCATTTTTTCTCATCGGCCTTGTCTATATGGCCGTGTATGCGTACCTGAAACCCGTCGCGACGGATATTGTAAATACGACTATCGCCAAAATATTCAAAAATTACGGAATGTATTTCGGTTGGCTTTTCGCCTTGATTTCCATGATCGCTATGTATGTTTTGTATTTGGTGAAAAAGATTGTCCGTCTTGGAAAATTTCAAATCGTCAATTCGATAATTTTACTGGCTTCTCTCATGCCTTGGTATATGCTCGCGGATGAGCTACTTCATCATGAGAAACGTTATACCGACATTGGGCGGGGTTTGATTACTTATGTGGGGGCACCGTTGTATTGGATGGTTTGGATTGTGGCAGGGTTTGCATTACTTTGGTTCACGGTTGTTCTCTTGGTCAAATTATTAAAAAAGAAAAATCTTGCAAGCAAAACTATTTTGATTCTTTTCATAATCACCGCTCCGGTGTTATTGACAGGTTGTGTCGGTGATATTATGGGTATTGTATGTGATTTTTTACCGGACGCTGATCACTGTTTGCAAGGGGCGGCGGTACAGGAGGGTGATGATTCGGGCTGTGAGAAAATCTCTGGTGAGAAATTTAAGGATGTCGGTTCCAATCCACCACGCGATAAATGCTATTTGCAAATCGCAGAAAATACGGGCAATTTGGAAGCGTGTAAAAAGATTAAAGGCGGTCCAATGTCGTATGACAAAGATGAATGTATTTTGAATACCGCTTTGGCTTATGAAAATCCGGCGGGTTGTAAAATGCTCTCAGGTGCGAATAAAAGTAAATGTTTGGCGGAATTCGGCGCGCGAACCACATATGACAAAGTTTTGGCAGTGGACGATCAGATCCAGACGATCAAAGATTATTTGAAAAACGGTTCAGATCCTGATTTGGAAAAACAATTAAAAGGTCTCGAAGAAAAACGCACAGACATGCTCGGAGTGATGACCAAAAATAATCGAGCGGAATATGAACGCCAAAGCGATCCGATGAACCGAGAAATTATTGGTGATTTCGCGGTGGGTGAAATTGATAGTGCGACAAAGGAAAAATTACTGGCATTCAATACCTCGCTAAAAAAACAGGGTTTGAATTTGACGAGTGAGCAATATGAAGCCTTTAAGGATTATTATAAATTCGTCAACGATCCGGACAATGATATTGAAAAAATGAAAGACAGCGAAATCATCAAGGACCGATGGAATGAGAAATTGGGCAATGTCGTCGAGGCGATGAAATTTTGGAAATCAAATAATACAAGTGCAGAAGAAGCGGCTGATTTGCAATTGCGTTTCTATGAACGAATGCTTGAGAGACAGGCGGCGATCGCACAGGGAATGACGGAATTGCAACAGGATGTGGATCGTAATATGAACATGGTGATTGAGGCCGGTAAAGATAAAGCGAAAGATATTTTGAAGGACAAAGTAATTGAAGGCTTGTTTGGTGAAATTACCGGTAAGACAGTCGGTTGGACGACGGCTGTATTGGGAGAAGCCATTGATACCGTGAAAGCTGAGGCAAAATCAGCCGAGTTTCGAGGTTTAGTCGGGGCGTATAATTCTGGAATGTCCGAAGAATTAGGAAAATTCAAGGGCGATGTCGAACGCGCTCATGCTGAAGTCGTGAAGAAATTGATGGCTGATCCATATACATATGCGAATGGCAATTCTTTTGCAAAGTATGGAAATTTGATTGAGAACAAAGATTGTGACGGTTCGAATCCGCATTGTTTGAATAAGGAAGTTTTTTGGAAAGCGATGAAGAAATCATATAAATATCAACATGGTCAAACTAATTAAAATATTTATGTATACAAAACTTATTGGTTTGGTATCGCTAATTCTTTTGCTTGGCGCAGGTTGTAGTGAATTACCGAAAGATCAGCAGATGGATTACGAAAATGACATCAAACCGCTTGTCGCAGAATCGGCAGGCAAGAGTTTGGTGCGGGGGAGTTGTAATATGATCGAATCCGACAGTCACTGCATTGATTATCACGGTTCTCTGTGGAATGAGGAGCAGATGAGGTTGAATTGTCAGGGTGGTGGGGTATTCAGTCTAAATGGCTGTCCGTATTCCGAAAATGGCGGTTGTTTGTCGGGTGAGGGTACTGTGGCAGAGACCGTATTTTGGTCATACGATGAGGGCAATAATCCAATCAGTGGTGAACAGTTACAATTTGAAATAAAGGCCTGCAACGCCGTTCTGGCGTCGAAATGGGTCAAACCAGACGATCTGCTGAAGAAATAATCGTACATTTAGCGAAAAATAGCTCAAATCGGGCTATTTTTTGGTACAAGCGCTTGACAAGTATGATTTGTTAATGTAAAATTAACCGTTGTTCGTTTTTTTGTGTGTAAGCTGGCGCCTGGTTGTCTCCAGACACAGCTTCACCAAAACTGTAGGAGAAGAATTCGATGACGATGAATCAGCAGATCTTGGTCTTTCAGGTCGGTGGGCCGTTTGTCTTGCAAGAGGGAGCTCGGATGGGTCAGGTGATCTTCAGTACTGGGGCTCGGCAGTATGCTCTTCCGTTCGATGTAGTCGGTCACTTGGAAGAGTTCGTCACCGCCGTAGCTCGGCATCAGGGCTTCTCTGGTGATACGGGTAGAATTCGCGAGACCTTGCGGAGCCAGCTCGTGGTTCTTGCGAAGAGGTTCGAAGAACCGAATATGGCTGTCTCGACCCTTGATGATTTGGCAGGGGTCTTCGCTCGACAGATCCAGCCATCTTCTCGGGTAGCAGTGTCGGCCGGTTAGTTCTTTTACCTTTTCGTGTTTTGGTTGTATCCAGACACGAGGATGCTTTTTCACCCTTCGGGGTGATTTTTTTATTTGGGATTGACAATTGGTGTCAAATGTCATATCATATTCACGGTATTTATGCCGACCTAGCTCAGTTGGTAGAGCGACAGTATCGTAAACTGTAGGTCATGGG
>DAOOSC010000034.1:0-8903 GCA_035389585.1 Candidatus Magasanikiibacteriota bacterium
TGCATACGGGACTGGTGGTGTTACCACACCGTCGACAGTTCAGTATTTAAATCAGATATGATCGATTATGAATAATCTTACCGATCAACAGTTTGTCGAAATGCTCGTTCAAGCGATCGTCAACAATCCGCAAGATGTGAAAACAACTCGCACGATTGACGAACGTGGCGTGCTCATCACTTTGGATATCAATGCCGGTGATATGGGTTATGTCATTGGACGACAGGGTCAAACAGCTCGGGCAATTCGTACTCTTCTGAAGATCGTGGGCGCCAAAAATAACGCTCGCGTGAATCTGAAGATCAACGAACCGGTCGGCGGTCGCGGTCCTCGCGTCAGCCAGCCAGTAGCCATGAATGACGAAGTTGACACAAGCGCTGTTGACAATCTCACGATTTAATCAGTTTTCAAAACAGGACACCATCCGCGAGGGTGGTGTTTTGTGTTTGGGTTGACAAGTGGTGAGTCTGGTGGTATATTGATTAGTCGGAGAGTTCTTTGTTGGCGATAAACACATAAATGGAGGTGTATGATGTATCGAGTTTTTCGAGTTTCGGTGAGAAGAGTTCAGGATCGGTGTAGAAGTGTGGTTCAGCGATTTGGGTGTGATGGTCGCACTCATGCAACCTGCGTTGAGGTTCTGACTTCGGAGCCTTCGGGGGAGTTTGTTTGTAAGGAGATTATTGGAATTCAGCCGATTGGTACTTGTGATCATGAAACATGTCTGGGACTCGATGTGCTGGGCAGAGACTTTGGTCA
This sequence comes from Candidatus Magasanikiibacteriota bacterium, assembly GCA_035389585.1. Taxonomy (GTDB): domain Bacteria; phylum Patescibacteriota; class Patescibacteriia; order Magasanikbacterales; family UBA922; genus DAOOSC01. Next base: position 760 of record DAOOSC010000034.1, read on the forward strand.
ATTTTGTTCCGAGTAATAATCTCTGTTTAGGTGGGGGGTCCTTTCTGGGGTTGTTGGGTGTAGCGAGAGCTACGCCCTTTTTTTGTATTGAAAAAGTTTTTGGGTGGTGGTATAATCGCGTGAGAAAAAAACGGGCTATATGTTCGCATATAGACCCTCTTCGCTCGGGAAACAACAAGATTATCCTTGTCGTCTCCCTCGCTCATCGGGCTATAGCGCAGTTGGTAGCGCGCATGCATGGGGTGCATGAGGTCGCAGGTTCAAATCCTGTTAGCCCGACAATTCGATGGTAACAAAAAATCTCCCGAAGGAGATTTTTTGTTAGACAGATTTTTTGGAAGCAGTACGGATGCAACGAGTGCATTTGATTACGCCGCCGGATATTTGTAGGTTTGGATTTTGGCGACGCAATGTTTTGTTGCGGGCGTGACTGCGGTTGGCCGCTTTTTTTGGCACTTTGCCACAGACTGTGCAGATTCTAGACATAAAAATTGATTATTTTGACGTTAGTAGTTTTTCCCGCTATAATAAGCCAGGTATGGAGATTTTACTTCAAAATTAAAAGTTTGTCAAGTTTATGATGATTTTATCCAGTTTATTTTTTTTGGTGGTGATTATCGTTTCGGCGATTATGCATGAATATGCCCACGGTTGGATGGCTGACAGACTGGGGGATCCGACAGCGCGTTTGGCGGGTAGATTGACTCTAAATCCGATTGCCCATATTGATCCGATGGGGACGATTTTCATGCCCTTGATTTTGCTTTTTGTTTCTGGGGGAAGTTTCATGTTTGCTTTTGCGAAACCGGTGCCATTCAATCCGTATAATCTGCGTAATGGCAAATGGGGTCCGGCCTATGTGGCGCTCGCCGGTCCGTTGTCGAATCTTCTGCTCGCGGCAGTGTTCGGGGCGCTCGTGCGATTCTTGCCATTTTCGGTTTTGACTTCTTTCTTTTCTCTCATTGTGTACGCGAATGTTCTACTCGCGACATTTAATTTGGTGCCGATCCCACCGCTTGATGGTTCGAAAGTGTTGTTTGCGGTTTTGCCGCCGTCGTATAGCCATGTGGTGGTATTCCTCGAGAGGTATAGTCTGATAATTTTATTAGCATTTTTGTTCTTTGGAGCAAGTGTACTTTCACCAATCACAATGGCGGTTTATTCTTTTTTCGTTGGTGGAGTAGGATTGTTTTAGGTTTTTTAATGATTTGGGAATTTGTAATTAAAAAATCTTCAGTGCTATTTTTTTACGTTTTGGACTATTGACATTTTGTCCTGCTTTTGCTTAAATACTCGTGATTTGTCCTTTGACAATTATCACGTGTCTATTGGGGTAGGCATGTGTTTTGTTTTATTTTTTTGTTTTTCAACCTTCTGCGTCCGTGTGGACAAGGAGATGGAAATGAGTGAAGAAGATAAGGTGGTTGGGCTACCGGAAAACGCCCAAAGGCCGCTTGCGGAGGGGGAGAAGTATATCCCCGTCGTGACGGATCCGAATCCGAAAGAGTGGACACTCCGGTCGATTTTCGCCGGAATATTGATGCTCGTGTTTTTCTCGGCCGCTTCTGCCTATCTCACGGCCAAACTCAGCAATGGTGTTGAAATCGCCATTCTGATCGCGGTCGTGATGGTCGGCTACTGTTCGCTCGTCGCGAAGAAGTTCGGTCTCCTTGAGAATGTCCAGGTCATTGCTATTGGAGCCGTGTCTGGAATCGTGGTTGGCGGCGCTGTGTTTGTCTTGCCATCGGCCTACATCCTCGGACTGGAACCGAACTGGTTGGCAATCATCCTGAGCCCGATTCTCGGATCGATCATTGGGGTGGTCATGCTGACGATGTTCCGGGACTACTTCATCAACAAGATGCATGGGCGTTTGCCGTTCCCGGAAGCGACGACGACGACAAACGTGCTTATGGCTGGAGACCAAGGTGGTAAATCGGCTATCACGCTGTTTTTGTCAGTCGCTTTTGGCTTCATCTATGACTTCATGGTCGCTGTCCATGGTGTCTGGTCAGATACTTTTACCACGAAGCTGGTCAGGTCTGACTTTTTCACCCATCTGACAGAAAAAACCAAGGTCGTGGCGGAGCTGAGTACCTCCGCAGTGATGGTCGGACTCGGTTTCATCATTGGACTGAAATATGTCCTCTTGATCTGCGGTGGCTCGGTGCTGGCGACATTCTTCCTGATTCCTCTGTTTGCTCACCTGAACCCGCAGATGGCAGCTCTGCCGTGGGACGACATTGCGAGCGGGCCGGTGAAGCAGATCGGGATCGGTGCCATTTTCACAGCCGCAATCGTGTCTATCATCAAAATGTCGCCGATCATTTTCAGTAGCATGAAAAATGTGATCGGTAGTCGTTTCGCTGGTGGACAAAAGAAGGTTGCGGATGTGTCGACTGAACGTTGGCAAACAGATATGAGTGGCTCGATGCGGATGGGAATATTCTTCATTTTGGCAGTCATGACGTTCGTGTTCTTCCGTTTCTTGGTCATGGTTGGGCAGTCTAATCCAACCACTCTGTCTTTGGTGGCGACCGCAGTGGTATTTGTGGTATCGTTCCTATTCACGGCTGTCTCAGCGTGGGCGATAGCAACTATCTCGGTCACGCCGATTTCCGGTATGACAATCACTGGCATCGTGGTGACAGCCGCGATTCTGATTGCCGCTGGTCTCAATGTGGATGCGACGTCTGCGCCGGAATTGATCGCTTCTTCCAAACTCGCTCTCGTGATGGTGGGGTGTGTGGTGTGTACTGCTCTCTCTATGAGCGGCAGTTTGATCACGCAGTTCAAGATTGGCGGCTGGCTCGGTGCGACCCCGAAGAAGATTCAGTGGTCGAACATTGTTGCTTCGGTTTTTGCTGCCATCATCGTCGGAGGGATGATTATTCTCTTCAATCAGATGTTCGGTTATGTGAACACCGAAGCTACTCCAAATCCGATGCCGGTCGCACAGGCCAACGCGATTGCGGGTGTGATCAATGCTGCGGTTGGTGGAGCTGGTGTGCCCTGGGAGATGTATGGGTTCGGAGCCCTGATAGTTCTCAGTATCACCATGATCGGCGTGCCGGCAATGCCGTTTGCTCTCGGCATGTTCCTGCCGTTCAGCCTGAATGCTCCGCTCATTCTCGGCGCTTTGGTCGCTTGGCTTCTGAACAGAGGGGAACATGCAAAATCACGAGCCAAAATGGGTGAGACCATTGCAAACGGATTGATTGCCGGCGGTGCTCTGGCTGGTGTGGCAGCTGCAGTGGTCAGGGTTGCTGGTGATTGGCTTGGTTATGCTCCGGCTACTGTCAATTATGAAGGCAACGAAGGGGTCAGCAATTGGTTTTCCTTGATCGCCTTTGTCTTGTTGGCAGTCGGTATTTTCTTGATTGCACGCCGTGCCAAGAATCCGAAACCACCTACACCACCGACTGAGAAGGTGTGAGAGTTCTAATACTTTCACGCGTGCCCCAACACGCGTGAAAGTCACCCCATCTGTTTACTGCTTTTCGGAGCAGGCAGGTGGGATTTTTAAAATATAAAATAGCAGTAACGTGATCGTTACCACTTCACAATTTTTTCAATGATTTTTTAGATAGTAGCCAAAATTCTTTCCTCAAGTGATTGTACTCTCTCTTCAAGTCGAGTATATTTGCTTCGGAGCATTGCAAGTTTTTGGTCAAGGGTTTCGTGTAATTTCACAAAGCGGTCGGTGCTCGTCAAAACAGAGTCTATCCTCTCATCTAGATGTTCTTTTGTAGCAAAACTGTCCATTTTACTGTCCATGGATACTACTTTTGCTAAAATATTGTTTAAAATGGTTTCGTCCATAAAAATTTTGATAGTATGATTTAATTATTATAGGCATAAATGCATAAGGTGTCAAATTTTTTCATATTCACACCCTGTTCTTGACAAACTTTTGAATACAGGATATACTCATCGCACAAATTAGCGTAAGTATCTCCGGTCATCAGGTTCTAGTTCTGCCGGACGAGCACAGGCTCGGTGGGGAAGCCCACGAAAAGATAATCGCCAAGTGGCTGATTTATACGCATTAAGAGATTAAATTTTCTTATTGTTTATAGATGGCCAGAAGCCATTTTTTTATTTATTTATTCGTTTATTAATTTTTTGTTTCATTTATGCCAACAATGAACCAGATATTGCGCAAAGGTAGAACGAAGACGACTTACAAGTCTAAGTCACCAGCGATGCAATTCACAATCGATTCTCTGCATCGTCGGAGAACAGAATTTAAAAAAGGATGTCCGTTCAAACGCGGCGTGTGTTTGAAAGTGTATACAACTACACCAAAAAAACCAAACTCTGCTTTGCGTAAGGTCGCCAAAGTACGTTTGTCAAATGGATATGAAGTCATCGCCTATATCCCAGGTGAAGGCCACAATCTCCAGGAGCACTCCATTGTCCTCATTCGTGGTGGTCGTGTGAAAGATCTTCCTGGTGTTCGTTACCACATTGTTCGTGGTGTTTATGATGCCCAAGGTGTTGAAAAACGTCGCCGTAGTCGATCGGTGTATGGGGCAAAGCGTCCGAAATCTTAAGTTCGTGTTGATTTAATTGTAGAAACATATGCCAAGAGGAAGTAGAAAAATTGCCAAACATAAAATCGCCGCCGATCCAAAATTCGGCAGTGAGCTCGTCGGCAAACTTATTAATCTCGTCATGGAAAGTGGTAAAAAATCAATCGCCGAAAGTATTGTGTACGGCGCTTTTGCTATCATCAAAGAAAAGACCACAGAAGAACCGGTGAAGTTTTTTGAAAAAGCGATGGAAACAATTCGTCCTCAGGTCGAAGTTCGTTCTCGTCGTGTCGGTGGCGCTAACTATCAGGTACCAATGCCAGTCTCGACCGCTCGTCAGAATGCGCTCGCATTTCGTTGGATTCTCGAAGCGGCTCGTGGTCGTAAAGGTATGCCAATGGCCAATAAATTGGCAACGGAAATCATGGATGCCGCGAACGGTATCGGTGCGGCTGTGAAGAAGAAAGAAGAAGTGCATCGTATGGCAGACGCGAACAAAGCGTTCGCTCATTTTGCTCGTCGCTAAATTTTGGTGGCGTTTTAATTTAACTTTTTCAATTTTTTATGCCCAGAGAATATTCTCTAGACAAAACCCGTAACATCGGTATCATGGCGCATATCGATGCTGGTAAAACGACCACTTCGGAGCGCGTTCTTTTCTATACCGGAAAGAAACATAAAATCGGTGAGGTGCATGAAGGTGAAGCGACGATGGATTGGATGGAACAGGAAAAAGAACGTGGTATCACTATCACATCAGCGGCAACGACCGCTTTTTGGAAGGGTCATCGCATCAACCTGATTGATACTCCGGGCCACGTGGATTTCACGGTGGAAGTGGAGCGCTCGCTCCGCGTCCTCGACGGTGCTGTCGCAGTATTCGACGCATCACAGGGTGTGGAGCCTCAGTCCGAGACAGTTTGGAAACAGGCTGATAAATACAGAGTACCGCGCATTGCTTTTGTGAATAAAATGGACAAACTCGGAGCCGATTTCTACATGAGTTTGGCTTCTATCAAAGATCGTTTGTCAAACAAAGCCTTCGCTGTTCAACTCCCAATCGGTGCGGATTCGACTTTTTCTGGTATCGTCGACATCATCGATCGTAAGGGTTTTAAATTTGAAGGTGATCATGGTATCAATATCGTCGAGATTGCAATTCCGGAAGATATGAAGGAAGCAGTGGAAAAACATCGTGCCGAACTCGTCGAAAAAGTCGCAGAAGCAAATGATGAATACATGAATAAATTTCTAAACGGAGAAACTTTTACGGAGGAAGAAATTCGCAAAGGTATTCGCATGTTGGTTTTGAAGGATGGAATTTATCCGGTGCTTTGTGGTTCCGCTTTGGCTAATATCGGTGTTCAACTCATGCTTGATGCTGTCGTGGCATATTTGCCATGTCCTCTCGATGTACCGGATTTGTATGCAGAAGACGTCGACGATGAAACAAAGAAAATTCTTGTTAAGCCAAGTGATTCAGAACCATTTGTCGCCATGGCTTTCAAAATTGCCACTGATCCTTTTGTTGGAAAATTAGCTTTCTTCCGTGTCTATTCAGGAAAATTGTCTGCTGGCAGTTATGTCGTGAATACACGCAATGGTGAGCGAGAACGTATTGGTCGTATCGTCCGTCTACATGCCAATTCACGTGAAGACGTGTCAGAAGTTTTCTCTGGAGAAATCGCGGCGGCAATTGGTCTCAAAGCGACGACAACCGGTGATACTCTCTGTGACGAAAATCATTTGGTAAAATTGGAAAATATTAAATTTCCAGAACCGGTGATCTCGGTCGCAATCGAACCAAAAACAAAAGGTGATGCGGAAAAAATGGGTTTAGCATTGTCAAAATTAGCGGAAGAAGATCCGACATTTCGTATTCATACTGATCCGGATTCTCTCCAGACAATTATCGAAGGTATGGGTGAATTGCACCTCGATATCATCGTCGATCGTATGCGTCGTGAATTCAAAGTGGAAGCAAATGTCGGCGCACCACAAGTGGCCTACAAAGAAACTATCCGCACTTCGGCAGAAGCGGAAGGAAAATATATCAAACAGTCTGGTGGTCGTGGTCAATACGGTCATTGCTGGCTCAAGATTGAACCACTTACTGACGGACAAAATTTCGAGTTTGTGGATGATATCAAGGGCGGTGTAATTCCACGTGAATATGTCCCGGCTATCCAGAAGGGTGTAAAGGAAGCGATGACACGCGGTGTGCTCGCCGGATTCCCACTCGTGAATATCAAAGCGACTTGTTTCGATGGTTCATACCACGAAGTCGACTCTTCAGAAATGGCCTTCAAAATGGCCGGTTCAATGGCTTTCCAAGATGGTGTGAAGAAAGCTAACCCGGTGATTCTCGAGCCGATCATGAAAGTGGAAGTCGTCACTCCGGAACAATTTATGGGTGATGTGATCGGTGATATCTCTGCGAAACGTGGGCAGATTCAAGAAATGACCGAACGTGGTCAATCAAAGGTAGTCAAAGCAATCGTGCCACTTTCCTGTATGTTTGGTTATGCCACCGGTCTACGTTCCATGACACAGGGTCGTGCCAGTTACTCAATGGAATTCGGTCACTATGCTGAATGTCCGAAGAATATCGAAGAACAGATCAAAACTGGAAAAAAATAAATTGACAAGAACAAAAACAACTCGCCGCTCGGCGGGTTGTTTTGTGACTTGAAAAAATACCAAATTGAGTATAAAATGTAATCATATGAAGTTTAATGTCCTCACAATTTTTCCCGACACGATTCATCACTATACTGATGAAGCGATTTTGGGGCGCGCGCAGAAGGCGGGCATTTTTTCTGTGAAGACGATCGATTTGCGTGATTTCACAGATGATCGTCGTCGGACAGTGGACGATACACCGTGTGGTGGGGGAGCTGGTATGGTCATGAAACCGGAACCAATTTTTAAGGCTCTGAAAAGTATCGACGCTATTCCATTTAGTAAAGATACAGGGATTACAAAAATAAAAAAACTATTTACAGGCGATATTCGCAAAAAGAAAATCACAGTTTTACTTTCACCCCGCGGTCGACAATTCGATCAGCGGACGGCAGAGAAGTGGAGTCGATATGATGAAATAAATTTTGTGTGTGGTCGCTATGAAGGTGTGGATGAGCGTGTTGTCGAGCACATGATTGATGAAGAAATTTCGATCGGTCCGTATGTTCTCGCGGGTGGGGAGCTCGGGGCACTAATTATTATCGAAGCAGTGGCACGACTTTTGCCGGGAGTTCTCGGCAATGCTGAATCACTTGCAGAGGAAACATTCAGCATGGAAGAAGCGGAATATCCGCAATATACAAAACCAGTTGATTTCATGGGCCATAAAGTTCCAGCTGTTTTATTGTCTGGCGATCATGGAAAAATCCGTGAGTGGCGTAAGCAAAATCAATCAGAAAAGTCCAATTAAAGTTATCCACATATATCCACAGGGGGATTGCTTGACAGTTCGCTTATTCGCATATACAATATACGGGCATTACAAACATTTCTTCAAAATTTAGATTTTTCGCAAGCCTGCGCAAGCGGGAACTACGAGAACAAGAAAGAGCGACTGTTTAATTGGTTTCTCTTTTTTCTTTACCA
>DAOOSC010000035.1:0-8403 GCA_035389585.1 Candidatus Magasanikiibacteriota bacterium
TGGCGGAGAGAGTGAGATTCGAACTCACGGAGGACTTTCATCCTCAACGGTTTTCAAGACCGTCGCCTTAAACCGCTCAGCCATCTCTCCTTACTATTTGTAAAAACCGAGGATATTATATAGTAAAAAGAGATACTTGTCAACCTGGTATTACCAAATTTCCGAATATTTGGTATAATACGGCCATACTCAATATGAGCGATAAAAATACTAAAAACAATGAGGCGGATATACTGGATTTGATTTTGGAATCCCAACACAGCGAACAGAGTATTGCTACTTCGGATACCTCGCCGTCTCCTTGGGGTGAGGATGAAGAGGGGCAACTGGCGGTGGATGTATATGAGACAGAGAGAGATATCGTCGTCGCTTCAACGATGGCTGGGGCCGTGCCAGAGAAAATCGAAGTATATGTGCATAATGAATTATTGACAATTCGCGGTGTTAGATATTCTCCATCAGATAAATTAAATATCAAAAAAATACACTGCACAGAGTGTTTCTGGGGGAAGTTTTCTCGGACAATAGTTTTACCAACAGAAGTGAAGGGTGATTTGGCGCGGGCAGAATTCAAAAATGGCGTGATGGTGGTGCGTATCCCGAAGCGTCAATTTGATGCGAAAATCCCTGTTGTGATCGTAGACGAATAGTATGATCGAGACTGAAATTGTAAAAGAAAGCGAAAAAGTCGTTGAAAAAATTATTGAAACTACGAAAAAACCACGAAGTATTTGGCGAGGAGTTTTTATATTATTGATTTGGATCAGCAGTCTCGGGATTTTATTTGTGGCTGGGACGGTGCTTGCATCTTTTTATTATCGGGATCGTGTTTTACCAGGCACTTCGATTGGGCGTATTCCGGTGGGTGGGATGACCTATGATGAGACACGTGATTTCCTTCAGAAGATGTCGGACAAATTCAATGCGGAAGGAATGGTCGTTCGTTTCAATGATTCGGTTGGTGAAAAAAAAGTTATTTTGTATCCTGCCCCAATGGGTGATAGCGGTGAATCAATTTTGATTGGCTTCGATCCATCTGACGAGGCGGGTCGGATTGTCCGTATTGGTAAAGATAAAAATGTTTTTTTTGCTGGGTATAATTTATTGAGTTCTTTGGTTCAACGACCAAAACAATTATTGAATATTGATTATAATTCAGTCGGACTCGAAACAGAGATGCGAGAGCTCCTCGCACCATCGGAAGATCCGCCGAAGGATGCCAATGTGAAAATCATTTCTGTATCTCCGCTCAAATTCGAAATTGAAGAAGCTTCATCTGGTCGGGTTTATGATCTCGCCGCGGTCATACCGGGGGTAGTGGAGAGTTGGCGCAATTTGGAATCGGTTGATATTTTGGTGGCGCGTCAGGAATATATGCCACGGGTTTTGCGGGCGGATGTGGAGAATATTATTGCTAGACTGTCGAATGTTTTTTCGGCTAGTTTGGAATTGAGTTTTACCGATCCGGCGACCAAACGGGAATTTCGTTGGAAAATAAGTCAGAGTCAGCTGGGTGAGTGGATCAATGTGCAGAAAACCGCTGAAGGTGAAATTGTGTTTGGTCTGAAGAAACCCGAAGTGTTCGCGTATCTCGCAGACATGGTCGCGAAGACCATCAATGTCGAACCAAACAATGCGAGATTTGAGGTGGATGATACAGGCAAGGTGACAACTTTTGAAGGATCTCATCCGGGTCTGCGTCTCGATGTTGAAAAAACTTATGATGTTTTGAATCAGGCCGTGCGAGAGCGTACTTGGCATGATGAAGGATTTGCGCGTGAAGTGACGGTGCTCGTCGAACAAGTCGAGCCACAGGTGAAAATGAGCGATGCGAATAAATTTGGTATTAAGGAAGTTTTTGGTGTGGGTATTTCGGATTATTCTAATTCACCAAGTAATCGGATTCAGAATATAAAAAACGCCGTTAAAAAATTAAATGGAATTTTGATTAAACCGGGGGAAATTTTTTCCACCTTGCAATATACTGGACCGTTCACACTCGAAAATGGTTATTTACCAGAATTGGTAATCAAAGGTGACAAAATGAAGCCGGAAATTGGTGGAGGACTTTGTCAGCTCGGCACGACATTGTTTCGTATGGCGATGAATGCGGGTATGGAAATTGTAGAGCGACGCAATCATTCGCTCGTGATTTCGCATTATTTCGATCCAGTGAATCGTCTGCCAGGGACAGATGCGACGGTGTATGATCCGGCACCAGATTTCAAGTTTCGTAATGATACGGAAAACTACATTCTGATTCAGACTTACATGGATACGAAAACCGAAGAATTAGTATTCACTTTGTGGGGGACGAATAGTGATGGTCGGACGGGTTCATATACTCATCCGGAAGTCTTACGCTGGTTGCCAGCAGGGGAGCCGAAAGAAGTGGAATCGGATTCTCTCGCTCCAGGTGAGAGGAAGTGTCAGAATTCCTTTCGAGGGGCGGATACAACTTTTACTTATACTCGCACATTTGGGGACGGTCGTGTAGAAGACAGGGTGTTCGAAAGTCACTATCGTGCTCTACCGCAGATCTGTCTCATCGGTAAGGCGGTGGGTGAGAGTGTTCCGGCTTGTGAAGGAGACGCTTGTGTGGCTGGGGCAGTTGATGGTGTGGAGACTGTTCCGAGTGAATCGGCCCCTAGTACCCCTGCCGAGACGGTTTCGGTCGAGTAATTTGGGTTTTTAGAGGGAGTTTCGTTTTATCGAAATTCCTTTTGTTTTAGCCAAATTTGTGAGGTTATCCACATTTTCAGGGTGGGGGGCTTGACAAAAGCCATTATTTATGGTATCATTAGTCGTTATTGATTCTTTAACAATAGTGGTCGGGTGTCGGGAAGTGGTCATGCCTTCATCAACGTCGGCACGCACACTTCTCTGTGCCCAACAAGCATGGGAAGGTATGTTGAGGACAGCGTCGGCTCCGGCTGACCTTTGCCTCTGGCATACCTTCTTGGGTGCAGTTTATGAGGGGGTTTTATTACTCCCATCAACAATCAAAAGAGCCGATCTCCTACAAGGGGACGGCTCTTTAAGTTTTGGAATATTTTCGGATTTTGTCGAGGCAGTCTTATTTTTGTTTCTCGATTACTTTATCCACAATACCGTAGGCGACAGCTTCGTCTGCGGTCATGAAATAATCGCGGTCGGTATCTCTCTCGATGATTTTCAGATCACGACCCGTGTGTTTTTTCAAAAGTAAGTTAAGTTTATCTTTTATTTTCAAAATTCTTTCGGCGTGAATTTTGATGTCGCTGGCTTGTCCCTGAGTACCGCCCATGACCTGATGGATCATCACTTCACTATTTGGTAGGCAGAACCGTTTGCCTTTCGCACCGGCGGCGAGGAGGACGGAAGCCATCGAGGCGGCCATACCGATGCAGACGGTCGATACGTCAGATTTCAGAAATTGCATGGTGTCGTAGATGGCGAGACCGGCGGTGACGGATCCACCTGGGGAATTGATATAGAATTTGATGTCTTTTCCGGAATCTTGATTTTCGAGGAAAAGGAATTGAGCAATAATTGTGTTCGCCACGGCGTCGTCGATTTCACTGCCGAGGAAAATGATACGGTCTTTCAGGAGGCGAGAGTAAATATCGTAGGCTCTCTCACCGGAGCTGGTTTTCTCGATGACGGTTGGGATGAGATATTGAGAGGTCATTTTTGGCATAACAATTAGATTAGATGTTTTTTCAGATATTCTGTATTTTACACCGGTTTTTCTTTTTCTTCAAGTAATTTCCAGACCTGTGCGAAGGTTTCGGTAATTGTTTTTTCGGATGAGAATCCGGCGGCTTTTCGGTGTCCGCCACCTCCGAAATTTTTGGCGATGGCTGAGACGTCGACGTCTTCGTGGGTGGTGCGTAAGCTGATTTTCACTTTTCCATCGGTTGTCTCTTTGGCAATTAGAGACATTTTGCCTTCGGATAATCCATTTAAGAAATTAGTAATCCCTTCGGATTCGTTTTCGGAGACATTGTGTTCGTGCAGGTCGGCGAGTGTGAGGTAAGTGTATGTCACTTCGTTTTTTTCGTGTAATTCGAGACGAGACAAAACCACTCCCCACAATTTCAGGATGTTGATAGTCTTATCTTTGATCAAATGATTTTTCAGTTGGTTGAAATTAGCGCCGAGGCGGATGAGTTCGCTCGCGACCATGAGTGCGGAATAGGAAGTCGCTCCGTTTGTGAAATTATTGGTGTCGGTGATGAGACCAGTCAGGAGAGATGCGGCGATGGGGCGATCGATGTGCCAGCGATTGTGTTTGAAGAGTTGAAAAATAATTTCTGTGGTCGAGGCGGCTGTCGGTATGATTAAATTGTGGTGACCATAGCGAGTATTGGTCGGATGGTGATCGATATTGATGACCGCGGTGCGACGAGAAATGTTTTTCAAGAAATCAGTAATCCCGGCATATTCAGGATCGCCCGAATCGACTGTGATTAGGACATCGAAGTTTGAGACAGTAGGCGCTGAGGGGGAGAAATTTGGTATGTGGAGGTAGTCAATCTTTTTGAGTTTGTCGGTCGTGTCTGTGGCGCAGTATGTAGCGAAATTTTTACCTTGTTTCGTGAGATAATGAGCGAGCGCACTAAGAGAACCAATGGCGTCTCCGTCTGGGTTGCGGTGCGGCACAATGAGGATATTTTTCGCATTGGCCACAGTTTGATGAATTTTGGTCATTGTCTCTTTCATATATAGAGCCAGGCATTCTATACCAATCCTACGAATTTGTCAAGGGCAATCGAGTGGTGTATAATATGGGGCATTATGTTTTTGAAAAGTATCGAAATTCAAGGGTTCAAGTCATTTGCACAGAAAGTGCATTTGGATTTCATTCCACCACGTGATGGGAAGATGAGTGTGACGGCGATTGTCGGTCCAAATGGTTCCGGTAAAAGCAATATTTCAGACGCGATTCGTTGGGTGATGGGGGAACAGAGTATGAAGGCTTTGCGTGGGAAGAAAAGCGAAGATGTAATTTTTGCCGGTTCGGAAGCGAAGGGGCAACTCGGTATGGCGAGCGTGACATTGACACTCGATAATTCAGATCATCGAGTTGATGTTGAATTTGATGAAATTGCAATCACTCGCCGTCTATATCGTTCGGGTGATAATGAGTACGTGGTAAATGGGCAACAGATCCGTTTGATTGATTTGCAGATTCTCCTCGCGCGCGCTCAATTCGGTCAGGGATCGTATAGTGTGGTGGGGCAGGGAATGATCGATCGTCTGCTCCTCCAGACTCCAGAAGAGCGAAAACGGTTTTTCGATGAAGCGGCGGGCATCAAAGAATTTCAGATAAAGCGCCATCAATCAATTTTGAAAATGCAACATACGGAGGAGAATTTGCGTCAGGCAGAGATGCTCATGAATGAGGTCGAACCGCGCTTGCGTGCACTCTCTCGGCAGGTGAAGAAATTGGAACAGCGTCAGGATGTAGAAAACGAACTTCGTTCCCTCGGCGAGATCTATTATACCACTCTGTGGCAATCAAATGCGAAGCAGTTGGAGAGTTTGCGTGGTGAGATGGAAATTGTACATCGGGAATATGTGGAATTAGAAAAAAAATTAAATATCGTTCAAACAGAATTGGCGAAATTGGCTGGTGCTGAGTCGCGGGAATCCCTGTTTGCTGAATTGCAGAAAAAATCTCAGGAAGTAATGGCGCGGAAGAACAGTTTGGAAAAAGATCGAGCGATAATCGTCGGGAAATTACAAGCGGAATATTCCAAGGTAGGCAAACAAAATGTCGGCTGGCTCGAGGGGAAAATTACTGAATTAAAAACTAAAAAAGAAGAAACAGTTCGTTCGCTCACTTTGGCCGAAGAAAAATACAATCATTTGAATAGTGATTTGTTGGCCATTCGTTCTGCCAACGAGAAATTATTATTGGAGAAAACAGAAACGCGCAATAAAATTTTGCGTTTGACACAGAATTTTCAACAGGTGAAGAATGATCAATCGTATTGGCAGTTGGCGGGATTGAAAGCGGTGCAGGCAATTCTAGAGGATCGTCAGAGGTTCAATGGTGTTTTTGGAGTAGTAGCACAATTAGGAAAAGTTCCGGAAGAATATTTGCTGGCTTTGGATGTGGCGGCTGGTAGCAATCTGTCTTCAATCGTCACTAGTGATGAACATGTTGCTGAGACGGCAATTCAGTATTTACGTACGAATGAGCTCGGAGTAGCGACTTTTCTACCGATTTCCAAAGTGAAACCACGCTATGCATCACAAGATTTGGAAGAAATGAAGAAGATTCCGGGGGTGCGCGGTCTGGCGCTTGATCTCGTTGATTTCGATAAGAAGTTCAGCAATATTTTTTCATATATTTTCGGCAATACTTTGGTGGTGGAAAATATTGAAGTGGCGCGCAGTATCGGAATTGGTCGGATTCGAATGGTGACACTAGAAGGTGATGTCATGGAAGTGAGTGGTAGTATGCGTGGCGGTTTCAGGCGGGGCAAAAGAAATGGTTTGAGTTTTGCTCTCGCCGAGGGGGGTGAATGGATGCGTGGTGTGCAGGATGATGAGAGGGTTTTGGCGGAGGCTCAGACCAGACTCGAACGGGTGGAAATCGAATCGGAAAAAGCGGCGACAAATTTACAAAAAATTATTTCGGATATTCAGATGGCGGAAGCAGAAGCGCGGATTGTGCGTGAACAGAAAAAAAGTTTGGATACAGAAATTGCTACACTAAATCAGGAATTGGCTCTGTGTAATATGACGCCGGCTGAATACGGCAATGCAATGGTCGGGCTTTCGAGTGAGAAAAAAATGCTGGACAAGATGATCGTGGCGGTCGAACATGAAATGGTGGCGGCAGAAACCGCTCTCGCGGATTTCAATCGGGTAGAAGAAGAAAAGAAGCGGCGTGTGTTCGCATTGCAAGATGAAATGCAGGCTTACCAGAGTTCAATAAATAAAGTTGTCGATCGTAGAAATGAATTACAAATTTCGATCGCGAAACTAGACACACGACAGGAAGACCTGGCAAATGAAGTCTATGCAGAAATGCATTTGGATATAAAAAACATTTTGGAACGTAATGCAACAACGGTCTCGGCGACAGAGTTGGTCGGTATTCAGGAGAAAATTCAAAAGTGTAAATATCAAATGTCACTGATCGGTGGAATTGATGAAGAAGTGGTGAAAGAGCATGAAGAAACCAAGACAAAATACGATTTTCTCACTGGACAGCTTTCGGATTTGCGTCGTGCGCTCGGTGATTTGAAGACGGCGGTACAGGAATTGGATGAAATCATGAAGAAAAAACGTGACAAAGCTTTCAAATTGATTCGTAAGGAATTTTCACGATATTTCGAATTGTTGTTTGAGGGTGGAAAAGCGGATCTCGTGGAAATTTATGCGGAGGAAGAGGAAAGTGTCGAAATGGTGAATGGTGAGTTGGCGAGTGATGGGGTGATCAGTCCGAGTGATATTCCAGTCGAATCGGATGTGGTCGGTCGGAAGAAAAAAGAACAAATTTTGATCGGGATCGATGCGGTCGCTTGTCCGCCGGGTAAAAAAATCAAAAATATTCAGGCACTCTCGGGTGGCGAGCGCACTCTCACTTCGATTGCACTTGTTTGCGCGATTTTGAATATTAACCCATCACCATTCGTCGTGCTCGATGAGGTAGAGGCGGCGCTCGATGAGGCCAATACTCTACGTTTCAACAAAATTTTGCATGAACTCGCGATGCGTTCCCAATTCCTCCTCATCACTCATAATCAAGTGACAATGCATACTGCCGATGCTCTCTATGGGGTGACTATGGGGAATGATGGTATTAGTCGGCTTTTGTCGGTTAAATTAGACTAGGATGGGGCTAGCGTCTCTCTCATCGGGTGGGGCCTGCCCCGCCTCTCGCGAGAGGCGGGGTTGACTTTTTTCTCGAATTCAGGTATAATATGCCCGAGTCGTCACGAAACGCTCACTTTTAATTAAAACATACTATGTTGATGTTGCGTCTACAGCGGATTGGTAAATCCAAATCGCCGTCATACCGTTTGATTGTATCGGATAAACACAAAGATACACAAGCTGGTTATTTGGAATTGCTCGGTACATATAATTCGGTTTCAAAACCAAAAGTTGTGAAGTTCAATGCTGAGAGAATCAAATATTGGATGTCAGTCGGAGCTCAAGCTTCAAACACTGTTCACAATTTGCTTTTGAACGAAGGAATTATTTCTGGTAAAAAGCGTTTGTCTGTGAAGTTGACCGAGAGACGGAAGAAAAAATTGGCTGAAAAGAAAGCGAAAGCGGCTGTATAAGGTTTGACATGGATTTTGTGGTTGGGTATAATAATTGCGCATTCGTCCGTGTTGGACAGGTGCATACGGGACTGGTGGTGTTACCACACCGTCGACAGTTCAGTATTTAAATCAG
>DAOOSC010000036.1:0-7415 GCA_035389585.1 Candidatus Magasanikiibacteriota bacterium
TTCAATTTCACCGTTCACATATTTTTTTTCTAGGTTTTCGACTTTTATTAGCGGTGTGGATGAAGATATTGACATATTTGAATATAATATGATATAAGTTGTTTGGAGATGTCGTCTAAATGATATCTGGCGGACAATTCATGGATTTGAACGACATACGGGCTCAACCATGGAGCCACATGGTCGCATGTCATTCACCTCCATCGAACCGTCAGAGAGGACGCAGCCTGCCCCTCATGGGGGGGGTTCCGGCTGAAATACTGGTGCAATTCCAGTCTCTCCGCCAATTTTCATCAAAAGGCAATAAATTTGTTATATTGGGCAGGGGTAGCCTAGTGGTTAAGGCATCACCCCAGGTGGAAATCGTTGGTTCGAGTCCAACCCCCTGCTCCTTTTTGCGCATGTAACTCAGTGGTAGAGTGCCTCCGTGCTACGGAGGAAGTCGCGGGTCCGAATCCTGCCATGCGCTTCTGCGTTTTGTTCATTTTTTCTTGTGGCGTGTTAGCTCAGCGGTAGAAGAGCGTTGGGCTCATAACCCGAAGGTCAGAGGTTCGAATCCTCTACACGCCGTCCACCCCAAACCAGGCACCCGCCTGGTTCTTTTTTTATAATTCCTAGCGAGCCCACAGACGCAAGTTTACTTGCATCTGGGACGAGCGACGGAATTTCAAGCACCACAGCAACGCTTATACTTTTTCCCATTCTTTCACATCTTTCATGAACACATCTTTCATTTTTTCGAAATACACATGCACCGCCTCATAATCATTTGGTACTACTCCATCTAGTATCGCCTCTTCCAAAGCCTTCTTAATTTTCCCCACCGTCGGACCTGGCTTCAACCCACATTCTTTCATAATTTCGTCCCCGCGTACCGGTGACTGGAATGCCCGCAATTTGTCTGCCTCGATCACCTCTTCGATACGACGCGATAAATAATCATAATTCGCCAAACGCTTTTTCAATTTCATTTCATTACCGGTAGTAATATCACTGCGACACAAAATCAAGAGATCATGCAAATCGTCTCCGAGATTCACGATCAAACGGCGCACCGCACTGTCCGTCACCCCATCATCCATGAGTGCAATCGGTTGCTGGTGCCAACGTACCAATTTCAGAATATATCGTGCCTCGGCAGACGACAAACGTAAACGACGACAAATAATTGACGCCAATTTCTTCCCGAGATGTTCATGCATATCAAAAGTCCACCCACGTCCTGGCATGAATTTCTTCGTATCTGATTTGCCGATATCATGCAATAGCCCCGCAAAACATAAAAGCGGCGTACCACCACTCGCGGAAATATTATCGACAACTTTGAATGAATGATCCAAATTATTTTTGTGATTGTACCCCTGCACCTCCTCGACACTGTCGAGGGCGGAAACTTCTGGTAAAAACTCGGCCAAAACACCATTGTCGTGCAAAATTTTCAGACCGATTGATGGTTTCCGTGTCGCCAACAACTTGAATAATTCTTCATTAATTCTTTCCGCCGAAATTATTTTTAATCGTCCTGCATTACGCTTCATCGCCACGATCGTCTCTGGATGAATCCTAAATTCTAATTTGGCGGTGAACCGTGCCGCGCGCAACATGCGGAGTGGATCATCTGAAAATGTCACATCCGCATCGAGCGGCGTACGCAAAATTTTATGTGCGAGATCATCCGCACCATGAAAAGGATCGACAACATTTTCTCGAATCAATTCCGCGGTAATTTTTTTCTTACCCGCCAAAACTTTCACCGGTACAGCCATCGCATTGACCGTGAAATCACGCCGCGATAAATCTTTCGCCAAATCCGCCGCTTCGACAACTGGTTTACGCGATTCACTGCGATATGATTCTGCCCGAGCGCCCGCAAATTCGATTTCAAAAATTGCTTTTCCGTCGGCATCTTTGAAAACATAACGCGCCGTATCAAAATCAGGAAATTCGACAAGCGAACCAGCCGATTCATCGAGCGACGCAGAAAGTTTCTGAGCAAATTCCAACCCTGAACCAATGACAACAAAATCAATATCCGTCACCTCTTCAGGATCACGCCCGAGGAGAATATCACGCACAAAACCGCCCACCGCATAGACTTCGCGATCGGCAGATTTGGCTGTATCATTTACTAATTGAAAGATTTTCTTCTGCTCCATAGATATTTAGACACCAGCATTCAAAACGACCATGTCTTTTTCGGATAAACCCTCCGTAATTTCAATCATACCACCATCGCCACGCAGACCAGTCTTCACCGGCATGTCTTTCACTTCTTTACCGATGAGCACGCGCACATAACGACCATTGTCACCGGTGCGAACGGCACGCTGTGGAATGTACAATGCACCTTGTCTTTCTTCCGTCGAGAAAACAATGTTTGCCGTCATCCCATTCATGATCTGATGTTTGCCATCATCAGTGAGAGACACTGTGACGTTGTAATACACGACATCTTGGATCACCGTCTCACCCTTCTCAATTCGCACGACCGTGCCCGGGAAAACCGCTTCATCGCCATATGCGTCCAATTTGATTTCCGCCACATTGCCAATCGCGATTTTCACAATATCTGTTTCCGGAATATCGACTTTTACTTCGAAATGCTGACTAACCAATTTCACAGCCACATCCTGAACATTCACATATTCGCCAATTTTGGGATTAATTTTGCCGACAATGCCATCCACCGGAGCAGTGATAATCGCCTTATTTCGATTCGCGACTGCCTGAGCGAGCGATGCTCGAGCTGACGAGACTGCCGCACGATATGAAGCCAAATCAACATCACGTGGCGGATTTGTCGCGTCTTTCAGGGACGCCTCGGCCTCACCCACTTGTGCATCAGCTGACGCGATATCAGCCACTTGTTTCAATTTCAGATTATCTAAATTGGTCTTCGCTTTCTCATATGCGATCCGATTTACTTCATAAGTGTTTTTCGCGGACACGATGGCTTGGTGCGCCGCAAGCAATGCCGAATTTTTTGTGGCCAAATTCGTCAAGCCGGTTTGAATATTTGTCTTTTGCGTATCAAGTTCGGTTTGTGTCAACCCAGAGACTGGTACCGTATTATTCAACAAATTTGCAACTGTATAAAGTAAATCACGAGTGTCGTTCAAAGATTCTTCAGCAACGGTTTGGATGAGATCAATTTTTTCGTGAGAGGTAGTCTTCCCGAGACCTTGAGCCATCGAATCCAAATCAAATTTACTGGCTTTTGCGACTGCATATTTCGACCGGGCTGAATTCAACACACTCGTATTGAGCGCACCGAGAGCCGACTCGAAGGAATCATTCGCGAAAGCGTTGTCTATTCCCAAAATATTATCCGCCCGAACTAGAGAATCCGTCAAAGTATTTTGCACCGATTGAATCGCCGCAACCATATCATCATATGAATTCTGTACGATTTGGCTGTTTTCCCCACCCGACGACATCAGTAAATTATTCTGCGCAGTATCCACCGCCGCGATCGCATTCGCGATCAAATCATCGTAATTTGCTTTCACCTGCACCGCCGACGCCTCAGCTTGAGCGAGACGGGCTTCCAAACTCTTGATATGTTCCTCAGTCGCGCCAGCTAGTTGACGATTCAGATCCGCATCCGCCCGTGCGACACTAGCCGCCGCTTGAGCGACAGACGCATTGAACTCCGCGAGATCGAGAGCGACGATTTGTTCACCCGCTTTCACGGTTTCATTCACATTTTTATAAATTTTCCCCAATTTACCAGCACTCGAAAACCGCAAATCCAATTCATTCGCAGATACAACATTACCGGTCGCATCAACTGTCTGTTTCAAAGTACCGAGTGTCACCGCAACCGTTTCATAATTTGGTGGTGCGGTCGCTTTTTTGTATTGACCGTAGCCAATCCAAAACACAATAACCACAATTACAGCGATTATCCAAAATTTGCGCCGACGATAAAAAGGTTTTTTGATCGGAGTATTCACCGCACCAGAAGAATTTTGTTCCATATAAAAATTTATTTATTTTTCAAATTATCGACGATACCCGCTACAAAAGTTTCGACCATGTCGGCCGGCAGAAGTACTATGACACCACCACGCTCCATCACGAGAAACCGATCACTGTTTTTTATTTCTAATTTTTCTCGTAGTTTCTTTGGAATTACAATCTGGCCACGCTCACCCACAGTCGTCGTCCCATAGCATTCCCCGCAAAAATGGTTGAATTGTTTTTTTATTTTCTTCATAAATTGGATAAATATGATAAATCATACTTATCATACACCCACGCGAGGGGGCTGTCAAACCCCTAGATTTTCTTACCCAACACTGAAAGGAATTCCCGCATTATCCGTCGCGGATCGCGCCCAGAATTAACACATTCAAAAACCATAGTCGCAAATGGCACACGCACATGATGTCTATTCGCCAAATCCATGAGACAGCGTACCGCTTCAATTCCCTCCACTGTCTGTTTCACTTTTTTGATGGCCGTATCCCCCGACAAACCAGAACCGAGGCACTCGCCGAAACGACGATTGCGGCTGTCTGGAGAAAGTGCCGTACCGATGAGATCTCCCACACCCGCCAATTCATACGCTGTCTCCCGCCGACCACCCGCCGCTTCGATCAAATCCGCAATTTCCCGAATCGCATAAGTGAGCAAAGCCGCCTTAGTATTTAGTCCATAACCCATCGCATCACAAATTCCCATTGCAATCGCATACGCATTTTTGAAAGATCCACCAATTTCTACCCCCACTATATCACTAGTCGGAATGAGGCGAATATAATCGTTTTCGATGAGCGCGCACACACGAGCAATTGCTTTTTTATTTCCCCCAGCAATGTTCATTGCGGTATATTGTCGCGCGACCATTTGAGCCGCGATCGCTGGACCAGAAATCGACACGACATTTTTCCTCTGCCCCGGACGTAAATACTTCATGATCGCGAACGGAATAATTTCCATTTCGGAGGACAATCCTTTCGAAACATCAATCACAATCGCGTCCTTCCCAATACTTTTCGCCGCAAAAGCGACCGTATGTTCCATCACCCCGCTCGGTACGACGAAAAATACGGCAGAGGCACCACTCACAGCATCTGCGATCTGGTAGGCCGGCCGAATATTCACAGGCAATTTCACCCGTGGCATAAATTTCTTATTCTCATGGTATTTTTCAATCTGCTCGAGTGGCGTCTTGTCCCCTTCCCAATTCCAAATCCGCACATCGTGACCATTTTCGGCGAGCACCTTGGCCACAGCTGTCCCCATATTCCCCGCACCGAGGACGGCAACCTTCTGCATCGTGATTGTCTTCACTTTCATAAAATACTCTAAAAATTACGTTTTATTATACCACAATCGAGCAAACTTGACAAAAGCTCTTTTTTATGCTATACTACGCCGTTCGTCGTACTTTATAACAGTCAAAAACAAAGAAAACAGGCGTTTTCGAGTGTTTTTTGGCTAAAAATGGAGAAGAAGATGGAAAAAATGGAAAAGCTGGGTTTTGTAGCATGCCTAATGTCTGTGACGGCCTGTATAGCGATCTTCGCTATGGCGGGCGGCGGGGACAATACCTCTAGCCTTTGGTTCAGCCGGACAGAGCTGGTCTCCGGCTTCGGAATACTGGTCAGCATACTTGGAGCATTGTATTTTGCGACCAGAATGTTGAACTCCGAAGAGAAACAGCCACCCCCACCGTATTACTTCCCCGCAGGGTCGAACCCGTTCGACCCCCACACCCCACGTCGGAGTGTGCGAGCAGGCCTTCAACAAAAGAAGGCTTGAACCCGCACACCGCCCCTCCCTCTCGGCATTCCATGCTGAGGGGGAGGAGAAAATTTTTCCTGTCGCAAAACAATTTGCTATAGAAAAAAACAAGGAATCGCGCCCATGTGGTACGATTCTTTGTTGTTTTGGGGACAAATCAAAATATTTTCACAACACCATAAACAGTCCCAATAGAAAAAATCAGTAGAAGCAATATCGCGAACGGCAAAGCGTAATTCAGATGATACTGCCCAGGTGAGACATCACCGAATTTCTTCGCGCGAAAATAAATTAAAATAATCAAAATCAATTCCAAACTAACAAACACACCACCGACGAGATCAATCGCCGCCGTAAATGCACGCACCCCAAATAAAAATATTAACAAAGGAATACCACATACAAGCAAAGTCGCGGGGCCACGTGAGATACGATAATCCCAAGAAAGCGAATCCCGCAAAGATGTTGACGCCATGAGGCAACAGGTGAACATCGCAAGCGCCGCAAAAATATTCCCCAAATAAAATATCATCGGACCGACCACATGCCCGAGACCAATCGTAGCGATTTCGGTCGTGCCCAAGCCCGTGACACCGACGACAGCGGCTGTGAAAAATAAATAAGCTAACATCACAATTGCCCCCGCCCAAATAATTGATTTACGAAAAATTTTCCCCCGCCGACCGACCAAAGTGTGCGCCTCGACCACCGAAGATGTACCATGAAAAGCGAACAGGATCACTCCATACGGAAGTAAAATATTCGCCCAATTATAATATGTGAAATGCGTCGGCACCATGAATTTCGTCCCAAACAATCCAATCAAAACGATAATTCCAATCACGCCGATTGAAAAAAAGAATTCCACTTTGCGAATCGCATCAATTCCAATATACACAAGCAGAAAAACCAAACCCGCAAAACCCAAACTCCAAAAAATCGGACTACCACCAAACAATGCTGTGAGCGTCTCCCCTTCACCAATAATATACACGGTGATCGCCCCGAGTAACATCAAATAAAACACCATCGTCATGAGAACACCACCCGTCCGACCCAAATATTTATGAGCTAGACCAGCCAGTTGCATTTTACCACGCGTCCTCTCAATCACTTCACCCAGAAGCAAGTTGAGCCCTATCATAAGTCCACCGAGAATCACAATCAAAAGCAGTCCGAAAGGTAGACCGGCATGAGAAATTGCATAAGGCAAACTCAAAACACCCGCCCCAATAGTCCCCGCGACCATCATTGCGGTCGTCTCAAAGAAATCCTGTCGGTGCCGAAAAAACCCATGGTGTTTCACCATTGTCACAGGTTTTTCATTTCTCCGATACCACAAAGGCAACATAATGTGAGTATTATACCACAAAACTGATTCATCCGCACCAATGCTTTGACAAAATGATAATCATGTTATATAATGAAGCGGATTTAACAATTTTATGGGCAATTAGCTCAGTTGGTTAGAGCGACTGCTTTACACGCAGTAGGTCACAGGTTCGAATCCTGTATTGCCCACTTTCTCGGACAAGGTGTCCAGGGCCATTCTACCGCGAATGTCTCGCGATAGAAGGGCATGAGGCATAGTACCGAAGCACAAAGTACCCGTCAATTCAACTTTTCACAGCACCACCTCTCTGGTTGATTTCACGCTGAATAAA
>DAOOSC010000037.1:0-6975 GCA_035389585.1 Candidatus Magasanikiibacteriota bacterium
CACGACATGTCATCGAACTGGCATTTTCCACTCATTGAATCACAATGTTCATTAATGGTGCAAAAGTAACTATCCGAACAGTCAATCTCCACATTCGCACATTCACCATTCGTCGGATCACAGAAATCGAGTGTACACAGATCGGTGTCGGCACAATATTTCTCGATGTGCTCGCATACACCGGCGACACAGGTATCATTTGTGCAGAGTTTACCATCGTCGCAATTTATTGCGTTGAACTGACAACCGGATGTCGGGTTGCAGGAATCCGTCGTGCAGAGATCTCCGTCACTGCAAATGATCGGGGTGAATGAACATTGGCTGGTCTCGGCGTCACACATATCGGAGGTGCAAGCATTGGAATCATCACAGATTATCGGGTTAAATACGCATTGACCGTTTCCTATATCACAGAAATCAGTTGTGCAGTAGTCTGAATCATCACAGGTGATCTGTTTGTAGATACACTCTCCGCTGATCGGATTGCAGGAGTCGTTCGTGCATAATAACCCATCATTGCAGACTATTTCTTCGTGGGCGCATTTTCCATCTACCGGGTTGCACGAATCGATTGTGCAAGCATTTCCATCATCGCAAGTTTTCGCGATGAATATGCAGGCCCCACCGATTGGGTTGCAGGAATCGATCGTACACAATTTACCGTCATCGCAGTTCGGTGCTTTATTTATACAACCGTCGTTTGGATCGCAAGAGTCGATGGTACACGAGATTCCGTCATTACAATTCACCGCAACATACTGACAAGTACCGTTTTCACACCACTCGGTCGTGCAGACATTGCTATCGTCACAATTCAGGGCGGCATTGACACATTCACCGGTTGCTGTGTTGCAAGAATCCAACGTGCACATATCGTCATCATCGCAATCTTTTTTCAGGTTTTGACAACCTGTGGTCGGATCACAAGTGTCGATCGTGCAGATGTCGTTGTCTTTGCACACTTTCTCAGTGTATTGGCAATTGCCGCTTGTTTCATCGCATGAATCAATGGTACAAGCATCATCGTCGTCGCATGAGACGGGGGAGTGTGTGCACTTGCCATCTGTTCCACAAGCATCAGTAGTGCATTTGTTTGTGTCGTCACAGGCGATGGTGAACTTGCATTCGCCACTTGATATTTCGCAGGTGTCGATTGTACAGTCCTTTCCATCATTGCAGGTCTTGGGGTTGAAAATACATTCCCCGGTCAGTAAGCTACAAACCCCGTCATCGGTGCATGGGTTGTTATCCACGCACACTTTTGTGGGGTGTTCGCATTGGCCCGTGACGCATTTGTCTACCGTGCATTTGTTTCCGTCATTGCAGTCCATAGGTGTGAATTTACATCCACCAGTGGCCGGCACACATTCATCGGTAGTGCACGGATCGTAGTCGTCACAGAGGATGACCGGCGTCGTTTTGCATTGACCATCGTTGCTGTCACAAATCGACAATTTGCACAAATCCGTCGTACTACATTGTTTCTGTTCATGCACGCACTCATTGTTACCGTCGAAATAGTCGAGGGTGCAGGGGTCATCGTCGAAGCATTCTTTTACTTCGGTGAGATCTTCGGACACATCATTTGCGTCATCTTCCGCATCATTCTCATCGATTTGTTCGGTGTTGTCTACTGTGTCAACGTGACTTTCGTATTCATCTAGTGTGTTTTGATCCGTGAGGCTGTCAACTTTATCCGGCGGATCGCTAATGTCCGTGATTTCCGGTTCGATATCTGGTTGACTGATATCATTATCTACAGTTTCCGGCACACTGTCTACTTCCACTACGGTATCGGGTTTTTCGGTATCAGTTTCCGCTTTAATATCTTCGTATGAGGTGTAAGTGTCCATGTCATTTTGAATTCCATCTTCCACACTGGCGTCGAAATTGGCTTTGTGGCTGTCAACGGCATCATTGTTTCCGATGTCAGTGTAGGTGGCGTCTTCCGGTGGCATTTTCATATTGAAAGTGCAACTGTTCAGGATGACTACGACCACGGTCATGAAAAAACTGATTGTAAGGTACGTTCTCATCTTATCCTCCTATGGTTTATAGACGAGTTTTATACTAGTAATCTAGTATAATTTCGCTAATTTGTCAAGTTTTCACACACAGGCTGGTATAAATGTATAGACAAAAGGCGGTCAGAGTGGTAAGATAGGTCGGCAACATAGCTATTATAAATTTATGAGTATTTTGAAGTTAATTTTCGGTGATCCTAATAAAAAAACCCTCAAATCAATTCAGCCAATTATAGAGAAAATTAATTCTCTTGAAGTAAAGCTAGCGTCACTGTCTGATGATGAATTACGCAATAAAACTGGTGAATTTAGGGATCGTCTCAGTAAAGGCGAGACTCTAGATGATATCCTGCCAGAAGCTTTCGCGACGGTGCGTGAAGCATCGAAGCGTGTGCTCGGTATGCGTCATTATGATGTGCAGTTGATTGGTGGCGTGGTCTTGCATCGTGGTGGAATTGCGGAAATGAGAACAGGTGAAGGTAAAACTTTGGTGGCGACCTTGCCGATTTATTTGAATGCTCTCTCCAGTAAGGGTGTTCACCTCGTGACAGCGAATGATTATTTGGCCAAACGCGACGCTGTGTGGATGGGTAAATTATATAATTATCTCGGTCTGACTATCGGTATCGTCCAGAATTTACGCGTCTCATATATGTACGACGCGAGTATGCGCGCCGAAGAGGCGGCAAAGAATTCTGATGAGGAAAAAGAAATTGGTGTCCAAGATGAAACGGGCGCGTTTTTGGTGAAGGAAGATTATTTGCGACCGTGTTCACGCCAAGAAACATATCGGGCGGATATTACATATGGCACGAACAACGAATTCGGTTTTGATTACTTGCGCGACAACATGGTGCAGAATTTATCTGACATGGTGATGCGACCGGAGTCGCCGATGAATTTCGCGATTGTCGATGAGGTTGATTCGATTTTGATTGATGAAGCGCGTACGCCGTTGATTATCTCTGCTCCAGCTGAGGAGGCGGCGGATAAATATTATCAATTTGCCAAACTGGTGCGTAATTTGAAAGAAGGTGAGGATTATAATGTCGATGAAAAAATGCGAGCGGTTTCTCTGACGGAGGCGGGGATTGCCAAATTTGAAAAATGGCTGAACATCGAAAATATTTATGCGGAAGGTGGTATAAATACCATACATCATATTGAACAGGCGCTTAAAGCGGAAGTGTTGTTCAAGCTCGATCGAGATTATATCGTGGACAAGGGTGAGGTGGTGATCATTGATGAATTTACGGGACGCAAAATGCCAGGACGCCGTTATTCAGAGGGTTTGCATCAGGCGATTGAGGCGAAAGAAAATGTGAAGATTCAAAAGGAAAGTCGGACGCTTGCGACAATTACATTTCAAAATCTTTTCCGTATGTACGGTAAATTGTCCGGTATGACCGGTACGGCTGTGACGGAAGCGGAAGAATTCGGTAAAATTTACAATTTGGATGTAGTGACAGTCCCGACGAATCGAGCGGATTTACGCAAAGATCATCCGGATCGGATTTATCGTACAGAAGAAACAAAAATAAAAGCGCTTGTGGAGAAGGTAAAAGAATGTCAGAAGAAAAAACAGCCGGTACTCATCGGTACTATTTCTGTGGAGAAGAACGAGGAGCTCAGTATGTATCTCACGCAGGCGGGTGTTCAGCATGAAATTTTGAATGCGAAAAATCATGAACGAGAAGGTGAAATTATCTCGCAAGCGGGTAAACCGGGAGCGGTGACGCTCGCGACCAATATGGCGGGGCGCGGTGTGGATATTAAATTGGGTGGTTCGCCTGCTGATCCGAACGATTTGAAGACGGTGCTTGCGGCGGGGGGGTTGTTTGTGATTGGTACCGAGCGTCACGAAGCGCGTCGGATTGATAATCAATTGCGTGGTCGTGCCGCTCGTCAGGGTGATCCGGGGGAAACACAGTTTTTCATTTCGACCGATGATGACTTGATGCGCATATTCGCAGGAGACAGAATTAAATCAATCATGACTCGTCTCAATGTGCCGGATGATATGCCGATCGAAAATTCGATGATTTCGAAAGTAATTGAGGGGGCGCAAAAGAAAGTCGAAGGTTTTCATTTTGACACACGCAAGCATTTACTCGAGTATGATGACGTTTTGAATCGCCATCGCCATGCTGTCTATGGTAAGCGACGACGGATTTTGGAGTTAGCTGCCGGTGTAAATTATGGAGAAGAAAAGCTGGAAGAGAATACTGAGGAAAATGGAGAAAAGAAGGTGGTAGAAAAATCCTTACGAGAGATAATTTTAGGGATGATCGAAAAAGAGATTGAATTGGTGGTGTCTTTCCATACCAATTCGGTAGATCGCAAAGAGTGGAATTTGAAAGAAATTTTTGAAACAATGAGAACGATTTTGAATTTCTCTGATGAGGAGAAAAATGAACTTTTTGCCATGGGTAATAGCGCGGAATCGAAATTGGATGAAGTGAAAGCGCGAGAAAAATTGGTGGCGTTTCTGTCTGGACTGGCACAACATTCTTATGAAGAGACTTCGTCTCGTATCGTGGCTGAGCATGGTGATAATGTGATGAGAGATTTGGCGAAAAGTGTTTTAATTAATGCGATCGATAGTCTCTGGGTGGATCATTTGGTCATGATTGATTATCTGCGCACGGGCATCGGGCTTCAGGGGTATGGTCAGAGAGACCCTCTCGTGGAATACAAAAAAGAGACGTATTACATGTTCAATAATTTGATGGTGAATATACAGAAGGAAACGGTTTATTCTTTTTTCAAAATTGCGGAAGGACTTCGAATCGCGCCAAGCATAATGGCGGACGATAAAATGGTTCTCCGTGGGGCGGAGAAAAATTCGACGCCGGCTCCGGTGGTGCGAACAGCCAGTGGTGAGAAGGTGGGTCGCAACGATCCTTGTCCGTGTGGGAGTGGGAAGAAGTTCAAGAAGTGTCATGGAAAATAAAAACGATGCCCACTTAGGGCTCTTGACTAACAGGGATGACCTGGGGTAAAATAGCGTTCAAATAAAACTATTATGAAATCAACATCAATAAAGACTGGTATTAGAGCAAAATTGCGTTGGGGGATTGTCGGGATTTTCGCGCTCATTTTTATTGCGGTCGCTTTTGACGCGCCGTATTATGTGAATCGAGGGTTTGATTTGCTTAAAAACAAAGTGAGTATTTCATTGCCACATGTGCCAGAGAAGGCTTTTCGTCTGGGTTTGGATTTACAGGGAGGCACGAGCCTTATTTATGAAGCGGACGTAAAGAATGTTGCTATTTCTGATAGAGCTGATTCGGTGGAGGGGGTACGTGATGTGATTGAGCGTCGTGTAAATTCTCTCGGAGTTTCCGAACCAAATGTCCAAACGACAAAAGTGGGCGATAATTATCGTGTTTTGGTAGAATTGCCAGGTATTTCTGATGTGAATGAAGCTATTAAGATGATTGGTGGCACGCCAATCCTTGAGTTCAAAGAAGCAAACAATGAGCCACAGCGAGCGCTGACAAAAGAAGAAAAAAAACAACTGGAAGATTTCAACGCTGAAGCAAAACGAAAAATTAATTTGGCAGAAAAGGATATTGTGGCCAAAAAAGATTTTGCTGAAATTGTCAAAAAATATTCTGATGATAGAGAGAGTGTGAACAATGGCGGTTATTTGGGCTATGTGCAAAAATATTCGAAGTATTATGAATTGTTTGAAAAAGCAAATACTTTGAAAGATGGAGAGATTACTTTGAGACCGGTGGAAACTTCGGAGGGCTATAATATTTTGAAACGAGGAGCAACACGCGAAGGTGCCATGGAAGTGTCAGCTAAGCACATCCTTGTTTGTTATTTGGGGGCGAGTGGTTGTAGCAATCCGACCATGAAAAAGGATGAAGCTCTGAAAAAAGCACAAGAGTTATACACTCAAGCAACTGCGGAAAATTTTGATAAATTAGCTAAAGAAAATTCAACTGATACTGCCAGTAAGGATAAAGGCGGCGATCTCGGGTGGTTTGTCGAAGGGATGATGGTACCAGAATTCGATAAGGCGGTGTTTGCGGCGAAATCGGGCGAGATTGTTGGGCCAGTAGAGACATCTTTTGGTTATCATATTATTTATAAAGTAGCCGAGAGGAAACAGTCAGAGTTCGAACTATGGCGTATTCTCGCGGTGAAGAAAACGGAAGCGGATATTGTCCCGCCAGCAGAAGAGTGGAAAGAGACGGGTTTGACTGGTAAACAACTGAAGCGAGCGGAAGTAGTGACAGATCCGCAGACAGGCGCAGTTCAGGTCTCTCTACAATTTGACGATGAGGGTAAGGCGTTGTTTGCGGCAATTACAGAAAGAAATGTTGGCAAACCGGTGGCAATTTATTTGGATGGCTCCCCAATCAGTGTGCCGAACGTAAATGAGCCGATTCGTGATGGTCGGGCAGTGATTTCCGGTAATTTTACCATTGTTGAAGCCAAACAGTTGACACAGAGATTGAATTCGGGAGCTTTGCCTGTGCCAGTGGAGTTGGTTTCGCAACAGACGGTTGGGGCGACACTTGGCAAATTGTCTCTCACGAAAAGTCTGTATGCGGGCATTTGGGGAATCGTGGCAGTAATGTTATTCATGCTGTTGTATTATCGTTTACCGGGTTTGATGTCTGTGATTGCTTTGACATTATATATCGCAGTCACGCTTGCGATTTTCAAGTTGTTGGGTGTGACCTTGACGCTGTCTGGTATTGCGGGTTTCATTCTGTCTGTCGGTATGGCTGTGGATGCGAATGTTCTCATATTTGAACGCATGAAGGAGGAATTAGTTAGTGGTAAAAGTTTGAGGGCGGCGACTGAATTAGGGTTCTTGCGCGCTTGGCCGTCCATTCGTGATGGTAATTTCTCGACTCTAATTACTTGCGCGATGTTGATTTGGCTCGGGTCGGGTTTTGTGAAAGGTTTTGCTTTCACTTTGTCTATTGGT
>DAOOSC010000038.1:0-6205 GCA_035389585.1 Candidatus Magasanikiibacteriota bacterium
TGACCGGCGCAGACTGATTCACAGGTTTTGAGTGTGTTGTTGGGCATAGGTTTGTGTTTGTTTTGGTTTAATTTGAATAGGGTATTTTTTGTAGCGGACTGTGTCCGCCGTAGCCCGTCCTTTGGATTAGAGCTACCGAAAATTTGGTGGTTAATCTTTCGGAGTGCCCATCCTTCGCTCTTGTGAGCTACGGAGGGCGAAGGCGGACAAAGAAAATCCTTCTCTGCAAAGAGAAGGAAATTAGGAGTGTGTTCGACCTTTATCTTCCCCTTGCGGGCCAGATTTAGCACCTTGCGGAGTGATCCGTAGGTTGTTGGCGGGTCATAGGACTGGATTCCTCACCGCTCTCTTGATAATTGGTATTGAATTGTCGTAGGGGATTATAGCATGAGGTTGGTGTGGGGTCAAATTTCGGGTGATAGTTTTTAGGATTACCAAAAAAATAGACGAAAGGTAGACGAATAATAGACGAATGTCAGGTGTTTTGTCTACAGTCTATTATCCTCAATATATTTTTCCGTTTTCGTCGCATTATCAATATTTCGCAAAAAACACTTATCCTGGAATTCTAGAGAGTCCTTTATGCGGATGAGTTTCGATGGGGCGGTATTTGTCGGCATGTTTTCGAGTGAAAAGTATTCGATTCGGTCGGCTTCTGGGGTCGGGTGGATTTCTCCGCCGACAATTTTGCACAAAAATGTGAAGACGAGATCTTGATTACTCGGGTGACTGCCGAGGCTGACCAATTTTTCTACGACCACATCGAGAGTGGTCTCTTCTTTCACTTCGCGGACGATTGCGTCCCACGGTGTCTCACCGTCTTCCCATCTGCCGCCTGGAATTTCCCAGATGTCGTGATCAGTTCTGTGGATCAGAAGGACTTCATTTTTGTCGTTTAGAATTACGCCGAATACGCCGCTGTTGATGTTCATAAATAATTTGTTAAAGTTTTTCTGCGGTAATATAGCCGAGTTCGCAGTTGTCGAGATATCCATCCCAAAATTTCTCGCCCATTTGGCGGTATCCATCTGCGGATATGAGAGGGTGGCGAATTTTTATCTTTTTGAATTTGGTATCTTTCAATAATTTTACTATCGTTTTTTGTTTGAAGTAGGTCGAAAAAAGAGTACAAATATGTTTATTCTGATTATACAAATCAATTTTTATTTGAGCACCGTCGGTATTTTTTGTTAGCATTTTCTTTGCTCCAAATTTTCGGAGGTTGCTACCGTTTGGCAAATCGTGTAATAATATGATTTTTCCTTTTTTATTGAGACTTTTGTGGAGTATTTGGAAATATTGAGACAATCCAGAAGCATCTTGTGCGTAATTCAAAACAAAAGGACTGTTGATTATGTCTGCTTTTGGTAGGGGATCCTTGAAAATGTCAGCTAAAATGTATGAAATCTTTGTATCCTTTGTTTTTTTGGCAAGGGTTATCTGTTTTTTTGATTTATCAATACCGATCACATGTTTGGCTCCGAGCAGTGAAAATTGTTTCGCGAAAAATCCGTCACCACAGCCGAGGTCCATAACAGTTTTACCTTTTAGTGATCCGGCTAATTTTAGAACAGTTGGTAGGATGGAATATTTTTTGTCGGGTTTGTGATCACTTTTGGAGTATTTTGTGGCTAGTTTGTTGTAGTTGTTTGATATTTTCATATGCACACTTCCTGCATTCAAATTAGGCAATTATCTCAATGCCAAATTTCTTGATCGCTTTTCTTGCTCCGATTGAGGCTTTGTCGGCTTCAAAAGCTTTTTGCTTTTCCGGGTCAGCGAAACGAATTCCCGTCGCAACTGCCTCGGCATGGTCCAAATCAATTCTCATTCCTTCGAGGGATGTATCGTCATCCAAAATTATTGTAACTCGATCGAGATTGGTATGTTCAAAGTCCATTTCGCCTAGATTGCACCGATCAAAAATTGCGCCTTCGAAATTTGCTTCTGGAAAATAGGCGCCATATTCGCCACCACCGAAGTCAATATTTGTCCACTTTGTGTTTTTGAAGTCTGCACCAGTACCGTCGAAGCCGAAATATCCGCCGCATTCAAATTCGTTTGGCCCGCGATTTTCAGTTCGTTGTATTTCTTCGATCATCTGCTGTCTCTCCTCGAGACTCATCTCATAGCCAAAAACGGCGCCTTCGGCTTTTACTCCGGCAAATGAGGTCGGCTCACCTGCGGATGCAAATGTAGCGTTGGTCCAATCAGAGTTTCGTATATCGGTTCTTTTTTCTCCGTCCGGAGACAGATCAATTTCGCGTGCGTCACAATCCCGAAATTTTCCATTCGATAAATCACGGCCGTTTAGGTGCAGACTGCTGATATCGAGGCCCGTCAGGTCCTTGTCGTGGGACATTATTTCAAGTACTTGTTCGGCTGTTGGTTTTTTTGGTTTGTCGATTTGTGGGGAGCGTGTTTCTCGGGGCATGTTATTTAATCATTATGTTAATAAGGGTGCAAAATTTTTTTACTTTGACTTCGCTGTCGCTTGTTTGAAAAAAAATGTCATTATATCAGTTTTGTCAGTTAGTTCTGCGACAGGTGAAACTTTGGCATCGTCTGGTCGTCTTACCCATCTGTATTCTCCATCAATATTTATTTTCTCCGTACCGACACCGTGTGCGCGGAGTGGTTCACGGAAATCATGACGAGTTTGAATGAGGATACAGTTACAGTATGGTATAAGACTTTGTTCAGCTCTATCTGAAGCTCGACCCACCCAGCCATATTGATTTGAATAATTTCTCCCTTCAGAATAGCTGGTGTCTTGGTCAAGTGCTTGAAGTGTGGATGGTACAACATCATTGATACCAGTCGATCTGTCTCGGGCGAGTGCATACACAATTGCCGCTCCGTTGATGGCTCGAATGTCTGGGGTGAAGTCGAGATTTTTTGGCATCCATGAGTTGATGACTAGATCGCATGTTACTGGTTTGGAAATTAATGCGTCTTCGACTCGATCTGTAAAATTAGCTAATTCGGATCGTTTTTGATTTTTCCAACGAGTCGGTAAGTCAGTATATTCGTTTTCGTCGCTATCTTCAACGAAGCGTTCGAAAAAGTCGATAAATGACGCACTATCCGCTCGAGCCGAATCTGGAATGTTGATAGCAAAATCATTCTTGAGAGAGTCCAAAAACTGATTGCGAAATTGTTCTTCAACTTCTTTGTTTGTTTTCAGTGTATTCCGTATGTGGTCAATGATTCTGTGTAAGTCGTAGTATCTGTTTTTCCAAACTTGTGCCTGAGCTTCGCGTTCAAACAAAATTTCGACAATTTGTCGATCAGAAATTGAGTTGATGGCGAATTCACGCGCAGTCTCGGTGCTGTATGTAAACAATTGAGGGAACATTTTTCTGGCCATTGTTATAATATCCTTGTCAGGATCGACGATCCGATAGTCAATGGTAATTCCGTTGTCGCGTCCCATTGTCACGAGCATTTGGGCTAATGAGGCGTTTGCTCCGCCGACATCGACTATGGAAATTGGAGTGTCGGCAGATATTTCACCTCGCGATATTCTCGTTTCATGCGTGCTGATAGCGACACTGAGGATTCTCCCGATATCTTCCTTACAAGGTTTCCAATGTAGGCCACTTTCAGTCGGTTTGAATGAATCGTATCGCGACTGCTCTTCATAAGTGAACGTGCTATTTTCGTCTGCTAGGTTGAAAAGATTGATGGGTGGGTAACTCGGATAACAGGTATCTTCTGTAATCCTTTCGGGTGTTGGGGGGAGCCAATACGGACGGCGGGAATAACCAACCACATCCTTTATTGTCGAATCAATAATTGTTTCGATTCGTTCTAATCTCTCGTCAAATTCGTCGTCACTCACGCTATCACATTCTGCAGCAAGTGTCGCAAGTATTCTTTCAATTTCTGTAATAATTTTTTCGGCTTGTTTGTAGCGTTCGCGAATTGCGGATTTTGTCGGCATTGGGAATGGATCTTTTGGGTCATTGGTCTCACCGGCGTATTTAATCCGGTCTTTGACTTCTTCATGAATACGTTCGGTTCCTATTGATTTCTTTAATACCGCACGAAGCTCAGGAGAGCGCATACTATTGGGATTCATATTTCGCTTTTTTAACTAATAATTTCATATATGCGATGCGGTTGGCAATTTTTTGCAAGCGGTATTCGCGGGAATCAGGTCGAATTTCGAGTTTGGTTTCTATTTTTTTGGATTGATTTTTTTTAGGCATATGACAAGTATTTGTTGCTTTATTACTGTATATTTTTGGAACAAAATATCAAATTTTGATTAAAAATTTTATGGCGTTTTCAATCTGCTCATCGAAATTTTTATCCATGTTAAAAATTTGCAAACCAAAACTTTTAGCTTCTTTTTCGAAGTATTCACTGTATTTCGATATCATTTTACCGACTTTGATGAATGTTTCTGGTTTTTTGGTCAAAACAATCAGCCAATCATTTGGCGTTGTGCTTTTGTGAACATCGACGGCAAATTTGGTCGCATCGAATTTCGTGAGAAAGACTGCTCGGACATTTTGTTTGCCATATTTCGCAATCATTTTTTGCGCGAAACTTGGTATGATGTGGTAGCCTTCGATAATATAGTCATTGCCGTTGGCAATTTCGCAGGCTATCGCAGTATCGATGGCGCTTTGTGCTGACTGGGCTTGTTTTTTCAGTAAATTAATTATTTTTGCTGGCGAGTGTGCGCTATAAAAATCATCATTATTTCTCGTCTTCGCTATTCGGCGTAGGTGGGAGTAGGGGAATTTCTTTTTCCAGTCTTTGCCTGTGGTGTATTCTTGGGCGATTGCGTCCAAAGTGTCCGAAGATAGCCAGGAAATGTTTGTTTTTCTGGACATTTGTTTGGCTAGAGTAGTTTTGCCACAACGGGGTGGGGCGCCGATTAGGTAGATCATAGAGTATTTTCTGAATTATTTTTCTAGTCTTTTCTCACGAAACTATATTCTTGTCACAGTCTCTTTAATAATCTTCAGCACTTTTTCATGTAACAACCCATTTGAAACCAAAAAACCATTGATTGCTCTATCGTATCTTTGTTCATTTCCAAATAAATCGGTCGCTTTGCCACCCGCTTCTTCGACAATAATTTTTGCTGCGGCGGCATCGTGCGCGTAACTACTCGGGTAGATGGCGAATGATAATTCTCCCGCCGCTACCAAAACGGCCGATATTATGAAGGATGAAAGTCTCATCGTCTGCACGCCTTCGATCATTTGCATATGCAGGGCACATTTGCTGGTATTGTAGATCGCAGTATTGAAGTATTCACAATTCGCCACCGCACCAGAAAAAGTATCGGCATTTGAAACGCTGATTTTTTTATCATTCAAAAATGCCCCTTTGCCTTTTTCCGCCACGAACATGTTGTCCTGAAAAGGATCATAGACAACACCGAGAATACTTTCACCATTTTTCACCAAAGCCAGAGAAAAAGTGCAGATCGTCAGGCCGTGAGAAAAGGGGATGGTCCCATCGAGCGGATCACATACCCACACGAATTCACTCTTTTGGCTCATATCGCTTTCTTCTTCGGCCAAGACGTTGTGGTCAGGAAATGTCTCTCTCACGCTTTTGAGAAGTAGTGTGTTAATCGCTAGATCGGTTGCGGTCACGGGCGTATTGTCCTTTTTTAGCGTACGATTCATCCCGAGAGCAAAATTTTCTCGAATAATCGCACCGGCTTGTTGAGCGAGATTTATGGCGAATTCTTTGTGGGTGGGCATAGGGGTGGAATTATATTACTTCAATATCTTATCACAGATTGCGGTGAAATGGGAGTGGTCGGAGTGTGGGGATGTCGGGTTGTGGTAATTGTATAAAAAAATATCCGCCACGAAGGTAAGATGCCTTGGGCGGAAGGGGGCGAATTGAGACATTGTGGTTGTCTCTGTCAGTCTAAAATCTTTGTGCGTTGCTTGCACGCTATGCATTGAATATCTTGAACGAGGTGAGTGCCGTCTGATTTATCCACCACTCCACGATACGAAAGCGTGAAATGGCTACGGCACCTCGGGCATTTCACGAGATGCCCCATCAGGCGCAGGATGACGGCTGTCAGAATAGCTACGACCAGCAGTACGAGAA
The DNA here is from genome assembly GCA_035389585.1 of Candidatus Magasanikiibacteriota bacterium. Classification (GTDB taxonomy): domain Bacteria; phylum Patescibacteriota; class Patescibacteriia; order Magasanikbacterales; family UBA922; genus DAOOSC01. The sequence goes on from DAOOSC010000038.1 coordinate 6,094, forward strand.
GAAAAATAACAATAATTTTCAAGGAGCACCTCCATCGTGTGGATGAGATATGAATTACGCTGTGTGCATCCTAGCATACTATTGGGTAAATGTCAAGGGCATGTACAGTCAC
>DAOOSC010000039.1:0-5535 GCA_035389585.1 Candidatus Magasanikiibacteriota bacterium
CACCCTTCAAGGGTTACACTTTTCCTTTGCTAAACTAAGGTATTTTTGGTGAAGTGTTTTGTGGCCTGGCGCTACGCTATTCGAAGTCGTCTACTTCGGTTCGAATCCAGGTCCTGATCGGAATAACAAAATATACACTCATTAAGGGTGCATATTTTGTTAGCTTGGAGTCGTAGACGATGTTAGAACTAAAATTGAGTAGGATTTGTCTTTAGCGAACTGACTTGGCTATATCAATAGGTAATCTTCACATTAGCCACTTATAATTTTTTGAATTGCTAATAATATTCCACCTCCGATAACATTTCCAGTAGCTCCTTCAAGTATATTTTTCATTGAGACCAAAAGTGATGTGATCCGTGAGTATTCTGGCTTGCTACTTACCACCTCATTGTCTAGGTTTGTAGTTAAGTTAGCAAATTCTTGTTTGGTTGGTTCTGGCAGGTCAATTTCCGAGTTGTATTTTTTAATTTGTTCCAAAAGTTTTTTTACTTCATCTATTGAAGCATTATTGATTTGGTGAACATTGACTACTGCATTATCAGACACGGCACCTATTGTGCCAGCGAAATTATTTATGTTGTATGTGATCGCGGCTTGTTGGGCGTTTTTTTCATCTTTCTCAGTAAACGACAAGCCCTCGCCTTTGACGCCTGCCTTTTCTAGTTTTAATGTCCAATCAAGTATTAAATTACGAACAGCATCCAAGATTCCTATGATAGAATTCCTAGCAACAAAACAATTTACATCAGTTTGAAAACCAATGGACCTCATTATTTGTTGTTTTGCTTGTGCGGTCAAAGTAATTGAAAAATTTTCAGAGTCAGACTTAATTAGGCCGTCCAGTTCTCCAACTGGTGATGTTGTGCCTCGCTTTGATACCATTTTGGCAGTTTCAACATTATCAAAAATTATTGGTTGCCAACCATGGTATGGGTTATATGCCTTTAACTCAGCCCCTACAATTCTATAAGACGGAAGATCATCACTGCCTTGATAACCATTCAACTCTTTTTCAATCCACTCCGAGAATTCAGTAAGGTTAAGTTTAGACGCAACAACCTTTGCTTTTCTTAAAAGATCTGACACACCAATTTCTGGGCTGAGAGAATCTCTTTGTAATTGTTGTAAGATCGAATCCATAAACTAAAATGTTAAGCCGCCTAAAGATACGAGAGCGATAGCGTACCATAAATCAAACCAAATGAATCTTAATTTATTAGCAATCCAAATTAAACTGTAAAATGGATAAGCCAAATAATGCAAATTTGATCCTCCGTTTTTTAATAAATTTTTACTTTCGTTAAAAATATTTTTTGCGTCATGGTCGCTAGGAAAAGCATGCATACCTGAAGAAATTGCTACCCAAAATATCAAATAATATAACAGGCTTTCTGGCTGTGTTAATATTGCAAAATAACCTAAAAATATTGCTAATACAGAATTGATAATTAATGGGCCAATTGAAATCCAAAAAATTTGTTTGTATTTTTCTGGTTTCTCGTGCATAACGTAACCGGCAGGATTACCAAAACGAAAATATACAACCTTGTGTACTGTAACTCCGGTCCAGTCACAAAACTTTTTGTGAGCCCATTCGTGAATTATTACTCCTGGAAATGTCAACAATGATATTAACCATCCTGGTATCATAGTAGTTAAATTAAAATTTATCGTTTTGTAATTTACGAGCGTGATTTAAAAGATTTGTTTTATACCAAAGATTAGCAAACCGATTATGCCTAGTGTCACAAACACAAGGCCAGCGTATTTAAAAAATGTACCTATTGCACCTGCTGCTAACTCAAATTTAAGCTGACCGATAGTGTCGTTGAGCCCTTTGTTAAGTTGTTCGTCGGTCCAATCGCTAAAATCCCAATCAGAATCAATTGGGTTACCCCAATGCAATTGTAATTGGGTCATCTTTTTGATGTAAAGTTGTTCTTTTTCTTGTCTTGTTAATTTAGAAATATTCATAGAATAAAATTGATTATTACGAACCAAATCTTTCATCAAATCTTTTTTCTTCTTCGGCTCTTATTTCATAAAATTTTTGCCAGTCCTTATTCTCGTTTAATCCTAGCTCTTCCATTCGTAATTTTGTTCTGAGCTCTGTCACTCGTTCTTTTCGTTTATTTAAAGTATTAAACGCAAGAAAAGCTATCGCACCAGATGCGGGTGTTCCGAGTTGTACCTGTGGATTATCCAAAAATTCCAATTCTTTTTTTTCTGCTTCTGTTATGGGCATATATTTCAAATTTGTTCTTATAAATTACATATAGCATAATCAATAATACGCCAAAAGTCAATGAATGAATGGAGATTGACAACATCAAAAGTCAGAGGATGATATACACATCCGATTCCAAACCGTATATATATGTTCGGACATGGTAATATGGTTGTGCTCGGGAAGGATTGCCCCCATACTAAGGGGGTGTTTTTGTTTAACAGTGTGGTTTACCACTGTTTTGAAGAAATTGCTCTTGTTTCAAAATAGTGAACAGCTACAATTTGAAAATTTTTTTTGCCTTTGCATTATCTTGATCAAACGGACAGAAAATGTCTGACTTGGTCGACGGACCTGGCGCTACGCTATTCGAAGTCGTCACTTCGTTCCTCCTGGGAAAACCTTCTGGTTTTCCCAACCTTTCCTCCGCAAGAGAAAACTTCCGTTTTCTCCCTTTCCCGTTCGAATCCAGGTCCCCTCACTCAACACAAAACCAGCCTGTGCGGCTGGTTTTGATTGGCTCGGGGACCTGGATTCGAACCAAGATAAACAGATTCAGAATCTGTTGTCCTACCATTAGACGATCCCCGAATGTTAGTTTATATCCGCGCCATCGGTCAGTGAATTGATGTATGATTCACTGACTGTGATCACGTTTTTCCATTTGTAGCCGTGATTTATGAAAGCTTTTTCGCTTGTCACGTGTTTTTTTGTTTTACCACTTTTCAGATAGATTTTCGGATCTGCGACGGTTTTGATGAGGGAGCCGGTTTTGAGGCTGGATTCGTTCAGGGTGGGGGAATAGCCGTTTGATACTTCCGCACCATCATAATATCCGTCATTGTCCGAATCAGCCAAATCGAGCCGTGTGCCGGTGGTGATTTCGGATTGTTTGTCGAGCCCGTCACTGTCCGCATCGCTCTCGGCCGTCTCTGCGCTCATCTCACGAGTGAAAATGGCGACAGATGGGGCAGAGGTCAAGTCAGGCGCGAGATCGCGCATTGCGGTCATTATTGTATCATATTTATAGCGAAAGTCAAGCCCACGGCGCGTGCCTGGGTCGTTGCTAATGAACTCATTTGTGGCCTCGTCGTAGCCGGTGAGGACGAGGGCGTGGTAGCGGGGGCCATTGTTCAGGAAATATGGATTTTTCAGGGCTTTGCCGTCGGCGGTGATAATTACGGGGCGACCGGAGGAGAGCTCGGCTTGGATTTGTTCGAGCGTCGGGTCGGTAATTTTTTCGGCTTCGAAAGGAGCGTAGTCGTTGATTATCTCTGCAATTGTATCGGCGCTCTCGTCGAGTGTGTTGCCGACGGTTAATTTGCGAGCATTAATTATGCGCAGAATTTCTGTTTTGGCGTCGAAATTAGAATTGCCAGCATAATAATTCTTCACCATGGCAATGGAGGTCTCTTCGCAGGCGTTGAGCCACGGTTCTCGCCAGATACCATCGGGGGCTTGGCGGATGAAGGGTACATCAATACGCGTCACAGCGCGGGTGATGTGTGGGGAGAATAGATAAATGATGGCGAGGGTGAGACAGGCAACTAATTTCATATCAGGCAATTACGGTTCCTCCGAAATCGGCCGCCAGGCTGGACAGTTCGTTGTTTGTCTCTGGGGTGGACTGGTTTACAGAAATTACGAATTTGATTTTATGTCCGGAAATTTCCGACAATATTTGTTCCAAGTTGTGTTTGGTGGTCTTCTCGGCTAATTTTGCGCAATGAAATTCATAGGGGACAGAGATGTTCAGGATTTGGTCGGTGCAGGAATTCACCGTAGCCATTTTCAGTATGAAAATCAGAGCTGGATTTTTCATTTCAACGGCTTTCAGAAAATTTGGCCAAATTGTCCCTATTTCAATGGTCGTCTCGGGGGTGACGGGTAGTTCCTCCGTTTCTATTTCATCTTTAATTGTTTTTGGTATTTCTTCATTTGGAATTTTTGTCTCAGTAGAGGTTATGTTTATATCGGCTCCTTTTTTCTTTTCTCTGACAGGTGAAGTGTTGGGTGCAGGAGTGGGTGTTGTGATATTTGTCTCATCGCGTGTACACCATTCTACCGCACCGAGTTCGAGTGGCAGAGAAGGGATTGGTGAGGTTTTGATTTCGAGGCGACGGCGCGAAAAAATATCTGACAAGGTGACAATCTGATGTAGGGTTAATTTTGCCGCGATCGAGCGTGTTTCCGACACATTAGCGCCGTTTTCGTATTGGTTATCGATTTTGGTATGGAGCAGGTCGCGTAAAATTCCGATTAAGGCATCGATGAATTCGATGAAGTTGGCACTGTTTTCAGTCAAACCGTTGATGGTTTGTAGTGATTTTTCAATATTAAATTCGGCGAGACTTGAGATGAGCGTAAGGGCATCATTGTCGAAGGATGGTGGTAGAAATATCTGTGATAATTCGCTGGTGATATGTTTCTCGCCGAGAGAGAATAGTTGTTCGAGAAGTCCGAGCGCGTCACGGTCACAGCCTTCGCTTTTGGCAATAATACGGTCGATGACAGCTCGGTCAATTTTAAAATTTTCACTATCGGCAATTTTTTCGATTTGGGTTTTCATGAGATTGGTCGGAATACGCAAAAAAGAAAATCTCTGACAGCGGGATATGATAGTGGCAGGTAATTTCTGCGGATCGGTCGTCGCGAGGATGAACATCACATGAGAAGGCGGTTCCTCGAGAGTTTTTAGGAGTGCGTTGAATGAAGCGTTTGAAAGCATGTGGACTTCATCGATGATGAAAATCTTGTACTTGGATTTGGTGGGTTTGAACTGGGAATTTTCGATGATGTTTTCGCGTACATTATCCACCTGGGTATGGCTCGCGGCATCAATTTCGATGACATCAATAGAGCGGGCGTTGGCGATCTCACGGCAAGTATCACAATTATCGCATGGATCGCTTTCGATAGTCTGGCGATTTGGGCAATTCAGGGATTTGGCTAGAATACGCGCCAAAGTAGTTTTACCAACGCCGCGTGGTCCGAAAAAAAGATAAGCGTGAGCAGTACGACCGGAGCTGATTTGGTTTTGGATAGTCTGGACGATGTGTTCTTGGCCGACAATGTCAGTGAATTTTTGTGGTCGGTATTTGTGGTATAGCGCCATAAAGTATTTTTAATGCGCGTTTATTATAGCTCATTGGAACGGTCGGGTAAAGTAGTTTATACACCGTTCCACTGAATCGCTCTTGCGGTGATTTCCGCTGTGTGGTATAATATCCACAGTTAAACTTATTTTTTAATTCATAAACAAAAGTTTATGCCAAGAAAAGCAAATCCGGCTTTTTTGAAGCCGC
>DAOOSC010000040.1:0-5256 GCA_035389585.1 Candidatus Magasanikiibacteriota bacterium
CATTTACAAGTGATAATATATCACAGCGCCCAAAAACTGTCAAAATATAGTTATCCACAACAATAAAAAAAGGGCCGAGAGGCCCACGAAATGTTTCGGTTTATTTAGATTATGGCCAAAGAAACTTGTGTGGAATGACCCTTTCGCCGTCCCAATTACCCATATAAGCACCCCCTGACGGACAGCAGTCCATAGAGAGACACCCGAGATAGCCACCATTCTCATCCGTGTGAACCCAGGCGGGGTTCGGCGGTTTATCTGGATCTATAACGTAACCCGCCACAGGATCACCCGGCATAATTGGCCGGCCACAATCACCGCAACGAATGACTTTCGAACGCATTTCTTCGAGTACACACACCCCACACTTATCACTGGTGGTGGCGTCGTACTTATATCCGATTCCATAGAAAATGAAATCGAAATCCTTCGCGTGCTCATGCCCACATCCGAATTTCCGCGTCTCGGTAGTGGTCGGCACACACTCGAACAGATCGTCCGATTTCGGTAAAGAACCCTTATTCATACTCATGTTGTCCTCCATATAATAACAACCGTTTTATATTAGCACTAGTGAAAGAGCCTGTCAACCTGGTGCATAAACAAAACCCCCGGAAATAATCCGAGGGTTTTATTGTGTAATAATTTATTTCTCTGCTGTCCGTGCGAAATCCGCCACATCCGCGATCTCACCAAGCAGAATGTTTTCTACATAAATGCCACGCGTATAGAAAATTCTCTCCAATTCATTTTTCAATTCTTGTTCGACCTGATCACGCTTCGGACCGACAATGTCTAATTTATCGAATCGACTCATCACCATCCGGATCCGACTACGCACCGTAGGGCGAATAATTTTCTCGACGAAATCTTCACCGATCGTCTGCCAAATCGCCGGAATCTGATGAATATCCAGACGTAGAAGCAGTGTGCCTTCCACACCGACCCGTTTGCCATCCTGAGTCAATGCGGCGATTGGTATGTCCCCCATCGCCTTGGTGTTTTCCGGATTAAAAGATCTCGAAATACTATATTCCAATGTCTGAGTGTTGAATAATTTCGCTTTCTGCCAAAATGGAATTTTCAAATGCAAACCCGGAGTCAAAACTTTCTTCAAAACACCGCGACCGAGATCATAGACACACGCTACATACCCTGGCGGAACATGAATGAAAACCCCCTTCAACACATCCTCAACCACGAACGAATACATCAGTTTATCAAGTGAAGATTCTTCTCCCATATTAAAATTAATTAATTCGCTGATCCAGGTTTAGGCGCCCGGAAAAACAGCTTCATTATTTGATGGATTATGATCGAAAAACACATCGATGACAAAATGAAAAGGGACTTCACCATTGGCAACCACCACAAAAGCAGAAAGGATGCGGCCGGGAAAGCAATAAAATACAATAAGTCCGCTTTATTTAATTTTATGTCATGTTTCGAACGATAGTCAATATAAATTTCTGCCATGAGTAAAATCGCGACAGCGGCTGGCCAAAAGAGAGTATGAACCGCCCCCAAATTGAACCCATAGAAATCCAAATTGATCGCGCCCGGGAAATTGACAAATGGATATAAAATCTTCATCACTTTTTCACCCGTAATACCCCGAATAAAGACTTGGTACAACAAAACCAAAACTAAGAGCTGTGTCCCCAACACCACGATTTTACTCCATGGAGTCACATGACGCGCACGCAAAATCTTTCTAATTTCTTCTTTTTTCAATACCGGATCATTGCGCAATTCTCTTTCTAATTTATGAACTTCTCTGTGCAAGGCCGCATTCTTCGTCGCCGCCCGTTCGGACAAAATAGTGAAAGGCAAGAGAGCAAACCGAAGCAAAATCGTGAGATACACCACCGCCCAACCAAAATTATAGCTGGTCCAATTATTGTAAATCCAAATCAACGCATTGAAAAGCGGTTGATAGAGGAAATCGTGCCAAATTGTTGTAATCATAATGGCTAAATTATAGCACAGTGATGAAAAATAATCAATAGCCAAATTAAAATTCTATCTCAACCTAGCAAAATTTACTCCGTCTTACGCAATGCCGTAATTGGATCGAGTTTCGCCGCTCGTTTCGCTGGATATATTCCGAAAATGAGCCCAACGAACGCAGAAAAACTAAACGCCATAATAATTGAAGAAAGTGAGACATGATAGACCCAAGCCAAACCATAATTACGAGCAATAATCGTCACAACATACGCAAAAATCGCTCCGAGAATAATTCCTACAATTCCACCTGCCACTGTGATAATGACAGCCTCACTCAGAAATTGCCGCAAAATATCCCGCGATGTCGCACCGAGCGCTTTGCGGAGACCAATCTCGAAAGTTCTTTCCGCTACCGAAACATACATGATGTTCATAATTCCAATTCCGCCGACCAGTAATGATATGCAAACAATCGCAACCAAGAGGATCGTAATCGAACCAATAATAGTGCTAAGCATCGTCATCGCTTCATCCATCGTACTGACGGCGAAGTCATCTTTGTCTGGATCAATGATATCATGTTGTTCTCGCATCACCGCTTCGATTTCCGCTTTGGTGCTCACGGACTTACTCGCATCGCGCATTTTGGCGACAGCAAAAGAAATATAATCCGTACCGAGAAGTCTTTTCTGCATTGTCGTCACCGGTATGTAGATCTGTTCATCGAGATTCATGAAAAATGCCGCTCCACGTTCTTGCATTACACCCACCACGCGGAATTTTTTCGGACCAATTTTGATCATTTTTCCGACCGGATTCTCGTCGCCAAAAAAATCCTGCCACGTCTTATACCCGAGCACCGCGACTTGTGATAAACTTTCCTCTTCGTCTTTTGAAATTTCCCGACCGAGCGCCATCCCCGTATTATTGACTGCCGGCGCCTCATACCCAACCCCCATGAGAAAAACCTTTTTTGCAACATCCAAATACGTCACCAGCTCCTGCCCCATCACCGCGCCATAAATATGAGAAATATTTTTTATTTTACGAAGGGCTTCTACATCTTTATTCTTAAATGTTGTAATCGTGATACCGAGCGCCTGTCCCTGAGAATTCTCACTCGATGATTGCTTCGTGCTTGGCACCTTCACTTCGAGTTGAATTATATCCGTACCGAAGGATTTGAGTTGTCCCATAACCATGCCATTCAATCCATCGCCAGCCGCAAACACCATAATCACCGCCGCAATCCCAATACTAATCGTGAGCACAGTGAGAACCGTGCGTAATTTTTGTTTTTGTAATGCCTGCCACGCAAATTTTGCCGCGATAATAAAACTATTCATAACTCAAAGCTGAAATTGGATTCAAATTACTCGCCCGACGAGCTGGAATTAGACCGAACACGAGACCGATCGCTGTCGAAACCCCGACCGAAAGGAAAATTGACATAATCGATACAGAAAATTCCCATTCGTAATTAAGCGCACGTGCGATCACAGCCACTAGATACGAGAACAGTATTCCCATAATAATCCCAAACACGCCGGCAATGGTCGTCAAAAACATCGTTTCAATCAAAAACTGGCTCATTATCTGTTTATTTTTCGCTCCGACCGCCTTTCGCAAACCAATCTCCCGCGTCCTCTCCTGCACTGCGACGAGCATGATATTCATAATACCGATTCCACCGACAATGAGAGCGATAGCGGCAATCGCGGCGAGAAATAAAGTAATCGCGCCGGTAATTTTTGTCAAAACTTCCAGAGATTGTTTTTGACTACGCACATCAAAATCATCCGCCTCACCAAATTTTGTATCATGTTCGGCGCGCAACACCTGCTTAATTTCTTCCATCGAACTGTCAATTTCATTCTCCGACCGGACTTTGAACCTAGCAAAACTAATATAATCAATACCAAGCATAATTTTCTGCGCGGTCGTCACCGGAATATACACTTGAGAATCCTGATTGGAAAAACCCGAAGAACCGCGAACTTTCGTCACACCGACCACCCGAAAACTATGTTTACCAATTTTCACTAATTCTCCGGTCGGATCCGCCCCTGCCCCGAACAAGTCATCACGCACGGTCGGACCGAGGACGACCACCTTCTGCATTGTTTTCTCATCGTCTTCCGAAAAAAATTGCCCGATACTGATGCCCAAATCTTCGACTTGGGGCAAAGAATACGATACCCCAACAAAACTTGCGTCTTTTTTATTTCCATTCGCGCTCATTGTCTCCGTGCCGCGCACATAGGCCGTACTCGCCACAATCTCTGGTACCTGTTCTGATACTTTTTTCACATCATTATATTTCAAAGTCGTGATCACGATACCCATGACCGAAACTGGCGGCCCTTTGTCATCGCTGTTACCAGGGAAAACAGCAATCAAATTTGAACCTTGCGATTTGATCTGACTGATAATGAGCGACTGCGCGCCATGCCCGACGGAGATAATAAATATCACCGACATGATACCAATGATTATCCCAAGCATGGTGAGAAGTGTCCGTGCCCTATTTTGCTTGAAAATTTGAATTGAATTGCGTGCCGATTCTCGAAAATCCATACTTTTTATTTATTCAATTCTGCGCCATCCTTCGCGAATTGACGATTCACCACTTTTTCATCAGAGAGAATTTCCCCATCACGCACACGAATAATTCTCTCTGCATGATCCGCGGTATATTTCTCATGTGTGACGAGAATAATCGTGTGCCCCTCTTTCATGTTCAAATCTTGTAAAATTCGCATGACTTGTAAACCAGACTTACTATCCAAATTCCCGGTCGGTTCATCCGCAAAAATTACTGAGGGTTCTGAAACCAAAGCACGCGCAATCGCCACCCGTTGTTTTTCACCACCAGATAATTGATTGGAATAATTATTGATACGATGATCGAGACCGACTGATTTAATTGCCTGCCGTACTCGGCTTACTCGCTCATCTTTACTCATTTTTTTGTACATGAGCGGCAACATCACATTGTCCATCACGGTAGTGCGAGGCAAGAGATTGAATGCTTGGAAAATAAACCCGACTTTGCCACCACGCATTTCTGCGAGTTCGTCATCCGAGAGATTGCTCGTATCTCGCCCTTCGAATAAATAATGACCCCCTGTCGGCTGGTCGAGGAAACCGAGAATATGCATGAGGGTAGATTTACCAGAACCAGAAGGACCGGTGATAGCTACAAATTCACCTTTTTTTATTTCAAAATTAACACCACAAAGCACCGAGGTTTCAATTTCACCGTTCACATATTTTTTTTCTAGGTTTTCGACTTTTATTAGCGGT
>DAOOSC010000041.1:0-3332 GCA_035389585.1 Candidatus Magasanikiibacteriota bacterium
AGGCTTGGGGAAAAAACAAAAAACTCTGAAATATCAGGTTTTTTGTCTGTGCCCTCGGCGCGAATCGAACACGCATCACCTCCTTCGGAGGGAGGTATTCTATCCATTGAACTACGAGGACGATTTTATCATTTTTTGGTCGAGAACAGGACTGTTTTCACGGATTAGCCTTTCGATACTTATCGAGTATATTTCAGCCCATTCTGGACCAAACATCATCGTATGTAGTTTGGTGATAGGTGGACTCATTACCCAATCGCGCATAATTTGGAGGTTTTGGAAAAGATTGTCCCGCGCTTCCATGGTGTATGTAGAGATTGGGCGGGTACGCAACGTCCAGCGAATTAGCATGCGATAACCGGTGCGGTAATAGCGTGAATTTTGGGCCATATCGAAAGCGATGCTCGTGCGTTCAGGGTGAATGACATCAATGACATCGGCATCTTTCAAAATTTGGAGGAGTGTGCGATAGCGACGACGGAGCATGGTTAGTTTGATAATTCGACCAGTGATTGCGCTTTTGGCGAGGAGAAGCCAGATCGCGATGCGGACTTCATATCGAAAAGAGAAATTAATTATTCCGTACCAAGTCAACATGAAAGCCGAGAAAAGATCATCTAGCGCGAGCATAATAAACATGGATGGTCGGCGAGTGATGATACGCGCGACATCGTGCCAAGCGGCGGCGAGAGCGAGGGCTTGGGTGTCATGATCGGACAGGTTCTGTTTATGGGCGATTGTTTGGGTAGTCGAAATTACCCGTTCCACATGATTGCGATTGTGGAGTGGGTCGTGGGTTTTTTCCATTAGTTTGAGCCCGACATTGATCAGTTTTTGGGTTTTGTTCATATCGTATTTGTGCGCGTAGATGGAATCGAACCATCGACATCCACCTTATAAGGGTGGCGCTCTAACCGCTGAGCTATACGCGCGTGTATATAGTGGTACGGTTTTTGTCTCGGAAATTTTTGAGTAAGCAAAAAATATCCAATACGAAAATACGTGGTCTACTATACCACGTATTCGGTTTTTTTTCAAGCTAGTTCACTTGCGGGTTTTATTATGATTGAAAATAACCAAAATTGACAAATTCTCATTTTTTCGGTAAGATAACCACAAAATAACACACTTATGGTAAATATTGTAGAAAAAGAAAGAAAAATTGTCATTCCGAAAAGGTTTGTTGGTCGTTTGGATATTTTTTTGACTGACAAATTGGGGTTATCGCGCACTTCGGTGAAAAATACGATTGATTCTGGTACCGTGACAGTGAATGGCAAACTCCCGAGGAAAGCCGGGGACCGAGTGAAACCGGGAGATATTGTCATTTTGCATGTAGAGGTGGGAGGTGAGGAAGATGTGGTCGTGGATGAGAAAATTATTCCGAAAATTATTGCGCAAACCAGAAATTGGGCGGTCGTCGAGAAACCGGCTGGCATGCTCACTCATCCGACGCAGGCGGGCGAGACTGGTACTTTGGCGGATTGGATTCGAGAGAAATATCCAGAGACAAAACGGGTTGGTGATGAGCCGAAAATGCGCCCCGGTATTGTGCATCGTCTCGATCGTGAAGCTTCCGGTTTGCTCGTAATTGCGCGTAATCAAAAAATGTTCAGCGCTTTGAAAGAACAATTTTCTCGCCGCGAAATTGAAAAAGAATATTTTGTCTTGGTGTATGGTCAGGTGCCGCGCGAACATGAGACGATCGATTTCGCGATTGGCCGAGCGGGGGACGGACATATGGCGGCGCGACCAAAAGTTGATGCGACCACATTGCATGGGGCGGCGAATTTACAAGAAGGGAAATTGGCTTTGACCGAGTTCGATGTTGTGAAAATGTATGCTCGGTTTTCATTATTGAAAGTGAAAATTCACACGGGGCGCACTCATCAGATTCGCGTGCATATGTTCGCCTACAATCATCCGGTGGTAGGGGATACGATCTATTTCAATCGTAAATTGATGAAGAAGATCGATGCTCCGCTTAATCGTCTGTTTCTGCACTCTGCTCATCTGTGTTTTACTGATCTCTCTGGTGAAAAATGTTGTTTTGATTCCGCTTTGCCGCCAGAATTATCCGAATATCTAAACACATTGAAGAGATATGAAAAACCACTCGAAGGGCAGAGATAACCCGCTTTTTGTGATTGCGGGTCCGGCTGGTGTCGGTAAGACGACAATTATCCAAAATTTGCGTAAAATTTTTCCTGAATTACGGCCGACGGTCACATATACGACGCGCACCAAACGTCGTTTTGGAACGGAAGATAAAGTTGTGCATTATGTGGATCAGTCGGAGTTTGATCGACGCCGTTTGGCAGGCGAATTCATCGAGACGGCATATATCCACGGAGAATGGTATGGTACGCATCGCGCCGAGACCGAAGATGTAATGTCCGATTTTCCGGTGATAATGAATATTGATGTTCAGGGCTTCGCACAAATCAAAAAAGAGTACGGAGAAAGAGTGATTTCGATATTCATCGCTCCAGAATCTTTGGAGCAGTTGAGAGCGCATATGGTATCGCGCGGTGATAGCGATGAGGCCAATATCCAAACGCGGCTGAAAACCGCTGAGATGGAGCTGGCACATCAAGATGAGTTTGATTATGTGGTGCTGAATCGAGAGGGAAAGATGGAAGAAACTTTGGCTAAAATAAAGGATATTTTTACAGAAAAGTTGGCTTGATTTACCGAGTTTAGGGATGGTCTTGACAAAACAAACTTTTTTGTGTAGAATAACGACATTATTAAATATTTCGACGTTGGCAATCTTTGTCAACCTCTCAACAAAAATTAAAAATATGTCCGATGATATTCGACATGATTTGAAGCCTGGCATGGTGGTCAGGGTTCACCAGAAAATCAAAGAAACAAACACAAAAGGCGAAGAAAAAGAACGTATTCAGGTCTATGAAGGAACGATTCTCGCTGTGAAGCACGGTACCGCCGTCGGTGCGACCGTCACAGTGCGGAAGATTTCTGAGGGTGTGGGTGTCGAGAAGATTTTTCCGATCAATTCACCGGTTGTCGCCAAAATTGAATTTGTGCGTCAGCTCGATGTGAAACGCGCTCGTCCGTACTTCATTCGGGATTACAAAAAGAAAATCAAAGAAGTGGTCATGAAGGGTATGACAGCGACCGAAACTGAGAAAACAGATAAATAATTTTCAACAGAGGTCGTCTCGCATTTCGCGGACGGCCTCTTGATTTCTTACATGTTTTCGTGATAGTATAGGCCTCGATGGAGAGGTGTCAGAGTGGTCTAACGTGCGGCTCTCGAAAAGCCGTGCCTCGCAAGGGGCCGTGGGTTCGAATCCCACCCTCTCCGC
>DAOOSC010000042.1:0-3096 GCA_035389585.1 Candidatus Magasanikiibacteriota bacterium
GGTACGGTAGCCAAGTGGTAAGGCAGGAGTCTGCAAAACTCCTATGCGTCGGTTCAATTCCGACCCGTACCTCAGGTGAGCACAGCCTAAGTGGCTGTGCTTTGTTTTCCACACCCCCTATTGACGATGATTTGGATATGTGATAAATTGGAATCTGTCGCGAAGTATGGATCGGGTCAGTAGGGTGAGAATGTCTCATCCGCCCAATATGCCGTACTTTCGCCTTGGAAGGAGAGAGAATGCTGAGTTCGATTCTCCTGTCCACTGCTCTCGTCGCGGTGACTGGCAACAATGTTGCTGCGATAGAGATCGGACCCGTGACTTGCCATGCGCAGGCAGGTAAGCTGGAATGTGTATCCTCATGCGGGAAAGCCATTCAGAGCCGCCTCATGGTAGTCTGTCGCGATGAGACCCAGAAAAAGGTCAACTTCGCTCCGGTCTTGGGAGTGGTGGGGCCTCTTCCCAACAGGCTTTTTGTGGCTGTTGGCAGAAAAGAGGTCATCCTCGGTCCCACTGTGCTTGGTCAGGCCACGCAAACACAAGGAGGAATGGTGGGCCAGCAACCCACCAACGAAAAGGTTTAGTCGGTAGCACATTCTGCAGCCGACAAACCAGTTCGCAGAGAACCGTACCCTCGGAAGGTTCGAGGGGAATAACAAGTGCTAGTGCTCTTTTTGGAGAACGAACTGACGTTTGACAGCTCTGTGCCCGCGAGGGCAAGTACCTCCGCTTAACTGCGGAACAGTAGACGGTTTACACCGTCGTATGCGAAGGTCAGAAAATACAGTCGGCTCGGGGGTAGTTGCACCCCGAGCTCTTTTTTTATCCAAATTTTCCAACCCTTTTCGCCAACGCTTCGAAATGATACAATACTCGCAATACCGGCACTGTTTGAATTCCGGCAAAATTTTTTATGAGTAAATTTGTCATTATTGACGGCAACGCCATTATTCACCGAGGATACCACGCCATTCCCCCGCTCACGACCCATGATGGTACACAGGTGAACGCCGTATATGGCTTCGCGACAATTCTCTTGCGTGTGCTGAAAGAATTATCTCCCGAGTATATCGCTGTCACTTTTGACGTCGGTGGTGGAACATTTCGTGATGAGATTTTTGATAAATACAAAGCCACGCGGGTCAAAGCGGATCAAGAGTTGTATGATCAAATTCCGCTCGTGCATGATCTCGTGAGTGCTTTTCAGATTCCATTTTTTGAGAAAAAAGGTTTTGAAGCCGATGATGTGATCGGTACAGTCGTGCGTGAATTACAGAAAACAGAAGGACCGGAAATTTGGATCATCACTGGTGATATGGATACGCTCCAGCTCGTGAATGATCGTGTCCGTGTCTATACACTGCGCAAAGGCATGAGTGATGTGGCTATTTTTACACCGAAAGAAGTGCACGATAAATTCGGTTTCGGCCCAGAACACGTCGTCGATTACAAAGCATTGCGTGGCGATACATCAGATAATATTCCGGGTGTGCCTGGTATCGGAGAGAAAACTGGCATGGAGTTAATAAAAAAATTCGGCAGCATAGAGGACATATATAATTTTATTGAGAAGAATCCGGATGAAGCGGTGAAAGAAATAAAACCAGGTGTTTTAAAAAAATTACAGGAAGGTAAAAAGTCTGCATACATGAGCTTCGAGCTCGCGACTATCAATACTCATGTGCCCGATTTGGAATTTGATCTCGCAAACACCAAATTCAAAAAGTTTGATGAAGAAAAATTGGGGGAACTTTTCAAGAAGTTTGAGTTTTATTCTCTCGTCAAAAGACTGAACCCAAAAATCTCTGATGGTGCTGAAACAAAAACAATTTCCCACAAAGCGGTGCGAAAGTTAGGTTTTGAAATTGTTGGTAAAAATAATTTTTCGGAAATTTTTGATAAAATAAAAAAATCAAAAGTAGTCGGTGTACGGGATATGCTCTCTGGCCCGAATATGTTTGTTGGACAACTCATTGGGTTTGTTTTGTATGCCAACGACTTCGGTGCATATTTCGAAAAAAATAAAATCGGCGAAAAAAATTGGGAAAAACTTCTAGAGTATCTGGTCTCGCCGGAAACGGCGCTTGTCGGGCATGATCTGAAGACGGTTTGCCGCGCCCTTATTTCAGAAAATACCTACCCCGAAGCAAAACTTTTCGATGTCATGGTCGCGTCTTACCTCGTCAATTCATCGACACGAGCGCACGATCTGCCGAGTATTGTATTGCGTGAGAGCGGTCGGGCGATTAGTCTGAATACCGACCAGACTTCCCTCTTCGGCGCGGATCCGAAAATGATCGCTACCGAACTAATGTATGCGACTGATGCGAGCGTGTCGCTCGAGAAAAAATTGCGTGCCGAATCAGACTTTGGTCTCTTCGAAAAAGTGGAAATGCGTCTCATTCCCGTCCTCGCTCAAATGGAAATGAATGGTGTAGCTGTGGATGAGATTGCTCTGAAAAAAATGTCGCTCGAAGTCGCTAAAGAAATTGAAAAGCTGACAAAAAGTATTTGGAAAGAATCGGAAACAGAGTTTAATGTCGCATCGCCGAATCAGTTGCGGGATGTTTTGTTTGATAAAATGAAATTACCGACGGATGGAATTAAAAGAGGTAAAACCGGCTATTCGACCGCCGATGCGGAATTAGAAAAATTAGCTGGCCTACATCCGATAATTAGTCTGATTCGTGACTATCGTGAACTGGCGAAATTGCAAAATACTTATGTGGATGTTTTGCCGGCACTCGTGAACTCGAGAACGAAACGTATTCATACCACATTTAATCAAGCCGTGACGACGACAGGCAGGCTTTCGAGCTCTGAGCCAAACATGCAAAACATTCCGATTCGTACCGAGCTCGGTAAAAAAATTCGTGATGCTTTTATCGCCGAACCGGGCCATAAATTAATCTCTGCCGATTATTCCCAGATTGAACTGCGTGTCGTCGCTTCGCTCGCCGAAGATGAAAAAATGATTGATATTTTCAATAAAGGTGAAGATATTCATCGGGCGACGGCGGCAGCGATCAATGGTGTCCGGATGGAAGATGTGACGAAGGAGATGCGCTATGCCGCGAAAGAGGTCAACTTCGGTGT
>DAOOSC010000043.1:0-2766 GCA_035389585.1 Candidatus Magasanikiibacteriota bacterium
GCAATTCGTCCTTTATCGTCTAAATTGTGCGAAAATTCGCCGATAAACACATGCGAAATTTTATGGTGGAATTAAGCTGAAATAGATAGACAAGCATTTAACCCATTCCCCACTTTTCCCCACCTAGTACCATTATATACCACTTACAGACACTCTGCAACCACTGCAACCCACTTATCCACAACTTGACAAAAGGGGAGAAAATATTTTAAAATATGATTGGCTGGTGAAAACGAAGAGACCGTGAGTCCGCCAAATGGACACCGAATTCGTTGGTGTCAGACGCCTTGAGCGCACATTACGGCTCATCAGCCAAATCGTGTTCCCCAACGCTCTTTATTACCGTAGTACGGCATGGATTCTCACTCAGAATTTTGAGTGGCCGCAGTAGTTCCTTTGGGAATGTTTTTGTATCATCGTGTACTAAAGGACTATGTTCCACTGGAGAGATGTCAGATCCAGCATCTCTCCACCCAATTACGATCAAAAATTCCGCCTTCCAGCGGAATTTGTTATTTTTATTATGTAATTTTACCCATTCACCGCCCACCAAGTCGCCGCCACCGCCGCCGTCTCGCCCCGTAAAATATTATTGCCGAGAGAGGCAATCTCAACCCCACCCGCTCGCGCCTGCTCTACCTCGGCCTCACTCCATCCACCCTCTGGACCGATGAAAATACTCACTTCGCTTTCAACCAATTTCAAATCACCCAATTGCACTCCACCCGCATGAAAAAATATTTTCTTGCCCGTCGCTTCACGTAGAGCCACATCAAAATTCACGACCTCACGAAGTTTCGGCAAAGTATTTCGACCACATTGTTCGACCGCTTCGTTAATTATTTTTTCTAATCGATCCGCCCGCAATCCTGTCTTGATTGTTCGATCGGTAATTATTGGTACAATTTCCGCGACACCGACTTCGGTCGCTTTTTGCACTACCCATTCGAAATTATCTTTTTTCAAAACCGCACAATACAAAACTACTCGACGCGATAAATCAAGCGGTGAAAAAGCACGCGAGATCACATGCACCGTCGCACCATGTTTTTTCACTTCCGTAATTTCGACGACCGCTGAATTTCCTTGTCCATCAAGCAATTCCACTTGTTCTTTCTCACCCATTCTGAGTACGTCCACCATCTGATGACCTACATCGCCAAATAGTTCGATGTAATTCAAAGTTAAATCCAAATCGGTAATAAATCGATGCATAAATAATTATTTAATTTTACGTAATTGCCTCTGATAGCTAATGGCGAAACGATGCGCCTCGTCACGCAATTTAATTAATGTAATAACATTTTTCCCCACCCAACGCGCGAGTTTCGCCTCCGGTCGTGAAAATATTATTTCATTCTTTTTTCTTTCCACCCCTTTCGCAATACCGAGAATTGGGACTTTCACACCCATTTCATCTGCGACACGCTGGACACGATTGATCTGTGGCTTACCACCATCGACGACGATCAGATCCGGCAGTCGCCAATCCGCATGCGCAAACCGACGTGTGAGTACTTCCGCGAGTGCATCCACATCACTTTGTCCCGCGACCGATCGTACACGGAATTTACGATATGATTTTTTCTCGGCAATCCCATGATCAAACACGACCATCGAACCGACAATTCCTGTTTCACCCAAATTGGAAATATCATAACACTCGAGACGCTCATATTCATTCACCGAATCAGCACTCGCGAAATCACCGTGCGAAACAAATGACGAATTCACAACCGCAATATCTTGAATTTTTTCCAGACCAAAAATTTGATTACGCAGACGTGCGGCTTCTTCGTATTTTTCGGAACGCGACGCTTCGAGCA
Organism: Candidatus Magasanikiibacteriota bacterium; assembly: GCA_035389585.1. Lineage (GTDB taxonomy): Bacteria > Patescibacteriota > Patescibacteriia > Magasanikbacterales > UBA922 > DAOOSC01. Next base: position 1,827 of record DAOOSC010000043.1, read on the forward strand.
TTTGCCGATTCAACAATCCAAACACACGTTTTTTGTGTCCACGCAGAAATTCTACAAGAGGTCGAATCACTTTCGCCCCATAATCACGCGCCGAAATCGTATGCGCACACACCCCGAGACACTCCCCCATTTGATAATACATACAAGGGCGTTTGGCGTCGGACCGACAAGTAGAGATAAAAAATAATTTTTGCAAAATGCGCAAAACCGCTTTGGTGTTCAATCTAGGATATGGTCCGAAAATATATTTGAAACTTTTCAAATCGACCGACCCGTTATTCAATTCATGCTCGCGCACCGCAATGACGTGCGAAAATTCCTCTTTTGTAATTGCGAGATAATTCCACGACTTATCATCCCGCCACAATACATTGTATTTCGGTCGGTATTGCTTAATATATTTCCCTTCGAGCAAAAGCGCCTCGAGCGCTGAATCGGTGACGATGTGACGAATCGACTTCACCTCATGAATCATCTCCTCGATCGGCCGAGAAGTCTTTCGCCCCGAAAAATAACTCCGCACACGATTGTGGAGAGAAGTTGCTTTGCCGACATAAATAAGCTCTTTCGCTGAATTATAGAAGAGGTATATGCCGGGAGTGTCGGGGAGGTTTTTTAGGGTTTTGGGGGTGTTCACAGCTCTCAAAATATCACTAGGTAAATATGGTGAAATTATAGCCCAAGAATACAAAAATGTCCACGGATACTACTATTACCCAAATATTGGTCTGGCAAAAAAATACTAACAATGTTATGATAAATACATATCAAACTCATAACATTATGAACATCCTCGCCATTTCCGACCGCAAACCATCAGACAGTATCGCAAATATTCTCAAAAAAACCCGATTGACCTAATTTGTACACTAGGCGATTTGGAATATTACGATATTTTGGAATTGAAAGATATCACAAACATTCCGAAAATTGGCGTATA
>DAOOSC010000044.1:0-2695 GCA_035389585.1 Candidatus Magasanikiibacteriota bacterium
GATTGATGGGGAAGATGTGAAGGCGGAAATTGTCGATGAAGGAAAATAATTTTTTATTCGTTTTTGCGAACCCTCTCTTTTGGGAGGGTTTTTGTTTTTAAACAAAATTTTAACCTTTGTTCAGAAAACTAAGTTTTGTTTATGTTCCACTCATTTAGAACGTCCCGATTTGTTTCCATCGCCGCTTGTTCGCCCCAGCGGGGCTCTCGGCGCTAATTCGGACTTCGTTCGCTCTTTTTCACTATCGTGAAAAAACCATGCCCGCGAACTCGCCGAGTTGCGCCGGAAACAAATCGGGACGTTCTAAAGTGTAAATGACTCTCGTTAACCTTACAGTTTATTTTTTAAATTTCCTCTCCATTTTTTTCACTGTCTCCTCGATCATCCCGCGAAAACTGTGTGAACCGAGAAAAGCGATCACGTCGCCTTCGTTCGTGTTTTCCACGAGCCAGTCGGTGAGTTCGTTGTCATCTTCGATGCAGTGAACATTGTTGTGGGTTTTCTGAATCACACTCGCGAGGTTGATGGCTTCCATTGGTTGTTTGGATCCTTTTGTTGTTTTCAATTTTGTGAGTTTTGGAATGATGACATGATTCGCGGCAGAAAAAGCATTTTTGTAAAGTGGGGCAGATTGTTTTTGGCGGTTGCCGGTGTTCGGTTCGAAGACGGCGATAATTTTTCCGGTGTATGTCTGGTGTAGATTCAGAAGTGTAGATTCCGCTTTGGCAGGTGAATGGGCGATATCGTCGATCACGTCGACAGCGCCGGAATATCTTTTTTCGAGGCGGCGTTTCATGCCCGGGAAAGTCGCGAGGGCTTCGATAATTTTTTTGGTAGGCACTCCACATTCGGTCGCCATTGCGAATACGGCGGTCATATTTTCCGCGTTGTATCCGCCGAGCATTTTACTTCGGATTTCAAATTCTTGTCCGGTGTGGGCGATGGTGAAAGTGAGGCCGTCGCGTGTCGCTTCGAGGCCGAAGTACCTATAATCCGCGTCGTTGTGCATTCCGTAGGAAACCGTTCTTGCGGCAGAGTATTTTTTTACGGTCTTGACTACCTCATTTTTATCGATAGAATACACGACCAATCCGTCATCTGGTATGCCTGACACCAATCGGTTGAATGCTTCAAAATATTTTTTTTCTGTCGGATATAAATCGGCGTGATCCCACTGAATCGCCGTAATGATGAGATGTGTCGGGGAATACAACATGAACTTCGCACGATCGTCCCAACGAGCTGTTTTGTATTCGTCACCTTCCAAAATACTCCATTTGCTTTTGCCGATGTGGGCGGCAGGGGATTCGTCGATGGTCAGTCCGCCGTACATCCACGATGGATCCATTTTCGCTTCGCGAAATACATGTGTGAGCATGGCACTCGTCGTAGTCTTGCCATATGTGCCAGCGGCCACGATGGAATTTTCGTTGATGAAATAGGCAGCGAGGACTTCAGGGTAGGATTTGTAGGCGAGTTTTTTTTCTTGGACAGTGAGCCATTCTGGATTGGTGGAGCCAGCGACATTGCCGACGACGACGAGGTCTGGGTCGCCGTTTGCGCACATTTTCTCTGGGTGCCAGCCGGGATAGAAGTTGATACCAGATTTTTTCAAGTGGTCAGAAATTGGCGGATAGAATCCAGCGTCGGAACCTGTGACCGTGTGCCCCTTTTCTTTCAGAGCAATCGCGATCGCGGACATGGCGACGCCACAAATGCCAATGAAGTGAATACGCATATTGTTTAATTATTTTTGTAAAATATTGAAAAAAGTTTTATTTGTAGTTCCCTCATTTAGAACACCCCAATTTGTTTCCGTCGCCGCTTGTTCGCCCCAGCGGGGCTCTCGGCGCTAATTCGGACTTCGTTCGCTCTTTTTCACTTCGTGAAAAAACCATGCCCGCGAACTCGCCGAGTTGCGCCGGAAACAAATCGGAGTGTTCTAAAGTGTGCTTATTACTCATTTAATATTACGAATAATATTTTTTAATTCCTCAACATCGTCACTCCATACCCGCTTCGTACTATCCCACCATTCGCATCCAGAAAATTGTAATTTGTATTTCGCTTTTTCATCTTTCGCAGAACCGAGGTAGATATATTTTTTGTTATTTTCTTTTGCCCACAAAATCGCTCGTGTCATCATGCCGATGCCGAGGTTTGGAGTATCGGAATTCTGATTGTAGAATGGGTATGAGTAGTGCAGGATATTGTCAGTCTCGAGGCAGATTGCATAGCCAATTTCGTCGTATTTGAAAAGTCTATTGAAATTACTTTTTTCGGAATCGGTAATTAGTTCTTTTATTTTATTCGCACTGAAAACACCTTCACCAAATTTGGTCTCATAAAAATCTTTGCCGAGTTTGCCGATTTGCCAAGTGTATTGTTCGTAAGGTAATCGGAGAACGGAGAAAGTCACGCCTTCGGTTTTCTTCAAAATGCGTTTGTTTTCACTCGATAAGTCAAATTTACTTAAATCAATGCGCACACTGCGTGTTTCATACATTGCACCGCGCTCTGTCCTCTCAAACAAAAAACCATGATCATATTGCTCATCAATATTTTTCACGGAAAAATCGGTAATTGTTTGTTCGGAATGTTTCAAGTACATATTAATGCATCGCAATCCAAACACCGAGAATCACCATCGCGGCGTGAATTATCCAAAATCTCATCACCGTCTTCTCTTCGCTCC
>DAOOSC010000045.1:0-2437 GCA_035389585.1 Candidatus Magasanikiibacteriota bacterium
TATCCATACCACAATAATTTACCTCAAATATGAAAAAAAATCAACCCGTCGGCCTGGTCGGGGCGGTCTATGACAAATTTGCCAGTCTATTCTCTGCGACACGCCAGCATCCTTGGTCTGATTTTTTGGCGTTCGAGAAGTATATTGAGCGGGGGGCGAGGGTGCTCGATTTGGGGTGTGGAAATGGGCGATTGGCGGATTTTTTGGCTAATTATGGTGTGCAATATGTCGGTGTGGATGTGAGCTCGGGGCTCATCGATGAGGCGAGACGATTGCATCCGAAAAATCAATTTACATTGTCGGATATGCGCACATTGCCGTTTCCTGATGCGTCTTTTGAACAGATTTTTGCGATTGCGTCGTTTCATCATTTGGAAAAGGAGACAGACCGTGAATTGGCTTTGCGAGAAATGAAACGTGTGCTCGTGCCTGGGGGTATAATTATTTTGACGAATTGGAATTTGCAAAGTAATTGGGCGAAAAAGAAAATTGCGAGTGGAAAATATGTGAAAACTGGGATTAGTGGATATTCGGTGCCGTGGCGTAGTCCGTTTGGTGACAAACTCGCTGATCGGTATTATTATTCATTTTCTCTTTTGGAATTGGATGAATTGTTTACGCGGAATGGATTTTCTGTGCTCGAAAATTGTAATATTAAAAAAGGGGAGAGGTCGGATGTAGAAAGTGGGAAAAATATTTTGACGGTGGGGAGGAGTGAGTGAGGATTGAAAGATTGTAAGACTATAAGATTAAAAAATGAACACTAGGTGTTCATTTTTTCGCGTGCATTTGTTATTTGATCTTCTGATCTTTTAATCTTATAATTTTTCGTTTTCATTAGCGCTCATTTATCCACAGTATAGTTTTGTCATATTCGAAAAGGTTTGGTATGATAAAAAAAGTATGAATCACACCATTGTAAACAAATTTAGTTTTTATTTCTTTAGCCACGTCAAGCGGGGTGTGATTTGATATTCAGTTTTGTCAGCACCACCGCTTCTCGGCGGTGTTTTTTGTTCTTTCGAGAAAACTAAGGGAGGATCAAGATGGGAATGTTCTTTTTGTTTGGTGGTGTGTTTTGTTTCATTGGTTTTTTATCCAGGGATCCGTCAGATAGAGGAAAAAGTGATTGGCGACCGAGAAGCCCTGCATCTCCTGAATACATGGCTTGGAAGTATGCCAAAAAACACACGAGGAAAGACAGGTTGCCGCCTCAACCTCCTTTGAACGGGAAAAAGGACCAACAGCATTATGAACCCTTGGGTCCTTGTGGCTTCGGGTGTTAGTCGGACGGCGGGGTAGAGATACTCTGCCTTTTTATCTTCCAGTAATTAGACAAACCACCGGTCCAGTCCATTTCCAGTCGTGCTGAATCGCTTTCATGAGACCGGCGACGGAGAGGGCGCTGTTCGGGGAAATGTCGATGTTGCAATTATCGGCGACTATTTTTTGAGCGGCACGTATTTCTTCATTACTCACTATCCAGCCAGAGCCATGTGTTTGTTTGATTGCAGAAGTTAATTTTTCACGACGACGGCCGATGATGTCGACGATGGCGTCGGCGGAGCTTTTTTCTTCGGGGTTGAAATCGGGGTCGAATTCTCGGGCTAGTGGATTCACCGTGGTGGTCTGGACGATGTGGATTTGGGCTGAGTTTTTTGATTTCAAAAGATGTTCGGCGATGCCTTGGGCGGTAGTTCCGGATGAGGTCGGGATGAAAATTGCAGAGAGGTTTTCAATTTTTACCAATTCGTCAGCCAATTCAGCATAACCGATGAGAGCAGTGTCGTCGGTGGATTGGCGTAAATTTTTGGCCTGTCCTGCTTTGTCTAGAGCGAAGGCTGATTGGCGGGGATTTTCTACCTGATTCATTTCGATGTGAGCGTCTTCGATAATTCCGGTCAAAGTTTTTAATTTAATTGGAGAAATATTTTGCCCAATAAAAATTTTTAGAGTAATTTTTTTATCATTGTTGCGATTGTGGGCTTGGATGGATTCGATCGCGGCGAGGGCGGCGTTGCCAGAGGAGGAAATTGTAAAATTTGTTTGACCTTCTTTGAAGTATTTTTTGATCATGAGAGGAATCGAACGGCCTTTGTGGGAACCGTATTTGTGCTGGTCTTCGCGTTTCAAAAAAACTTCGGCGATGCCGAGAGCTGAGGCGAGTTTCGGGTACGAAATTTGAATAGTTTTCATACTTGATTTTTTGGAAAATATCTGGTATTATGTGTAGTGACGCGCGTTTGCGTGTATTAATCAATATATTATGAATCTTATTTGCCCAGAGTGTAAAAATAGTGCCGACCTGTCTTCATACCCTAATTTGGCAGCTGGAGATGTGGTCGAATGTAATGTCTGTGGTATTTCTCTCCAGGTGACGGCGATTGATGGGGAAGATGTGAAGGCGGAAATTGTCGATGAAGGAAAATAATTTTTT
>DAOOSC010000046.1:0-1948 GCA_035389585.1 Candidatus Magasanikiibacteriota bacterium
TTTGTCTTTTTTACTTTTTTCATAATGACACCCCCTCTCTAAAATTTGATACACGTTATATTATTTGACATTACCATGGTACACACCAAATGGTTTATAACGCGGGATGAAGTTTTACATGACAAGCATCGATGTAAAAAATTTTTTGTGAAAATATCACAACCGACCATCCGCATATAGTATATAATTAAATAAGACAAAATGAAATAGTTTTGACAAGTGAACCTGTGTATAACTTTTCAAAAACTAAATTATTTTTCGTAAAAAAATATTTTTGGATGATTTTCTTCTTCGGAAATTTTTTTCAAAGACAATTCCGGGAGTGGCCACACGTAACAAATTATTTTTGTTCCGGCTGTGCATTCATTTTTTATTTTTTTCACCAGTCGTGGAAATATTTTTGGCATGAGGAATAAATAAATACAATCAAATTGTCCCAAATTAACATTCCAAAAACTTTTGTAGTGAAAAAATATTCGCCTGCGAATTTCGCGTGGTAAAAGCAGTATTTTCAAGCGGGCGATAATGTAGGGGAAAAGCGAAATTTCGTAACCGTGGGCGATAGCGCCGGCTTGGGCCGCCGCAATTACGGTTTTGCCGTTGCCAGCGCCAATATCGACAAAAGTTTTGTTGGTATCGAGATTGGCAAAATCAAAAATTCTTTTCAGATCGTCTGATTAGCATGGTACCCAGGGAGCCGCGCTCAATCCTCCCCAAACAAAAGTCGCGAGAAAAATAATGATGATAATGAGGAGAATATTCATATTGAAATATGATATCACATTATTAATTTTAAGTATAATTTGGAAGTTGGCAATAAAATACCGTGCTTTTCAGCACGGTTGTCGGTTTCTCAATTTTCCCCCCTTTGTTTAGAAATTCGTGGCATGATTGACCACCAGCCCCAGCTTCTCGTCAAAGCAGACAAACTCCAACTGTCTGGTTCTACCATATATGATTGGCATTTCTTTTTGGTTGACGTCATGGTCGAGATCATCTCGATCAATCCAAATTCTTCTCCGGCTCCCATCTGTTTGAGTCGACTCAATCAGCATATGCTGAATATTCGCAATCGATTTTCCTCTCTTGATGCGATGGTCAATATGACTCGATTCGGGCAAGCTCTCCAAAGCTTTCAAATAGCGGCGCGCAAGCACATACACATCGATATCCAAATCCTGGTTGGCGATTTTATCGACCATCTGGGTCGTGAGAGCTTGTTTTGGTAGGATCTCGATCCAGCTATATTGTAATCCATCATCCGATCTGCAAAATATGTTTGGCGGTTCACGGATCATACTCATCTGCCAATCAGTTTGACAACGGAGAATTTGCGCCGTAGTAATGATCAGTTCGGAAGACATTGCACGGCGTAAGTTGGAGGATGTGAATTGGGTTATACCCACTTCGTGGGCGAGCAGATGAAAAATCATACTTCGCGCCGCTTCGAGCTGTGGTGGGTCATAAGATTCTAGTCCACCTTCGTAGAATACGAATTTGGTGGTCGCGGTTTCGAGAATCGATTCCGCTGTAATAGCATCTCCTTCTTCGAGTGGGAAATCTAAATCTGGTTTTCTGTTCGGGACTATTATTTTGTGCCCGCCGTAAGCGGCTAGAAAAGCCCGTGCCGAGGATTTCGTGAGTTTGGTATCGTGGAGCGGGTTAACCATTCCTTTTACCATTGGCCACTTGCCAGGGATATGGATAATTTGGGTACCCTCTGCCACCAGCGAACACGAAAGTGGAATTGCGAACGGCCTCATTTCATATCCGCGAATTTTTCCACCTTTTGTTTCGTAGAAGAAGCCTTTTCCACCGACTAGATCAATGGTGCAAACTGCTCCTCTTTTCGTTCCTTTCTGCCATTCGAAAACTGTTCTGGAATTTCGCGCATTCTTGTGCGTAATATCTTGCCCGACAATGAGTAGTGGCAAGTCCAGAACGCAGG